>JAIXQY010000041.1 GCA_027485485.1 Sphingomonadales bacterium | reverse complement strand
GCCGCGGCCGGCAATCATGGCTGGGGCTATGGTGATGTGCTGCCCTATTTCCGGCGCATGGAAACCAGCCCGATCGGCGGGCAATGGCGCGGCAGCCTGGGGCCGATGCATGTTGGCCCACTGCGCAGCCTGCACCCGCTGGGCCAGGCCTTTGTCGCCGCTGCCGTGGCGGCCGGGCTGGATGACAACGAAGATTATAATGGGGCCACACAAGACGGCGCCGCCCTGCCGCAGGTGACCCAGCACAAGGGCGCGCGCTGGAGTGCGGCGCGCGCCTATCTGGGCATGGCCGCCGGCAGAGCCAATCTGGAAATCATCACCGGGGCCGAGGTGCAGCGGGTGATCATCGGGGACGGCCGCGCCACTGGCGTTGCCTTCCGGCGCGGCGGGCTCGACGAACAGGCCATGGCCGGCGAGATCGTGCTCAGCGCCGGCGCGCTGGCCAGCCCCAAGCTGCTGATGCTGTCTGGCATCGGGCCGGGCGACGAACTGCAGCGGCATGGCATCACGGTTGAAGTGGCCGCGGACAGTGTGGGCCGCAATCTGGCCGAACATCCCAACGCCAACATGAGCTGGGATGTGGGCCAGCACACCTACAACATGGATGCCACCGGCCCGCGCATGGCACTCGCACTGGCGCGCTGGCTGTTGACCCGGCGCGGGCCGGCCACCAGCCCCTATCCGCACGGCGTGGCGTTTTTCCGATCGTCGCCGGAGCTGGCCCATCCCGATATCCAGTTGATGTTCGGGCCCTTTGCCTTTGCCTTCTCGCCCGAAGGCGTGGTGCCTTATCGCAAGCCGGCCGTTACGGTGGTGGCGGCGCTCAACTATCCGCGCGGGCGTGGGCGGCTCACGCTGCGATCGGCCAATCCCGCCGATCCGCCGCTGATCGATCACCAGTTGTTGGGCGATCCCCATGATGTGGAGCGGCTTGTGCGGGCCTGCCGCTTTGTGCGCAGCATCATGGCGCAAGCCCCGATCCGCGATGCCCTGCGCACCGAGCGGCTGCCCGGCCCAGGCTGCCAGAGCGATGCCGATTGGGAAGCGCATCTGCGTGCCACCACCTTCCTGGGCTATCACCCGGTGGGCAGCTGCGCGATGGGGCCGGAGGGCGTGGTGGATCACAAGCTCAGGGTGCGCGGGATTGATGGGCTGCGGGTGGCCGATGCCTCGATCATCCCCACACCGATTTCGGGCAACACCAATGCCGCTGCGATGATGATCGGCGAAAAGGCGGCCGATCTGATTGTTGCGGGTTAGGCCGACCGCAGCGCCTGCTGGCGCATAGCGCGGGCACCCAGGCCAACGATGCTGGCCCCGGCCAGAATGACGACCGTGCCCACCAGCGCGATCGAATAGCGGATGGCCGCCGGATCCCCGAGCACGGCATCGGTGAAGCGCGCGATCATCCAGGGCCCCAGCCCTGCGCCAAACAGATTGCCGAACAACAGATACACCGCCATCAACTGGGCGCGCATGCGGTTGGGCGCCAGCACCGGGATGGCCGCCGGCCCGGCGCCAAACGGGATCGCGCCAAAGAACAGCACAGGCGCCAACAGCCAGAGGGACAGATCGGCGCTGCCGGCCAAGGGAAAGGCCAGGATGAAGGGCGCTGCCAGCATCGAGGCGACCATGGAGACATGAAGATTGGCATCGCTGCGCCCACGCGCGATCAGCCGATCGGCCAGCACGCCGCCCACCACCACGCCTGATGTGCTGAGGATGCTGACCATCAGGCCAAACACCGGGCCGATTTCCCCCGGTGTCCAGCCATAGGTGCGGATGAAGAAGCTGGGCGTCCAGACGTTCAGGCCGAACTGCCCGGCGGCGAGCAGCGGCAGGCCCAGGAACACCGGCACCAGCAAGCGGGCATTGGCGCGCACGAAGGCGGTGATCTCGGCCAGGCTGGCGCTGCTGGCGGTTTGCAGGGCCAGCCCATCGCTGCGCGGCGGCTCGCGCACCGCGAGCATGGCCAATCCAAACACCACGCCCGGCAGGCCGGCGGCGATGAACACGATCTGCCAATCCAGCGGCCGGCCGATCAGCGGAAATGCGATGCCGGGATGCGCCGCCAGCCAATCGATCAGGCCGCCGAGCAGCACCAGCGACAGGCCCGATCCGGCAAAGCCCGACCCGACAAACAGCCCCATCGCCAGGCCCACCTGCTGCGGTGGCAGATAGTCGCCGATCAAGGATGATCCGGCCGGGGTGAGCGTCGCCTCACCAATGCCGACGCACAGGCGGGTGGCGAACATGGCACCGAAGCTGAGGGCAAAACCGCCCGAAATCGTCGCCAACGCAAACAGCAAGGCCCCGGCGGCAATGATGGTACGGCGGTTGCCGGTATCGGCCATGCGGCCCAGCGGCACCGCCAGCAGGGCATAGAAGATCACCACGGCAAAGCCCTGCAACAGGCTGATATCCGTATCGGAAATGGCCAGGCTGGCCTTGATCGGTTCCACCAGCAGGATCAGCACCTGCCGGTCCAGCATGGAGATCATCGCGCCCACGCACAGCATCGCCACCACGCCCCAGGCATAGGCGGTGCTGCGGAAGGCGAAGCGGTTGTCCATCATGCGATGCTATGCCTGATCCGGCACCGTCGATGCCCGGCCGGTGCAAGTGTCCGCCCATCGGTCAATTGCGGTGATGTTGTGATTGGCTTGCAGATTGCATGCCAGTCTGCCGCGTCGCTTTTGAAGGAGTGGGCCATGCACAGACGGCAATTGTTGGCGGGCAGCGCCGGACTTGTGGGCATGAGCGCGCTGTTGCCGGCGCTGGCGCAGGCCCAGCCAATGATGGCGGGTGCGGCCAGCAGTGGCGGCTTCAACCCGGCCGATCCGATGCAGAATGCCGAGGTGCTGGCGCGGATGAACCTGGGCATTGGCCCAAACACCAATCTGGGCTGGTTCAAGGGCCGGGTCTTTGCGGTGATCGGTGATGATCAAGTGATCCAGCCGCTGTTTGATCTGGAGGGTTTTGGCGCCAACCGCATGGTGCCGCTGGGCAATGGCAAATATCAGAGCCTCCACCGCGAAGTGGGCTATTACAAGGACTTGCGCACTGGCGCGATCATGGAGCGCTGGCAGAATCCGTTGATCGGGGAGGAGGTTGCGGTCTCCCCCATCCACAATGATCCGGTGAACGCGGTGATTGGCCCGACGATCGAGGCCAAGCTGGGCGAAGGCCAGGTAACGGAATTTCCGCTGCGGCTGCCGTGGACGATGATCGGCGATCTGGCGATGACCAGCTTTGATGTGAACACCCGCTGGAAGAATGTGCTCGATCCCAAGGAATGGCCGCGCGAGAGCTCGGGCGGCGAATATGTCCGGGTTTCCGAATATCTTCAATTCGTGGTGAAGCGCGCCGATCTCGACAATTGGCGCAATCTGGAGCGCATTCCCAATCATGGCGCCTGGCAGCGGCTGGGCACCTGGCTGCCGTGGATGCTGATGGGCAGCAAGCCGGGGCATCTTTTCTATCGCAGCCACACCAAGGCACTGGATTCAGTGGATGAATTGCCACGCGATATCCGCGCCTATACCGAGAAAAACTATCCCAAATATCTGGAAGCGCCGGAAAAATGGACGACGCCGAACGTGACCAGTTTCGAGGTGTACAAGGCGGAAAACAAGCCCAAGCCGATCAAGTGAGGAAGTTGGTGACAGCAGTAGCCCAGGCCTGAGGCTGTTCATCGACAATATCATGCGTGCCGCCGTCCAGTGCAGCAAAGTGCCAGTCTGGCCGTGACTGCGCTGCACGGCGGCTGGCATCGAACAGATCTTCACCACTGTTGGTGAGCACCAGTGTGGGCGTGGTGATCATTGCCAGATCGGCCGCCAGATCATGGGCAAACACGGCATCAAAGGCCCAATAATAGCGATCCGGATTGGCCAGCATGGTCGCGACATGGCGGTGCATGGCGGCAAGATCGGTCCAACCCGGCGTGGCCTGAAGCCGCTGGTTCCAGGCCTCCAGCAAATGGCCGCCATCGGCGCGCGGGGCCAGCGGGGCGAAGCGGAACGTGGCGAAGAAGGCCCGTTCCTCAGGGCTGAGCAGCGCCACGCCGTTGAGGATCATTCGGTCCAGCCGCTGGCCATGGCGGGCGGCAAAGGCCGCGGCGATCGAAGCGCCGGTGTGGTGGCCGAGCAGATGGATGCGATCAAAGCCCAATGAATCGAGAAGCTTGCACAGGGCGTCGGCATGATCCGCCACCGATGGCGGGGCCGGCGGCGGATCGGATGCGCCATAGCCGGGCGTGTCCAGCGCCAGCACATGGAAGCCCGCAGCGGCCAGATGCGGCATTGCCGGCAGGAACATCGCGCCCGACAGCGGGGACTGGTGCAGCAGCACCAGCGGCAGGCCGGAACCGCTGGCCGGCACGGCCTCTGTCACATGGACCTGGCCCCAGCGGCCATCGACATAGCGGCGGCGGATCAGGCCTTCACCTCTATCCAGCTCTGGCCGGGGCGGGGGGCGAGGGCCAGCGCGGAAACCGATTTTCCTGCCAATATGGTGGCCAGAAACGCCAGGGTCGTGTCCACCGCGTGGTCGAATTGCACGCTCTGTGGGGCTTCCATGCGTTCCGGGCGGCAAATGATGTTGCCGAAATAATGATCGACGCCGGCGCCGACAAACAGCACCGCCGGGCCGGGCGCCACGTCATGGCTGACGCGGTGCACATCCCAGGTGGGGGCCATCATCGGCAGGGTGTCGGCCGTGCCGGTCACCACCAGTTGCGGGCGGGCCAGGCTGGCCCATGTCTGCGCGGTGATGGCTGGCGGGAACGGGCCGGGCGGGGACCAGGCCACCACCGCCTGCACCGCCGCTGGCGGCATCGGGCCGGCCCCGCCCAGCATCTGGGCGATCAGCGCGCCATAACTGTGGCCGGCGGCAATCGCCGGCAGGCTGCCGGCCTGGGCCAGGATGGCGCGCATGTCGGCCAGGCGCATCGGGATGCCGGCTTCGCGCGGGATGTTGCCGCCGCCGGGATGATCCGGGCTGTCGGCATGGGTGGGTGCGATCACGCGATAACCGGCCGCGGCCAGCCGTTCGCACAGCCGGTCATATTTGTCGGGCCGGCTGTTGGCGCCGTGGGAGAAGGCCAGCAGCGCCTGCGGCTTCTCCGCCGGTTCCCACACCCTCAGCGGCACCACCCGACCATCGGCCAACGTGAGGCTGGTGTCGCGCCCGGCCGGGGCCGCTGCGGCTGGAAAGGCCAGAGATGCCGCGGCCAGTGCCATGGCTTCGCGCCGATCAATCACACTGCGTCTCCGAATGGCCGGCCCCGGCGCACTGGTCCGGGGCCGGTGTGCATCAGAAGCGCACCGTGCCGGTGAGGCCGATGGTGCGGCGATCACCCAGCGTGGGCACATAGGAGGCCGACAGCGCGCCGCCGGTGCCGATCAGGAACAGCGAGGACGAGATATATTTCTTGTCCAACAGGTTCTTGACCCACAGGTTGATGTTGAAACGGCCCAGGTTCACGCCAAAATTGCCGTTGACCACCAGACGCGCCGGGACAAAGGCCAGATTGGCTTCATCGACGAACTGCTTGGACTCATAGGTGGCACCGATGCGGCCGAACCAGTCGTTCTTGTCACCGAACTTGCCGTTGAAGCTGGCGCCAAAGGCCGCGTCAAAGGCCGGCACACGCTCCACCTGGTTGCCGCCCAGCGGCAGCACCCGGCCGATCAGCGCATCGGGGATATAGGCGCAGACGATGCCATCGCAGTTGCCTGACGCCCCGAACCGCTGCGACACGCTGCCTTGCGCGTAACGCACCCGGTTGTAGTTGCCGCCGGCATCCAGGGTCAGCCAGTCGGTGGCCTTGTACACCAGCTCCAGTTCGGCGCCCCAGACGTTCACGCCGCCGATATTTTCGATCAGCGATGGCACGATGAAGTTGAACGACGGTGCGGTGCCGGTGGCGGTGAGGCGCACACCGTTGGTTTGCAGGTTGCGCCAGGCGGTGTGATACAGCGCAGCGTTCACCGTGAGCTTGCGATCGAAGAACTGGTTCTTGCTGCCCAGTTCATAGGTCCAGTTGGTTTCCGGATCATAGCTGCGCTGCGGCACGAACGGCACGAAGCCATTGAACCCGCCCGATTTCACCCCGCGTGCAGCCGAAGCATAAATGATGCTGTCAGGGCTGACGCGATAGGTGATGGAGGCGCGCGGCGTGAAGAAATTCTGCGTCTGCCGCTGTTCCGGCGGCACCAGCGCCTGCAGGGCGGTGTTGGTCGGCTCGCGGGTCAGGCGATCGATGTTGACCTGCTTCTCGCTGGTGTAGCGGCCTTCCAGCGTGATCTCCAGGCTTTCGGTCGGCTTGTAGCCCAGGAAGGCATAGCCGCTGTAGATCTGTTCGTTGCGCACCAGATTGGTGTTGCGCTGGAACACGTTGGTGCCGAACGGCAGGCCGGGGCCGAGCGGGAAGAAGAATTGCGAGCCGGGTTCCACCAGCGAGTTGGCGGTGGCCAGTTCCGAACCGTTGGATTCAATGTCCGACGTGCGGGAATAATTGCCGCCGAACATCAGGCGGAACGGGCCGCCATTGTCGTAGCTGATGCGGACTTCATGGCTCCAGCCGCGGAAATCCGATTCATTGCCCGAGCTGTCGAACAGCGTCTGGTTCACCCCGAAGTTGGGCGGGATCGCCACGGTGGGATCGCGCAGCGGGCTGCCGCGGGCATTCACGGCGGCGCGGGTGAAGCCGAACTGATAGATGGCCGACCAATCTTCACCCGGCGCATATTCCAGCTTGGCCGACACCACATCGGTGGGCCCGCGCAAACCAAAGGCGCGCGGATCGACGATCAGGCCGGGGCGGCGGACTTCGCCGGGGCCGATCACCGGCGCGGCCGGCAGCAGGCCGGTGAGCAGGCGGTTCTGGCCGTTGACCGGCGAGGCGTTCAGTGTGTTGGTGGCCGTGGCCAAGCCAGCCGTGCCGGCGGCATAGGCCGGCACCTGATCGATCGTGCGCTCGGTGCGGATATACATCGCATCAAAGGTGAGATTGTCGGTCGGCTTGGCGATGACCCGGAACTGATAGCTTTCCTTGTTCCAGCCACCCAGATTGCCCTTGGTGATGGCGGCCGGATCATTGGCCAGCGGGTGTTCGTTGCGCCAGATGCCATCGAACTGCGAATGGGCGACGGCGGCCAGCACGGCCAGCTTGCCCTTGATCAGCGGCAGGCTGACCAGCGCGCGGGCATCGAAACGCTCGCCATTGCCCACGGTGCCTGACAATTCGGCCTCGACCTCGTCCAGATTGGGAGCGCGGGTCTGCACGTTGATGGCGCCGGCAAAGGCGTTGCGGCCATAAAGTGCCGATTGCGGCCCCTTGATCACTTCCACCCGGTCAACCGCCAGCAGCGCCTGATCGATCATGTAGCCGCGCTGCAGATAGATGCCATCGACGTTGAACGGCACGTTCTGCACCGGCGACGTGGTGCGCAGGTTGGTCTGGCCGCGAATGGCCGGCTGCACCACGATCGGCGTGATGGCTTCAAAGGCGAAACCCACGGTGTTCTTGGCGAGTTCCATCAGATTGTCGATGCCGCGGGCGCGCAGCTCGGTGCCGGTCACCACCGAAACGTTGAGCGGGATATCCTGCAGCCGTTCCGACACGCGGCGGGCGGTGACGACAATGCCTTCATCCTCGGCTTCGGCGGCGGCGACAGCGGCCGTCTGGGCCTGGGCGCTGATGGCGAGGCCCGACATCATCACGGCCAGCACGCTTGCACCGATGCGGAACTTGCTCCGATCAATCATGTGAAATCCCTCCGTTGGCGGCCTGCAAAGGCCGCGATTCCCCAGTATGCCAGCCCCGAAACTGACGACCGCTGTCTCTCCCACAGCGGGCTGCAACCGGGGTGTCACATCACCGGTGCAAGACGCACACTGTCGCTGCGTCTATCCGAAGCGCGGATAGAATTGGCCAATCAGGCGCGACGGGCCTCGAGGTCGCGGGCGATGGCGCGTGCCGTGTCCTGCAGGGCCTTCACAAAGCGATCCTGCGCTTCGCCCATGCTCACGGCGGAGGCAAAGAAGATCAGCGCCAGCGCGCCCACCACCCGCTCCCCTTCGAACAATGGCACGGCGATGGACGAGGTCTTGCCCGGCGTGGCGGTATAGGCATTGCGGGCCTGGGTGGCAAAGCCGCGTTCACGGATTTCGGCCAGCATGCGCTCGTTGCTGGTGAGCAGCACGGCCATGCGCTCGGCCGGGCCGGCCAGTTGGCGCAGGCCCTGCAACACGCCGTGGCGTTCATCCTCGTCGCAATAGGCCAGATAGGCCTTGCCGGTGGAACATTCGATGATCGGCAGGGTGAAGCCGGGGGCATAATTGTGCAGCGTCAGGCTGGTGAGCTTGTGGGTGGAATCGCGCACCATCATCACCGGCCCCACCCGCGTGGTGACACTCACCGGCCAGGCCAGCGCGTTGGTGAGCGCGACGATGTGCGGGCGGGCAACGGCAACCAGATCATCCTCATGCTGAAAGCCAAAGCTGAGGGTGCGCACCAGGGCAGTGGGGCGATAGCGTTTGCGCGCCGGTTCCCGCTCGATCATGCCTTCGTCCATCAGGGTCTGCACGATGCGGCAGGCGGTGGGATAGGGGATCTGGGCGCTGCGGCAGATTTCCATCATGGTGATCGAACCGCCGCGGTTGATCGCCTGCAGCACCGCCAGCCCGCGGCTGATGGCACGCACGTTGCCGTCGCGTTCGATTGGCTCCACTGTGTCTGCAGCTCGCGATTTCGTCGCCATGCGCCTGTGGCCCCCAGTATCCGACTGGTGGATAGAGTAGCGTTGGCGGGCTTGATGTCAAAGCCTGTTGATGATGACTTGTCCGGACAAGCACAGGAGATGCAGATGGACCGCCGGGATTTCTTCGCCCTCACCGGGCTCGCCGCCGGATTGGCTGCAACGGGCATGGCAACGGGCGCTGGGGCAAAGATCCGCAGCACCGATGCCGCCAGCCTGAAAGGCCCGGCCGTCGATCTGATGACGCCCACCGGCAACATGAACGCCTGGGCCCGCCTGCTGGGCAATATCGACATGAAATCCACCAAATATGGCTGGGCACAGGGGCTGATCCAGGGCGTGCGGCCGGGCGAGGCGGTGCGCGACATCTGCGGCTTCACCATGCTCTCCTGCGCGCGGCTGCTGCCGCATGAAAGCGGCGTGGGCTATCGCAAGATATTGCGCGAGATCGGCCTCTATACCGATCTGGCCAGCGGCGAGATCATCGAGGAGATGGTGAACCCCTATCTCAACGAAACCGTGAAGATCGTGCCGATCACCAATGATCCGTTCAACCACACCATCACGCCGTTCGCGTCGACACCGCCCAGCTATGGCGGGATCAACCGCGCTGCGCCGCCGCCGCCGCAGCCGCTGCAACTGAACTGGACGCGGCGCGGCGACACGCTGAACCTGTTCAGCCATATCAACCTGTTTTACCCGTCCTCCTTGCCGCCGGCGAAATGGCCGCGGGAAAACGGCAATATCTTCAACCAGGTGACCGAAACCTTCCTGTATCAGATCCCCTGGGCTGACATGCAGAACCCGAAGAAGACCAGCGTGGAATATGGTGGCACCTGGAGCCGCACGACGCCGTGGCTGCCATGGATGCTGATGGGGCCAACGCCGGGCCATTGCCAATATGCGACCTTCATGGGCGCCTATGACGATATCAACCGGGTGGACCGCAAGACGCTGGATTATATCGAGAAGAAATTCCCGCTGTATCTCACCGCGCCGGAAAAATGGGTGGACCCCAGCCTGTCGAGCCTGGAGCTTTATGCCCGCACCCAGACGCCGGCCCCGGTTGCCCCCGGCCAGCCCGTGCCGCGCGCGCCCGATCCGGAACTGCCGGCCTGGTTCAAGGCAATGCAGGCGGGCCGGCCGCCGGGTTAGAGCATTTCCCGACCAATCTGAATCAGCGTCATCGCCGTTCCGGCGACCCCTACGGGGCGGGGCGCTTTTGGCCCAGGGCTGCGTCGCTCGTCGGTTACGATGCAAATTGCATCGCGCCCTCCTCGCTCCTTGCCCTGAACCGAAATCACCCCAAAAGACTCTGGCGTGCCGCCGATCCAGATTGGTCGGAAAACGCTCTAAATCGCGATATTCACCGCATCATAATCGAACAGGCCCAGCGCTTCCTCGTTCATGAGCGGACCCCGGCCCAGGCTGGCCGGGTCCTTGCCCTGCAGTTGCAGGCCGAGCAGGCGCGATTGGGTTTGCACCATCTGCGTGCGTTCGCGGCGCAGCGCCTCGTAACGGGCCAGCGCCGCATCAGCGGGCAGGTTGGTGAGGCAGCGGGCGAGCACGGCGGCATCTTCGATCGCGGTGGCAGCACCCTGGCCCATGAACGGCAGCATGGCGTGCGCGGCATCGCCCAGCAGGGTCACGCGGCCGGCGATCCAGCCGGGCAGCGGCTCCCGCGCGTGCAGGGCCCATTTGAACAGATTGCCGCCCGGCGTGGCGGCGATGATCGCCTGCACCAGCGGATCCCACCCGGCGAAATGGCCGAGCAGTTCGGGGATGGTGGACGGGATGGTCCAGCTTTCGTCGGTCCAGCCGTTCAGCTCCACGAAGGCGGCATAGTTGATCAGGCTGCCGCCGCGCACCGGATAGCGCATGAAGAGGCGTTGCGGCCCGATGTGGATGCCCGGCGGCATCGCCTGCACATCGGCGGGCAGATCGGCCACCGGCACAATGCCGCGCCAGGCCACCTGGCCGGTGAAGACCGGTGCGTCGGCGCCAAAGCAGGCGGCGCGCACGGCGGATTTCAGGCCATCGGCGCCCACCACCACATCGGCCTGCGCGCTGCTGCCATCGGCAAAACGCATCGCGCCATCCGGCGTCACGCTCACCAGCTGCTTGCCCAATCGCAACGTGCCGGCGGGCAGGGCGGAAACCAGCAGGCTGTGCAGATCGGCGCGGTGGACATGGTGGTAACCGGCGCCGCCGTGGCGGGCGGCGAAATCGGCGCCGCGCGACGATTCGCGGATGATGGCGCCGGTCTGCCAATGCTGGGTGAGCTGCCGGTCGGGCGTGACGCTCATCGCCTGCAGCTGCGGCCCCAGGCCCAGCCAGTTGATCACCCGCATGGCATTGGGGCTGAGCGTGATGCCGGCGCCCAACTCGCCCAGTTCGGCGGTGCGTTCAAAGATGCTGACCCTTTGGCCGGCCTGCGTGAGTGCCGCGCCCAGCACCAGCCCGCCCATGCCGGCCCCGATGATGGCAATCTCAGTCATTGGCGAACTTGGGATAGCGGCCGAGTGTCAGCAGCAGCAGCGGCGCGGTGAGGAACAAGGTGCCGGCGGTGATCAGCGCCGCGTCATAGCTGCCGGTGGCCGATTGCACCCGGCTGAACAGCGCCGGGGCGATGCCGGTGGCGGCCAGGATGGCGCCGATCTGCACGCCATAGATGAAGCCATAGTTGCGCATGCCGAAATAGCGCCCGGCCATGAAGGCGACCAGATCAAACTCCGCCCCGGCCGCCAGACCCACCAACACGGCGGCCAGGGCGATGATCGGGCCCGATGCCAGCGTGTCGCCCACCAGCAGGAAGCAGGCGGCGGCCGGCATGGCCAGAAAGCCGATGGCCACCAGCGGCGCCCAGATGCGATCGATCAGGATGCCTGCCGCAATGCGCCCGCCCATCACCGCCAGGCCGGCAATGCCTGCATAGCTGGCAGCGGTGGCGGCATCGAGGCCGCGATCGGTGAGCAGCGGCACCAGATTGGGGATGATGCCGGCCACGCCGAAGGTGATGGTGGAAAAGGCCAGCAGCATCGTCCAGAAGCGGCGATCTTTCAGGGCCTCGCCGCGGCTGAGGCCGGGCAGGGCTTGGATGTCGCCGGCCGGCAGCGGCGCATCGCGGAACCAGGCCGCGACCAGCGGCAGCGAGAAGATCAGCACCGATGCGCCGAGCAGATGATAGCCCATCGGCCAGCCCGATGCGGCGATGATGCCGGTGACGATGGGCGGCGCGAACACGGCGGCAATGCCGGTGCCAAACAGGGTGAGGCCCAGCGCGGTGCCGCGCGCAGTATCGAACCAGCCGCTCACGCCGCGCGTCCAGGTGGCCTGGCCGGTGCCGCCGCCCAGCAGCGCCACCAGCGCCCAGCCGATATACCAGCCGGCGAGCGATGGCCCCAGCCAGCCGGCGAGCAGCGGCAGCACGGCCAGCGCCACCGCCAGGCCAATCTGGGACAGCAGCGCCACGCGGCGGGCGCCATGGCGATCCACCAGCCAGCCCCAGGCCCAGCTGATCCCCAGCAGGGTGAACATCTGTACGGTGAAGCCCAGCTGGATGGCCTCCCGGCTCCAGCCGGTGGCAGCCGCAATGGGTTTGACGAACACGCCCAGCGTGTAGAAGGGCAGTGCCGAGATGGAAAAGGCCGCGCCAATGGCTCCGCCCACCACCACGCGCCAGCCCCGGCCGAATTCCGCGCGTGTGCTGAGCATCACAGGCCCAGCGCGCCGGGGTTCAATATGCCATGGGGATCGAGCGCCGCCTTGATCGCCCGCAGCAGCGCCACGCTGGCCGGGTTGCGGCCTTCGAGCAGCGGATAGACCTTGCCGATCTGCAGATGCGCGCCGCCGTGGGCGTGCATCAGATCGATCACCCCCTGCTTCAACCGCGCCACGACCGCGCGGGCGGCGGGCGCTGCGGCATGCACCGGCAGGCTGGCGAGATGATCGGCCGGGATCATGCGATCATGAAACAGGCTGCGCGCATCCGGCCAGTATATGGCGGGTTCATAAACAAAGGCCGAAGCCCCCACCGCCATGAACATCCCGCCGGTGAAGATGCCATGCTCGGCCATCTCCGCGCTGTGCTCATCCCAGTATGCCGTCAGCGCACGATGGAAGGCCGGCACCCGATCATGCGGCAACAGCGTGTGCATCGGCACCCAGCGTTCGCCCTTGGGGCCCAGCGCATTGGCCAGCGGCGCAAACGGCATGCCGCGCACCACGATCGGCACGGTGTTGGCGATCTCGCTGCCATGCGCCGCCGCGATCCGCCGGATCAGCGCCATCTTGCCATCGGCATCGGCCTGATCGACGCCATCGGTGAGATAATGCACGGCATAATTGGCGGCCTTCAGCGCCCGGTCGCCAGCGATGGCCATGCGGGCCAGGCTTTTCACCCCGCTGCCGAACGACGTCGCCGATTTCATCACGCTGCGGGCGATGTCCACCTTGGCGTCCACGCCATCATTCCGGCCGATCTGGCCCTGTTGCAGCGCGGCATCCAGCCCGAAATTCTCATCATCCACGCCCTCGATGGCGATTCTGCGGATGGCTTCGTGCATGGCATCGAAACTGTCAAAGCTGAAGCTGGCCGCCGCAAAGGCGTCGCGCCGGCGCTGCAATTTCAGGCTGATGCGCGCTTTCACGCCCAGCGCGCCGCAATCGCCGGTGAACAGCCCGGCCAGATCGGGGCCGAAGTGCCGGAAGAAGGCCGCGCCACTGGCGCTGCCGGCGCTGCCGGTGGCCAGCAGTTCGCCAGTGCCGGTGATGACCTCGATGTTGAGCAGCGATTCCGCCGACACGCCGTTGCCGTGGCTGATGCTGTTTTGCGACATGGAGCCGCCGATGGTCGCCGCCAGCCCGGAAAACGGCCCCCAGAACGGCGTGCGCAGCCCGTGCGGCCGCAGCGCTTCGTGCAGTTCGGCCCAGGTCACCCCGGCCTCCACCGTGACGACGCCGTTGTGCGCATCAATGCTGATCGCCTTCAGCCGGCTGGTGTCGATGGTGATGCCGCCGGCGCTGCGGTGCAGATAGCCATCGGTGTAGCTGGCGCCGCCGCCGCGCACGCTGATCGGCGTGGCGGTTTGCGCACAGGCCGCAACCACCGCCTGCAGTTCCGCCACACTGCCCGGCCGCACCACCGCCAGCGGCAGTTCGCCGGCATTGTACACATCGGTGGCCTGAAAGCGCCGCTCCGCCTCGTCGGTGAGCAGATGGCTGGCCCCGACAATATCGGCCAGCCTGTCGATCAGGCGCGTGCCGGCCACCGCCATGCTTGCCATTCGATCAGCCCTCGGCAATTTCGTTGATGGTGGCAACAAAGCTGGCCGGCGTGCTGTGTTCGGCGGCATCGCTGGCATCCTTGCGGGCCAGATAATAGAGCCGGGCCAGAAACGCCTGCCGCCGCTGTTCGCGCAGTTCCAGCACATCCTGGGTCGGCACATAGGCTTCCACCGCCTCGGCCAGCCCCGCCGCGCTGGCCACCCGCTCCACCGTGTCGAGCCGGTCGCGCAGCGCGCTAAATTCCTCGGCCAGCACCAGGATCATCGCCATCGCCTGATCCATGGCGGGATCGGCATAGAATTGCGGCCGCTTGCCGCGCGCATCGCGGCGCAGGCTCATGATTTGACTCCAATCAACACTTCCCAGCCGCCGCCGGGGGCATATTCGCCGGCAGTGAACTCGCGCTCCGCCAGGGCCTCGGCGGCATCGCTGCTGTAGCTTTCGGCGGCTGCGGCAAATTCCATGATCGCCATCGGCGCGGTATCGAAGCGCGGTTCGGCAAAGCCCACCGATTGGGCCAGGGCAATCTGGTCCACCTCGCGCATGGCGCCCCAGAAAGGTTCGTTGTTGTACCAGGTTTCATTGTCCAGAATGAACTGGGTGAATGGGTCCATCAGGTTGAACGGCGGCAGATCGGCGTGGATCATCACCCCGCCGGGTTTCAGCAGGCGGTGGCATTCGCGCATGATCGCCGGCATCGCTTTGCCGCTGGTTTCGTGCAGCAGGATATGGCTGACGATCAGATCGAAGCTGGCATCCGGAAACCCCGTGGCTTCGGCATTGCGCTGCAGGAAGCCCACCTCAAGCCCCAGCCCGGCGGCGCGGGCATGGGCATAGCGCAGCTGCGGTCCGGCGACATCGATGCCGGTCACGTGCGCATCCGGAAAGGCTTCCTTGAACGGCAGGGTGGAATGGCCAACGGTGCAGCCCATGTCGAGGATGTTTGTGGGTTTGAAATCCGGCATGGTGCGGCGGATATAATTGGCGACCGAACGGCCCATGTCGTCGTTGGTGGGGCCCATATAGCCCATGGCGTAAAGATAGACGCCGCGATCATAGAGCGCGCCGGCTGCCACGCCGCCGGGTTCGGCATAGCCGCCGGGCATGCAATGGATATCGATGGCCGTCACATAACGCGGTGTGGGGAAATCATCATGCACCTCCAGCGGGGCACGACTGGCGGCGGAGAGCGCGGCGGCGCGGGCCTCGATCTCGGGCAGTTGCCGTTCGATCGTGTCGATCACAGTGTCCCAGATGCGTTCCTGGGCGATGCGGTTGGTGGCGGCATAGGTCTGGAAATAGGGATCGGCCACCATCGCCTTGCGGATATCGTGGCGGTCGGCGGGCGCGCGGCCGGCTTCGCGTTCAAAGCGCTTGGCGGCGCGGGCGGCATAGACCGGGCCCAGGCCGGGCAGCAGGCCGGATTGCACGAACCCTTTCAGGCTTTTGGTGAATTCCTGCCGGGCGCGTTCGTCATGATCGGCCTTGGGCAGCACATCATGGTCACCCTGCTGGAATGTGTTGAGCATCGCGTTCATGATCGCCACTCCTTTGGATGCAGACTGGCCCGCCCTGCCGCCGCTGGGCAGCAGCGCGCCATCACTATCCACTGGGTGGACAGATGCGGCAAGCGGACGATTGGCGGTGGCTGCGGGGCATAGGGGCGGGTGCATGGACTTTGAATTTTCGGTGCCGGTGATCGTGGTGGGGGGCGGTGCCGCTGGTGCGGTGGCGGCGCTGTCGGCGCGGCTGGCCGGGGCCGAGGTGCTGCTGGTGGAGCGCGATGCCAGTGCGCGCGGCACCACCGCCATGTCGCAGGGGCTGATGTGCGCCGCCGGCACGCGGGCGCAAGCGACGGCCGGCATCGACGATGATGCCGACACGCTGTTTGCCGATATCATGGCCAAGACGCGCGGGGCAGCCGATCCGGTGATTGCCCGGGCGGTGGCCGATGCGTCTGGCCCGGCGGCGGACTGGCTGTGCGATGTGCTGGGCTATCCCTTGGTGCTCGATACCGGCGCGCGGGCGGCTTATGGCCACAGCCGGCAGCGGCTGCACGGCTGGCTGCACCATGGCGGTGCCGACATGGTACAGTTTCTGCACGCCAAGCTGGCCGAAACCGGTGTTGATGTGCTGATGCCGGCGCGGCTGGTGGAGCTCGTGGGCGACGGTGACCGGATTGACGGCATCGTGGTGGAGCGGCCCGATGGCAGCCGCGAAGCCATTGGCTGCGGCGCGCTGATCCTCGCCAGCGGCGGTTTTGCCGCCAATCATGAACAGGTGGCGGCGCACATGCCGGAGGCGGCGGCGGCCCGCCACAATGGCCACGAAGGCAATATGGGCGACGGCATCTGGCTGGGCGCGCAGGCCGGCGCGGCGCTGGGTGATATGGGCAGTTATCAGGGCTATGCCATGCTGGCCGATCCCCACGGCATCACCGTGCCGCCCGGCGTGCTGGTGGAAGGTGGCATCATCGTCAACCGGCTGGGCCAGCGCTTCACCAACGAAGTGACGGATATTGCCGGCATGGTGCACCCGGTGCTGGCGCAGCCCGATGGCGTGGCCTGGGTGCTGCTGGATGGGCGGATTGCGCAGTTGAACGACTATATCCCCGAAACCCGCGCCCTGCAGGCTTCGGGTGCGGTGCGCAGCGCGGGCGATGCGGCGGCGCTGGCGGCGATGATCGGGGCCGATGCGGCGGTGCTGGCGGCCACGCTGGCCGATGCCCATGCGGCGGCCGGCGCTGGCCGCGCCGATGCGCAGGGCCGCGACTGGGCCGCGGCGCAGCCGCCGGCCTGGCCGGTGCTGGCCATCCGCGTGTGCGGCGCGATTTATCACACGCAAGGCGGCTTGCAGAT
Organism: Sphingomonadales bacterium; assembly: GCA_027485485.1. GTDB lineage: Bacteria > Pseudomonadota > Alphaproteobacteria > Sphingomonadales > Sphingomonadaceae > Sandarakinorhabdus. Next base: position 22,701 of record JAIXQY010000041.1, on the reverse strand, counting down.
TGATGGCAGCGCGCGGGTGCTGCGGCGCGATGGCGGGCGTTTTGCCAATCTGCTGGCCTGCGGCGGCGCGGCGCGCGGCGTGTCCGGCCCGTCTTGGTGGGGTTATCTGCCGGCAATGGGGCTGGGATCGGCGATCAGCATGGGCCGGATTGCCGGCCTTTCGGCGGCGGCGATCACGGCTGGTTGAAGGCCGCCCAGCGCGCATCCTGGGCATAGACTTCGTCAAACCCCAGCAGGCTGCACATGCGGGCAAAGCTGTAGAGCTCCACCCCCTCGTTCAGGCTGGTGCCGGTTTCAAACAGGCCTTTCAGCGCGCGTTCGTTGGCGGCGGCGGCGGCCAGCGCCGTCATCGCCGGGAAGATGGCGCCGGCAAAGCCCATGGCCTGCAGGGTGGCGGCCGGCAGGATCGGCGTGTGGCCGCCATCGGCCATGTTCATCATCGCCGGGCCGGGCAGGCGGGCGGCAACATGCGCCATTTCGGCTTCGGTGGTCAGCGCTTCAGGGAAAAGAATGTCGGCCCCGGCGGCGGCATAGGCTTCCAGCCGGCGCAGCATTGCGTCCATCCCCTCCATGGCGCGGGCGTCAGACCGGGCGATGATCAGCGGGCCATCCTTGCCGTCGCGGGCCTCCACCGCCACCCTGATGCGCGCCACCATGTCGCCGGTGGGCACCACGCGCTTGCCTTGGCTATGGCCGCAGCGCTTGGGAAACTCCTGATCCTCCAGCTGCAACGCGGCCACCCCGGCGCGGGCATAGCCCAACATGGTGTGGCGCACGTTGATCAGCCCGCCATAACCGGTATCAGCGTCCGCAATGATCGCCATGCCCGGCACGGTCCGCACCAGGGTCTCGATGCGTTCCAGCATCTGGCTGTATGTGGCGATGCCGGCATCGGGCAGGCCATAGGCCGATGCGGTGAGCCAATAGCCGCTGGCATAGCCGAAGGCGAAGCCCTGGGCCTGCGCCAGTCTGGCGGTGATCATGTCAAACAGGCCGGGGGCGAGGAAGAATTCGCCGTTCGAAAGGGCGTGGCGCAGGCGGGCGGGGGCGCTGGTCATGGCGGCATTATCCTGGGTGGTCATCATGTCTGGCTAACCAATTGCCCCTGCAACGGCAGCGGCTGCCGCCGTTTTGTCCGGTGCGCGGCCATGGGCGCGACCTGGCGCTTGCGGCGGCCAATGGCCACGCTATGCCGTGTTGGTGATGGAGGGACGGATATGAGCCAGGAACTGGATGCCAATTATGCCCGCGCCTATGGCGGGCAGGCCGGCTTTGGCGCCAAGCCGGCATTGCTGATGATCGATTTCGTCGAAGGCTATTTCGATCCGGCTTGTGATCTCTATGCCGGGGTGGATGATGCGCTGGCATCGGCCTTGCGGGTGCGGGCGGCGGCGCGGGCGGCTGGCGTGCCGGTGATCCTCACCAATGTTGTCTATCATCATCCCCAGGCGCTGGATGGCGGGCGCTTCTTTCAGAAGGCGCGGCCCTTGCGCTATTTCCTCAAGGGCAGCCCGATGGGCGCCTGGCCGGCCGGGCTGGCGCCGGAAGCCGACGAGCTGGTGATTTCCAAGCAATATCCCAGCGCCTTTTTCGGCACTTCGCTGGCCTCCACCCTGACGGCGATGGGGGTGGACAATGTGATCCTCACCGGGCTGACCACCAGCGGCTGTGTGCGCGCCACCTGTGTGGATGCGATGAGTCATGGTTTCATCACCACCGTGGTGCGCGATGCCTGCGGCGATCGCCATCCCGGCCCGCACGAGGCCAATCTGTTCGACATGCAGGCCAAATATGCCGATGTCGTGTCAGAGGCCGAGATTATCGCTCATCTGGGTGGGCTGCGCTGAGGGCGGCGTGGCGCCCGGCCAGCCGGCCCAGCGTGGTCGCGGTGAGCAGGCCATTGCCGGCCATATAGCCATCGGCACCGGGGCCGGAGATGCCGCGCGCCGCGCCGCCGCCGGCATAAAGATTGGGGAAGGGCCGGCGCTGGCCATCGAGCACGCGGGCATCGCCATCCACCTCAAGCCCGCCCTGGGTGTGGAACAGCGCGCCCGTCACCTTCACGGCGTGGAAGGGCGCGGTGAGCGGGGCCTTGCCGGCAAAGCTGCGGCCGAAGCGATCGGGCGCGCCGCTGGCCACCAGGGCGTGGGTTTCGGCAATGGTGGCGGCCAGCCCGGCGGCATCAATGCCGGCCAGCGCCGCCAGCGCTTCGGGGCTGTCGGCGGTGAGGATGCAGCCGGCCGATAGCGCCTGTTGGTAATCATCGAATTGCAGCATGATGCGGTGGCGGGCGGCGTCATAGACGCTCCACGCGACGTGGCCCTCCTGCCGCAGCACCTCAACCGCCTGTTCGGAATAGCCGGCGGCTTCGTTGGCGAAACGCTGCCCGGCGCGGTTCACCTGGATACCGCCTTCGGTGATCAACGGCCACAAGATCGGGATGCCATGCCCGGCGGCCAGGCCGGCATGGCCCTGATAGGCGGCCAGATCGGCCATGGCCGCGCCCAGCGCCTGGCCCCAGGCAATGGCATCGCCCTTGTTGCCGGGGTGGCCGTGAAAGGTGGCATGTTCCAGTTCGGGGATGAGATCGCGCACCATCGCCTGATTGCCGGCAAAGCCGCAGCAGGCGAGGATCAGCGCGCCGCAGCCGATCACCTCGCGCGCGCCATCGGGGTGGACGATGCCAACAGCGATCACCCGGTTTTCGTGGGAGACATGAAGCGTATCCACCACGGAGTCCGTCAGCATATCCACCCCGGCCGCGGCGCAGGCATTGGCCAGTGCGCCCATGAATTCCCCGCCTGAACGGCCCGGCATGCCGTGCATGCGCAACACCGAGTGGCCGGGATAGATGAAGCCGTCCACCAGGCTGAGCGCCACGCCGTGCCGCTCCACCAGCCAATCGATGGTGGCCGCGGATTCTTCTGCCAAACGCTGGACCAGCGCCTGATCCACCTTGTGCTTGGCCTTGGTGGCAATGTCGCGTGCGAACAGGTCGGCGCTGTCTGCAACGCCGGCGGCGTGTTGCAGCGTGCTGCCGGCGGCCGGGATCAGCCCAGTGGACATGGCGGTGGTGCCCATCGGCTGGCGATCGCGTTCGATCACCAGCACATCCACCCCGGCATCGCGCACGGCCAGCGCCGCACACAGGCCGGTGGCGCCGCCGCCGACGATCACCACCGGCACGGTGATGGCCGCATCCACCTGATTGCCGCGCACCACGCGCGCCGCCGGCACCATGATCAGCCGCCCAGCTGGCCGGGGAAATGCGCTTCGTGGTTGGCAACATACCAATCAGCGATTTCTCCACGGGTGGCCCACCAGATGCCATCCAGGCTTTGCGCATATTGGATGAATTCGCGCAGCGCCCGGATCGTATAGGCCCGGCCCGACACATGGGGGTGCAGGCCGATGTTCATGATGCGGCCGGTTTTCGCGCCCTCCTGGTGCAGCACGCGCAGTTCCTCGATGAGGATATCGCGATATTCATCGGTGGTGCGGGCGTTGCGGGTGAGGATGGTGAAATCATTGATCACGTTGGAATAAGGCGTCGCCACGATCGGCCCGGCATCGGTGCGGATCATATAGGGCTGATCATCATTCATGATGTCGCAATAGGCCTTGAAGCCTTCCTCCACCAGGATCGACGGCGTGTTGAGCGTGCCGCGCAATGAGGACGACAGCCACACCTTGGGCCGCCGCCCCACATGCTGTTCATACATGGCGATGGAGCGGCGGATGATGTCGCGCTCGGCCGCCGGATTGTCGTGAAAATCGGTGAGCAGTTCGCCCTGCTCATAATTATGGGCAATCAACTCCCAGCCACGATCCAAGCAGGCATCCACCATCGCCTTGCGCCGTTCGAAGGTGACGGCGTTGGTGGTGCAACCGGCCTTGGCGCCCAGTTCGTCGAACAGGTCGAACATGCGCCAGATGCCCACCCGCTGGCCATACTCGCGCCAGCTGTAGTTGGGATAATCCGGGATGCGCCCGGCCAGTTCGTTGGGCAGCAGGGGTGGCCCGCCGGCGTAATAAGGCTTGTCGGTATCCTTCACCAGATCCCAGGTTTCCAGGTTGAAGGTGAACAGCAGCGCCACGCGCGCCCCGCCGGGCCAGCACAGCGGGTTGCGCTGGGGCAGGGGAACATAATCATATTCGAACATGGGCTTTGGCCTTCAGAAATCTGCGAGCAGGCGGCCGAAACCGTCCAGCTGATCGGTGATGCCGTTCTGGCGCAGGGCGTTCCAATAGGTGGCGGTGTTGATGGCAATCACCGGCTTGCCCAGATACAGCTCGGCCGCCGCCGCCAGTTTCACCATCGAAAGATTGGTGCCAACCTGCACGATGGCATCCACATCATCGCCGTCCAGCAGCTTCAGCTCCTGGCGCAGGTTGGCAGTGGGCACCTGGGCAATCGCTGTCCAGCTGGGGCAGCGCAGGCAGGTGTCGCGCACCACGCTGATGCCATGATCGGCCATGAAATTGGCCACCTGGGCGTTGGCAGACGGATAATAAGGCGAAATCAGCGCGATGCGCTTGATGCCGCCATAGGCGTTGAACGCCTCGATCAGCGATTGCGATCCGGTGCAGAGCTTGAGGCCGGCCTCCCGCTCGATATTCTCGCGCCATGTCTGCGCGCCGGCCGCCCCGCCATAGAAGGTGACGGCCGACATGCCCATCACCAGATAATCCGGATTGCAGGTGAGCACGCCGCGCACCGCATCGATGGTGTTGCGCGAGATTTCCAGCGTGCCGGCCATGAACGTCTCATCGGAAATGGCCTGCGCATCCTGCACCACGATGCGCGAATAATGATTGGTGACGCCGCGCACCCGCATATCGTCAAAATCGGGCTGCACCACGGTGTTGGTGCTGGGGCCGAGCACGCCGAACAGGCGGCGGTTGCCGCGCACATCAGGATTGGGGCGCGGCGCGGCCGGCATCAGGCATATTCCTTTTCGCGTTCCAGGCAGTCGATCATCGATTGGCGCAACAGGAATTCGCGGCGCTTCACCGGATCGGCGCTCACCTGTTCCATCTCGCGCTTGCGCAAGGCGTGCTCGCCGCCCTTGCCGGCGTCAAGATATTGCAGGTTGCGGATGGTCTGGGCCTGGGTGAACTCGCAAGCGGTGCGCCGGCGCTGCACGTCAAAGGCGTTGAGGGCATGATCGGCATCGGCGCCATGGCGATAGATCGAGAGCAGCCGCTCCCCCAGATTGAAGGCATCGTGGATGCCGCTGTTCATGCCAAAGCCGCCGATGGGGTTGTTGAGATGCGCGGCATCGCCGATCAGCAGCACGCGGTTGCTGCGGAAGCTTTGCGCCACCCGCTGGTGCACGCGATAGATGGTGCGATGTTCGGTCTGCACGGCGCGGCCATCGCCCAGCAGCCGGGTGAACACCTCATCCTTGTTGGCATCGGCCAGCAACAGGCCATCATCCTGTTCGGGTGAGGCCGGCACCAGCACCCGCCACAGCGACGGCACCCTGAGCAGCACCATCCACTCATGCGGATCAGAGACATAGTTCACATGGGCGAGGTTGCTGAAATGCTGCTCCAGCGGTTCGCGCGTGGTGTAGCAGAGGAATTTTTCCGGATAGGTGAAGCCATCAAACTGGGTGCCCAGCCATTTGCGCACCACGCTGTTGGCGCCATCGGCGGCGATCAGGAAATCCGCCTTGATCGAAATGATGCTGAGCGGGGTTTCGGCGTGGATGGTGATGTCGCTGGCCGACTGTTCAAAGCCCAGCACGCGGTGGTTGAACAACACCTGCGCGCCGGGCTGGCCGCGCACCGCTTCTGATAACATGCGCGCCAGATGATATTGTTCGCACTGAACGCGGAAGGGATAGCGCGTCACGTCCGACAATTCGCTCATGTCGAATTCGATCACGTCGCCGGTCTGGCGTTCGCGGAAATGATAGATCGGCGCCTTCAGCCCCATTTCGATCAGCCTGGACGTCACATCCAGTTGATCCAGCATTTCCAGCGTGGGCGGGTGAAAGGTGGACGCGCGCAGATCGAGCGCGCAATCGCGCCCGGCCTCCAGCAGCACGACATCAATGCCCTGTGACGCCAGCAGATAGGCCGCCACCGTGCCCACCGGCCCAGCGCCAGCAATCGCCACTTGCGTGCGGATTTGATCCATAACCATCCTCCGGCCAATCCGTGTTGGCTTGATTGCAACCTAGGCCGGGCCATCCCGCCACCGCATGGCGGCACCAGACTTTAACCGCAGTGCGAAGAGGTGCCGGCTGCTTCAGCCTGGAAACTGCACCGATTTGCCCGGCCGGTGCAGTCGGTTCAGCACATAGACCCCGCCCAGGCTGCCATAGTTGATGCGCATATCGGCATCGCAATAGACGACATCGCTGTGCACGCGCGGCGGCTTGAGTTCCCGGCGCAGCGGGGCATCGGCCTCCAGCCCGAACTGGGCGCGCAGGGCATCGGCGCTCACGCCGTCGGGTGGCACCAGCTCAACGGCATAGAATTCCACCGCATAACGCTGCGGTGTGTCGGGGCTGATGGCATAACGGCCCCAGGTGATGATGCGGGCATGGTGGGCACCGTCCGGTGTCTCCACCTCCACCACATTGTTGTAATGCGCGCCGTCGATGCGGATTTCCTGGCTGATTTCCAGCGTCTTGACCGGCAGGTCGGGAAAGGCGTTGAAGCTTTGCAGGCGCAGGCTGGTGACGTGCTGGATCGGCTTTCCGGCCGTGTGCTTGGGGCCAAACTGGGCGAAGTGCGAGATCCACGGCGATTCCACCACGTCCTGATGATCGAGCGGGCGCGGCGTGGGGTTCAGCGGTAGCAATTGTTCGATCAGGCCATGCACGCGGTCGATCCCGGCATCATCATAGGTGCCATCCGGGCGGCAATCATCGATGGCGGCACGCAGCGCCTGTTTCAGGCTGGCAAGATCGGTCATGGCAGGGGTCCTTGGAAAATCCGGGTCAGGCGGGCCGCGACAGGCTGGCCACCAGCGGGGCGAGCAGATCGCTGAGCAGTTTCTGGCGGGCGGCCTCACGCGCCAGGGCTTCATCGCCGCTGGGCAGGCTGTGATCGACGGCGCTGCGGTCCAGCACGCCGGCCTGCGCCAGCAGCGCCTCCACCGTGGCCAGCCGGTCGCGGGTGACCGAAAGCTCGCCCGCCAGCGTCACCACCGCGCGCAGCAGATGATCGGTGACCGGATCGGCGAAGAAGCTGGTGTGCCGGTCGCCGGGGCGCGGGCCGGCGGGCAGGTCTTGCGTGTCGCTCATTTGGGCTTCCTGCCGCCGAAGAAGAAATAGCTTGCCGGCCCGGTCTGTTCATAGGTGGCAAAGCGGCTGGCGGGATCGAAGCCGGCGCGGTCAAGCTCGGCCGCCATGTCCAGTTCGGCAAAGCCGGTCCAGAAGGGTTCGCCATTGTGGCGCACCTGCCAATGGTTGGTCACCTGTTTCACCAGCGGCATGCGGTGCGGCTGATAGGGTACATCCAGGTGCAGCACCAGGCCGCCCGGCCGCAGCAGGCGCCAGCATTCCTTCAATATATCCTGCACCTGCGCCGCGCTGGTTTCGTGGAACATGATGATCGAAACGATCAGATCAAAGCTGGCATCGGCAAAGCCGGTTTGGGCGGCATCGCGCTCGGCAAAATGCACCGCCACGCCCTGATCTTCGGCATGGGCATGGGCAAAGCGGATGAACGGCCGCGCCACATCGATGCCATGCACGCTGGCGGCCGGCCAAGTGCGCTTATAGGCCAGCGTCTCCTCGCCGGTGCCGCAGCCCATGTCGAGGATGGCCTGGGGTTCCAGATCGGGCGCGTGCTTGCGGGCGACGGCGGCGACAAAGCGGCCCATGGCATCGGATGCCGGCGGCCCGCCCGCGCTCATGCCCTTGGCCTTGCGATACAGTTCGATGGTGCCGGCATAGTTCAGCGCGGCTTCCAGATCATTGGGCCGGCGCTCGCGCCAGTAACCGCCGGGCTGGCGGTGGATTTCGGTGGTGGCCACCGGCGCTTTGACCAGCAATTGCTCGCTCAGGCTGACGCTGCCGCCGGCGCTGGGGGCGGCGGCAGCGGCTTCATACCGGGCCACGGCCGCGGTGATGGTGCGATCGGTGGTGGCCTGCACGGCATCCCACATCATGTTCTGGCTGTGAAAGGTCAGGCTGCCCCACAGGCGATAGAGCGGGTGCGGTTCCAGCAGCTGGGCGGCGGCCTTGCGGTCCGCCGGCGGCTGCTCGCTGTCCGCCACCAGCATATCGAACACGCGGCCAACCTGGCTTTCCACATCGAAGTTCACGAACTTCTTCAGGCTGCCCACAAAGGCCTGCCGTGCCGCTTCGTCATGCGACGGCGTGAATCCGAACTGTTCGGCCACGGATGCTCTCCCTGATTGCTGTTGCCGGGTTGCACAAGCCTGTCACGCCTTCGGCATTCTTGTCCAATTCATCCAACAGGCGAAGAGACGCAGCCGCGCGCCGCCGAAGCTGAACAGGTCATAACAACATCGTTCAGGCGGTTCACATGCGCAGTGTGCGAATCAAGGCTCCATCAACCGGAGCGAAGGAACCCACGATGCGCACCACGATCACCATGATGACCGGCCTGATGCTGGCCAGCCTGACCCTGGCAGCCCCCGCCGCCGCCCAGTGGCGCGACGCGCCGCCGCCGGCCGATTGGCAGCAGCCGCAGGGCAATTGGCAGGATGCCGGCTGGAATGATGATCGTGGCCGCAACGGCGGGCGCGGCTGGAACGACAACCGTGGTTGGAACGACGGGCGTGGCTGGAACAATGGTCGTGGCCAGCAGGGCGGCTGGGATGATGGGCGCGGCGGCCAGTTCTGCCGGCGCAGCGATGGCAGCACCGGCACATTGGTTGGCGCGGCCGTGGGCGGTGTGGTCGGTTCGGAAATGTCGCGCCGCGGCAACCGCACTCAAGGCGCCATTCTTGGCGCGGTGGTGGGTGGCCTGTTGGGCCGCAGTGTCGATCGCGGCCGCGTGGTGTGCCGCTGAAGTTGGATTTCATCTGTGAAGGAGTGATGGCGATGACGATGCGGACGAAACTGATGCTGGCCAGCTTTGCCGGCCTGGCCCTGGCCTCTCCGGCGCTGGCCGGCGATGATGACTGGCGGGATCGCCGCACCGCCAGCCCGCGCGAAGTAGCACGCAGCTGGGACCGGGTGCAGGACGAGCGCCGCGATCTGGCCCGCGCCCAATGGCGCGGCGACCGGGATGATGTGCGCGAAGAACGCCGCGAGCTGCGCCGGGCCGAGCGCGAGTTTATCGAAGACCGCCGCGATCTCTATCGCGCCAGCGGCGGGCCGGGAAATGGCAATGGCTGGGGCCGCGGCGGCCGCCCCGGCAATGATTGGGGCTGGCGGCAGGATGGCTGGAACCGCCAGGGCTGGCACGCCGAGCATTTCTACCGGCAGGGCAATTATCGCCCCTATGCCGTGGGCTGGAATGATCCGGTGTGGCGCGGATATGACAACCGTTATTATTGCCGGCGCAGCGATGGCACCACCGGGCTGATCGTGGGCGGCATTGCCGGCGGTGTGTTGGGCAATGTGCTGGCACCAGGCGGATCGCGCACCCTGGGCAGCATCATCGGCGGCGCGGCCGGCGCGGTGATCGGCAACAGCATCGATCGCGGCCGGGTGATCTGCCGGTAAGAAAATGAGCGATGGCGTTCATCGGAAAATCCGGTTGGACGCCATCGCTGCACTGGTCATATTCTGATCACAACAAGGAGACAGAAGATGGCCAAGAAGAAAAGCAAGGATGACGCGATTGATCTGGGCATGGCCGATGGCCAGCGCAAGGCCATTGCCGAAGGGCTGGCGCGGTTGCTCGCCGATACCTACACGCTCTATCTGAAAACCCACAATTTTCACTGGAACGTGACGGGGCCACAATTTAATTCGCTGCACCTGATGTTCGAAACCCAGTATACCGAACTGGCGCTGGCGGTTGACCTGATTGCCGAACGCATCCGGGCCCTGGGCGAACCGGCGCCGGGCAGCTATTCCGCCTTTGCCAAATTGTCGTCCATCAGGGAAGCCGATGGCGTGCCCAAGGCGGACGAGATGGTGCGCATCCTGGCCGAAGACCAGCTGGCCGTGGTGCGCACGGCGCGGGCGGTGTTCCCATTGGCCGATGAGGCCCGCGATGAGCCGACCGCCGATCTGCTCACCCAGCGCATGCAGGTCCACGAAAAGACGGCGTGGATGCTGCGCGCCAACCTGGGTTAACGGCGCAGGATGGCCATGCCGGCCAGGGCCGCGATCAGGCTGCCGGCGATGATGCCCAGCTTGGCCGCGGCTTCCTGATCGCTGCCGCCGCCAAAGGCCAGGGCGGCGATGAACAGGCTCATGGTGAAGCCGATGCCGCACAACAGGCTCATGCCCCACAGCTCGCGGGCGGAGGCGTGGGCCGGCATGTCGACGATGCGCAGGCGCACCAGCGCCATGATCGCGCCGAAAATGCCCAATTGCTTGCCCAGCACCAGCCCGGCGGCAATACCGAGCACCAGGGGATCAAGCGCGGCCTCCAGTGACAGGTCACGCAGATCCACCCCGGCGTTGGCAAAGCCGAACACCGGCACGATGACAAAGCCCACCAGCGATACCAGCCCATGTTCCACCCGTAGCAACGGGCTCTCGCGATCTTCGGGCGTGCCGGGCGTGGCGCGGATCGGCAGGGCCAGCGCGGTGATCACGCCGGCCAGCGTGGCGTGGATGCCGCTGGCGTGGATGGCAACCCACAGGCCCACCCCCAGTAGCAGATAAGGCCACAGCGCCTGCACGCGCCGCCACGACAATAGCGCCAGCATGGCGGTGATGCCGGCGGCGGCGCCAAGCGCTGCCAGGTTCAACCCCTTGGTGTAGACTGCGGCTATCACCACGATGGCGCCCAGATCATCAATCACCGCAATGGCGGTGAGCAGCAGTTTCAGGCTGGTCGGCACGCGGTTGCCCAACAGAGCCATCACGCCCAGCGCAAAGGCGATATCGGTGGCAGTGGGAATGGCCCAGCCGGCGGCATTGGCGGGCACGTCCCGGTTGATCGCCAGATAGATCAGCGCCGGCACCGCCATGCCCGCCGCTGCCGCCACACCGGGCAGGATGCGGCGCGGCCAACTGGCCATTTCGCCATCCACGAATTCGCGCTTGATCTCGCAGCCGACCAGCAGGAAAAACACCGCCATCAGGCCATCGTTGATCCAGTGCAGCAGGCTCATCGGGCCGATCTGCACATGAAGCAGGTGAAAATATTGGTCCGACAACACGCTGTTGGCCGCAAACAGCGCGGCGGCGGCGGCCATCGTCAACACCTGGCCACCGCTGGCCTGGCTGGCCAGCAGTTCACGGATCGCCGTGAAGCGCAAACGGGGCAGGGATGGCCGCATGGCCTTGGTCTAACGGCCAAGGCTCCGACGGCAAAGCAAAACCGGTCAGCGGCTGTAGTTGGTCGCCACCCAATCGCGATAGCTGCCGTCCATCACCGCGCGCCACCAGCCTTCGTTGGCCAGATACCAGTGCAGCGTTTCGGCAAAGCCCTGTTCGAAGGTGCGGGCCGGGGCATAGCCCAGTTCCCCGCGCGCCTTGGTTTCATCAATGGCATAGCGGCGATCATGGCCGGGACGATCGGTGACGAAGGTCTTCAGGCTGGCCGTCGGCAGACCCCTGGCGGCCGGCGCATCGGGGAAGCGGGCAGCCAGGCCGGGATCGGCAGCAAAGGCGGCGTCCACGGCAGCACACAGGGTTTCGATGACGATCAGGTTGGGAAGTTCCGCCCCGCCGCCGATGTTGTAGGTTTCACCCACCCGGCCCTTGATCAGACAGGCTTCGATCCCGCGGCAATGATCCTCCACGTGCAGCCAGTCGCGGATCTGCATGCCATCGCCATAGATCGGCAGCGGCCGGCCGTGCAGCGCGTTGATCAGGAACAGCGGGATCAGCTTCTCCGGAAACTGGTAAGGCCCGTAATTGTTTGAACAATTGCTGGTGGTGACATTCAGGCCATAAGTGTGGTGCCAGGCGCGCACCAGATGGTCGCTCGCCGCCTTGCTGGCTGAATAGGGGCTGTTGGGGGCATAGGCGGTGGTTTCGCTGAACGCCGGATCATTGGGGCCCAGCGTGCCATAGACTTCATCGGTGGACACATGGTGGAAGCGGTGCGGCTTGCCGCCATCCGCCAGCCACACGGCGCGCGCGGCGGTGAGCAGCGACAATGTGCCGATCACATTGGTGTCAACAAAGGCCGCCGGCGCGTGGATGGAACGGTCAACATGGCTTTCGGCGGCGAAGTGCACGATCGTATCGATACCACCGTCGCGCAGCAGCTGTTCCACCAGCGCGGTGTCGCGGATGTCGCCGTGGACAAATGAGACGCTGTTGGCGCCTTCCAGATTGGCGCGGTTGCCGGCATAGGTGAGGGCATCGAGCACGGTGATGGCGTCTCCGCCATGATGCCGCCGCCAATAATGCACGAAATTGGCGCCGATGAAGCCGGCGCCGCCGGTGACGAGCAGATGGGTCATGGGATCATTTCCCTCAGGCATTCAACAAGTTCACGGCGCCAATGGCGGGCGGGGCCAGTGATGGCAACGCTCGACGTCTTGTCGAGCACGCTATAGGCCGGGCGCCGGGCCGGAGTGGGATAATCGCTGGTGGCAATCGGCAGCACCGGCACCTGGCGGGTGAGCAGGCCCAGGTTCAGCGCTTCTTCCTGAATGGCCACGGCAAAATCATACCAGCTGGCCACACCGGCATCGGTCCAGTGGAACAGGCCGCTGTGGCCATCCAGCGCCCAGATGGCGCGGGCCAGGCTGGCGGCGTGGGTGGGCGTGCCGATCTGATCGGCAACCACGCGCACTTCATCGCGCTCGGCCATGAGACGCAGCATGGTGCGCACGAAGTTATTGCCCTGTGCGGCATAAACCCAGGCGGTGCGGATGATCAGCGCGGCCGGGTGATGGGCCATTGCCGCCTGTTCGCCAGCCAATTTGGTGCGGCCATAGGCGCTGGCCGGGGCCGGCGCGGTGGCGGGCGCATAGGGGCTGTGGCCGCAGCCATCAAACACATAGTCGGTGGAAATCTGCACGAAGCGCGCGCCCGTTCTGGCGGCTTCGGTGGCCAGATAGCCCACGGCGGTGGCGTTTATGCGCAAGGCCGCGTCCTCTTCGGCCTCCGCCTTGTCAACCGCGGTCCAGGCTGCGGCGTTTACCAGAAGATCGGCCTTGGCGTCGGCCACCACGGCGGCCACCACATCAGGATTGGCGATATCGAATTGGGCTTCGGGCGGGGCGATCAGCGTCACACCCGCCGGCGCCGTGGCGGCCAGCGCCCGGCCCAATTGCCCACCACTGCCGGCGACCAACACCCTCATGCGAACACCTCCGCATCCGCCAGCAGCGGAGCCACCCCATCCTTGGCCGACAGCAACGGCGGCACGCCCACATCGGGCCAGGCAATGCCGATGGCCGGATCGTTCCAGCTGATGCCGCGATCGCTGGGCTGGTCATAGAGGCTGGTGCATTTGTAGAGAAAATCGGCGGTTTCAGACAGCACCAGAAAGCCATGGGCAAAGCCGGGGGGCACCCACAGCATGCGGTGATTCTCCGCCGAAAGCTCATAGCCCACCCATTGGCCGAAGTGCGGGGAGGAGCGGCGGATGTCCACCGCCACGTCAAACACCGCACCCTGGGTGACGCGCACCAGTTTGCCCTGTGGGTTGTTCAGTTGATAATGCAGGCCGCGCAGCACGCCTTTGGCCGAACGGCTGTGATTGTCTTGCACGAAGGCCAGATCAAGCCCGGCATCAGCAAAGCTCCTGGCGTTCCAGCTTTCGAGGAAAAAGCCACGCGCATCGCCAAACACGCGGGGCTCGATCAGCTTGACGCCGGGCAAGGGGGTTTCAATGATGTTCATCGGCCGGTCTTTAGCTGGCCAAGCAGATATTCGCCATAACCCGATTTGCGCAGTGGCTGGGCAATGCGAACCAGTTGTTCATCATCGATCAGGCCCATGCGCCAGGCGATTTCTTCGGGGCAGCAGATTTTCAGGCCCTGGCGTTCCTCCACGATGCGCACATAGAGCGCTGCATCGAGCAGCGAGGCGTGGGTGCCGGTGTCGAGCCAGGCAAAACCGCGGCCCATCAGTTCGACATTCAGCTTGCCGGCTTCCAGATAGAGCCGGTTGAGATCGGTGATTTCCAGCTCGCCGCGCGGGGAGGGCTTGAGATCGCGCGCCAGCGCCACGGCATCGCCGTCATAGAAATACAGGCCGGTCACGGCATAATTGCTCTTGGGCGCCGCCGGCTTTTCCTCGATGGCTTCGGCGCGGCCATTGGCATCGAACGACACCACGCCATAGGCGGTGGGATCACCGACATAATAGCCGAACACGGTGGCACCGTCGCTGCGCGCGTTGGCGCTGGCCAGCAGTTCGGGCAGGCCATGGCCGTGGAAGATATTATCGCCCAAGATCAACACGCTGGGATCATTGCCGACGAAATCCGCACCGATGTGATAGGCCTGTGCCAGGCCTTCCGGGCGCGGCTGCTGGGCGAACTGGATGTTCATGCCCCAATCGCTGCCATCGCCCAGCAGGCCCTGGAACGCCGCCGCATCGCCGGGTGTGGTGATGATCAGCACGTCGCTGATCCCCGCCAGCATCAGCACCGACAGCGGATAATAGATCATCGGCTTGTCATACACCGGCATCAACTGCTTGGAGACCGGCTTGGTGAGCGGATAAAGCCGGGTGCCGGAGCCACCGGCCAAAATGATGCCACGCCGTTTTGCCATCATGCCGTTCCCTTGATGAACCGGCGCACCAGGCCGGCAAAGCTTTTCACTTGCGCCATCACCGGCTCACGCCGGGCGGCTTCGGCCACGCCAAGGCCGAGATAGCGCGGCACCGGCCGGCCAACCACGCGCATCGCCCACAGTCGCGACAGCACCTGCCGTTTGCGCCGGGCCTGGTGTGGTTGCATGCGGATGATATCGGACACCGGCACTGTTTCGGTGACCAGGGTGCCGGCCGCGCGCGCCGAATCGAGCACAGCCACGCCGGCAGCGGTGCGCGCCATCACCAGGCTCCGGCCATCGGTTTCCTCGAAGCTGGGATAGCCGCGATCATCGCCATACCAGGCATCGGCGCAAGCGACATCAGCAGCCGCGCCCACGGCATCAGCGCAGATCTTGCAGCGGAACTGCACCTCTTTCGACAGGATATGGCCCCAGCTGTCGTTATAGGTCATCTGGCGGGTGCTGCCGTCGCGCAGGGTGGCCTTGGCAAAGCCGGGCCAGCCATCGCCGCGAAAGCGGAAGGCGGCCACATCGCCGGGCGCAACCTTCAGATGATCGAGGATGCGCCCCACCGCCCGGTCAGACGGGATGCCGGCGCAGAAAAACGCCAACATCAGCGGCACGCGCGCGGCCAGCGCCGGATCGGCCTTGGCCCGGGCGCGCAAGGCAGCGACATCGCAGGGCTTGCCCACAAAGGCAAAGCGGCCGGGCCGGGCCAGCCAATCATTGAGGCCGGCCAGCGGCGACGAACGCGCGTAGCGCGAACCGGCGGCGGTGAGAATCGCGTCGGCGCCGGTGGAAATGCTGGTGATGTTGCCGGTGGGCTGATCGGGATCGGCGCGCACCTGCACGACAAAATCAACCAAGCCGCTGGCCAGCGCGTGGGTGAGCAATGCCGAGATCACCCCGCCCGATGACGCGGTGTGGCGCAGCACCGGATCGGTGGCATGGCCCACCCCGGTGAAGCGCTGCGGCCCCCACAAGGGCTCGGCCGCATCATGGGGATTGTCACGCTGGTCCACCACCAGGCCGGGGCAGGCGGCGGCGATGGCGGCATCTTCTGTCGCGGAAACCGCGCCAACCTGCTCCGGCCGGGCCCAGCCGGGGCCGGCCGCGGCCATGCGGATGCCGGGGGAAACCGCCGCACACAAGCCGCAGCCGGTGCAGCTGTCTGCCCGCTTCACCCGTTCCAGAAAATCCGCCGCCATTGCCGTGCCTGTCCTGCCCAAACGTCACACATGTCTCGCCCGCCCGCCCGGCGCCGTGCTGGCCAGCCGGGCGCGGCGCGCGTTGGCTTATTTGGCGGCAGCCGGTGCCTTGGCGGCGCCGGCCTTGGCGCGTTTTTCCTGCTCTGCCTTGTCCTTGGCCGCGGCCGTGGCCTTCTTGTCCAGTTCCTTGGCGGTGTTTTCCGGCGTGTCATAACCGGCGCCATAGACAATCTTGCCCTTGCTGGCTTCGCGCAGGCGGGTGAGCTCGGCCTGCAGGCGCTTGGAGATTTCCTGGCGCTGGATCAGCTGCTGGGCATAGGCAATGGCGCGTTCGCCGATGAACGGCTCGGTCTTCTGTTCGGCCACCACGTTGACATAGACGATCGGGGCCGGGGCACCCTGCGGCTGATCGGTGAACATGAACGGCTCGCCATTGGGACCCTGGGCCAGACGCACCACTTCCTTGCTCAGGCGCGGATCGAGCAGCAGCGTATCAAGCTGCTGCGGCGCGCGGCGATACTCGATGTTGGCATCGAGCAGGATCCGCTCCACCTGCGGCATGGTCTTGGCTGAAGCCAACGGCAGCGACCCCAGATTGGCCGGCTGCAGGAACTGGATCTGATCCAGCGTCAGGATGCGGCGATCCCCGAAGATGATGGGATTTTCCGAGATATATTTCTGCGCCTGTTCGCGCGGCGTTTCGGAAACCTTGCCCGACACTTCGGCCTGCAGCGCCTGCACCAGCAGGTTTTCATCGTTGCGGGCCTTGGCCAGCACGAACTGCGGCGATTGATCGAGCTTGCGGTTCTTGGCTTCTGCGGCCAGCATCTTGCGTTCGATCACCCGGGCCAGGCCAACGGATTCGATCAGCTTTGGCGAAATCGTGCCGGCCTGAATGCCAAGGCCATTGGCTTCCATCGTGACTTCATTGATGGTCACTTCCTGGCCATCAACCGTCGCGACCACCTGGCCTTCGGGCTTGGATTGCTTGTCGCCGCAGGCCGCCAGCGCCACACAGGCGGCAGTAATCAACAGCAACCGCTTGGAAAGATTAGACATATTGGTCTCCATCTCGATTGATTTTGGCCGTGCTCGGCGCTGATTGCCCCCTCTTGCCGTGACGGTCTGCCACGGTCAATGGTGGAACATCCGGGTCATGGTGCAAGGCCCAGCGCGGCGCGTGCCACCTGCCGCGCATTGCGCCATTGCCGGCGGATCAGCCGCCGGGCCACGATGATCCAGCTGAACAGCCAATGCCATGCCCACAGCCAGCGATAATGCCGCCAGATGAATCCCAGGCGCGACCGTGTCAGCCAATAATCACTGAACGGGCTGCGGCCGGCCTTGGCGTTGGGCGATCCGATGGCGGCGCCAGCCTTGTGAAACACGGTGGCGCCATGGGCAAAGGCCGTGACAAAGGGTGGGCCATTGCGCTTGCGGTTGCGGGCGGCCCAATCCATTTCCTCGAAATAGAGGAAATAGGCTTCCTCCATCAGGCCGATATCGTCCAGAAAGACGCGGCTGGCGGCCAGGCTGGCGCCCAGCACGAAATCGGTGGCATCAGCGATCAGCTGTGGATCAAACTGCACCCCAGCCGGTTCATTGCCGCCCAGTGCCACACCAGCGCCGGTCCATTTGTTGAACATGTAACCGTTCAGGGCCTGCAATTGTTCGGGCTGCCAATATTGCCGCACGATGGTGCCGCACAGGCCGATGCCGGGCGTGGCGTCCATACGGGCCAGCAAGGCCGCGGCGGCTTCCGGCATCACCACCGCATCATTGTTGAGCAGCCAGAAATGCCGCAAGCCGCGATCGGCCATCAGATGGCGCAGGCCCAGATTGTTCCCGCCGGCAAAACCCAGATTGTCGGGCGATTCGATCAGGGTGAGGGATGCGATCGGCCCGATGCCGATCTGATCCGGGCCGATATGGGCGATGCCCAGTGGCTTGCGGATCGGCGGGGTTGAAAGCTGGCGCAGCAGATCAGATGCCGGCTCGGCCGCCTGCCGCCCGGCTGCCCAATCCAGCAGCATCTGGGCCGATCCGTCGCCAGAGCCATTGTCCACCACCACCACCTTCAACGGCAGGGATGACCGGAGCAGGCTTTCAAGACACTCGATCGTATCGGCGGCGCCGCCATAGTTCACGATCACGACGCCCAGCGCCGGCCCGGCAGGAGCCTTGCCGGGGCGGGGGCCGCTGCGGCCGCCCGTGCGGGAGGTGGTTGCCATGCCCATGATCAGCGATTCCACCGTTGCGGGCCGGTGAGGGCGCGGCCGGCCACCAGCATCTTGGCCACCCGATACCAGCGGATGCGGACCAGGGTGACCAGCCCGCGCCAGCGATTGCCCAGGCCCGAAACCCGGTCAGACAGGATCATGCGCCGGGCATCGAGAAAGGGTGACAGGGCCACCATCGCCGTGCGCAGCCACCAGTGCATGATGCTGCGCCCCGATGCCCGGTGGCCGTTCCATTCATGCTGCAACAGCCGATCCCATTTGCGCGCCAGGGCGGCGAAATCCGGCCGCGCCGGGTGCAGCACCCGCATCGCCGGCAGAAAGCTGATGCTCTGGCCCTGGGCATGGGCGCGCTGGCCCCAATCCAGATCCTCGGCAATTTCGATGCCCGCAAACGGCCCGACCCTGGCCAGCGCGCTGGCCGGCATCGCCATGTTGGCGGTGACCGAGAATTTGCGGGTTTCGATATAGAATCTCTGACGGAAGCCGAATTCGCTTTCAAAGGCTTCGCAGCCGGTCATGCAGGCGGCGTCCACCACCTCCACGCCAATGTCGCCCCCCACCACCGCGCCGCTGGCTGCGGCCGCATGGGCCGCCTGCACCCAGCCGGGCAGGGCAATGCAATCGGCATCGATGAAGGCCAGCAACGGGGCCCGGGCGGCCGCGGCGCCCATGTTGCGGGCCAGGCCAGGGCCGGCGGCCGGTTGCAGCAGAAAGCGCACGCCGGCAAAGCGCTGCTGCACGGCATCGAGCGGCGTGCGTGAGCCATTGTCCACCACGATCACTTCGAACGGCCCGGCATCAAGCTGCTGCACCATCAGCGATTCAAGGCAACGCGCCAGCAGATCGGGCGTGTTCAGGTGCGGGATCACCACCGAAATCACCGGCGCCGCCGTGGTGGCCGGCGCCGGATCAGACAACAGCAGGGAATCGCCGGGCGTCATCGCGCCGCGATGCCGGCAAGATTGGCCGGATTGGGCCGAAACACGGCGTCGGGCTGCTGATCGATCAGGGCCTTCAGCCCGGCCTTGTCCAGCAGCCACCATTGGCTGGCTTCGATGGCGGCAATCGTCTCATCATCGAACCGGTTGCGCAGGATGCGGCCCGGCATGCCAACGGCCACGGCATAGCGCGGCACATCCTGGTTGATGATGGCCCCGGCCGCGATCACGGCGCCGCGCCCTATGAACTTGCAGCCTGGCAGGATGGTGGCGTTGTGACCCACCCACACATCATCTTCCACCGTGAGCCAGGGCGGCTCCGGCAGATTTTCCGCCACCACGCCAAAGCGGCGTTCATAGAGGAAGGGATGCGTGGTCAGCGCCTCGAGCGGGTGATTCTGATCAATCACCCGCGCCGAACGCGCAAAGGAACAATAACGCCCTATGCGGGTGTGGGCCGAAATCCGCCACGGGTCGAAACAGCCATAACTGTAGAGCCCGACCTGGATCTTCCAACGCGACTGGAACCAATCACGCAGCGGCTGGCTTTCATACTCGTCGCGGCGCAACCACAGCAGCTTGAGTTTTTCGATCAAGCCTGATGCCATTCGCTCACCTATGCCTTGCCAATTCGGCGGAAATGATCCGGCTGTCAGGCGACCTGGCGTGCCATGGCGGCCGACATCATCAGCAGCGATGCGACGCCCGGATAGCCGAAACGGAAGTGCGGATCGCCCGGCCCTTCGCGGCGTTCAAGCAGGTCAACGGTGTTCACAAACAGCTTGAGGTCACGCTCGATGGTCAATTGCGACATCGAACCGCCGGTTTCGGCATAGACATCATCAACCGTGAACCAGCCATCGGCCGAGCTGCCGGCCTTGGCGGCGGACACCAGCAGTTCCCAGTGCGCCTTGGCCTCTTCGCGGGCCAGATTGGATTGCACCCGGCGCGGCAAGCTGGCCTGCCATTCGCGGATGACCAGATCGACCGCCCGCCGGGCATCAGCCTGCGTCACCTTGTCTCGCCCGTCATCCATGGCCAGCAGACCGGCCTGGTGGCCCAGCAGCCGGACCAGATAGGGCGAGCCGCCTGCCATCTGGCAGATGGTTTCCACCCCATCATCGCCGTAAACGATATCCGCCGCCCGCTCACCCATGCGCAAAAGATCATGCATTTCGGCGTTGGACATCGGAATCATCGGCAGGCCGGTGATGTTGCGCCGGATCGACGGTGCATAACCGATCAGCTCGTCGAGGTTGAGCGCCACACCGGTGATGATCAGCTGCACGCGGGCCGCGCGGTCAGACAGGTTCTTGATCAGTTCGGCGACGTCGCGGCGGAAGTTCACATCCACAACGCGGTCATACTCGTCGAGCACGATCAGCACGCGGGTGCCGAGCACGCCGGCCAGCACGTCGGCCAGTTCGCGGGCGCCAAACGGTCCTTCCGGCAGCATGACATCGAAATTGTCACCAGCCTCGGCCTCGGCCGAGTTCGGCATCACCGAGCTGTGGTACAGCCGCGGAATATTGGTCAGGATCGACCGGAACATGTCGGGGAAATTGGCCGCCGTGCCGCAGCTGGCATAGATCACGTGATAGCGGGCTTCGCGGGCGGTTTCGGCGAACACGTGGGCCAGGCTGGTCTTGCCGATCCCGCGCTCGCCATAAATCACGACGTGAACGCGCTGTTCCTCGATCGCATTGATCAGGCGCAGCATCTGGTCGTGGCGGCCGGCGAAGGCCTCGCGGGACACAACCGGCTGCGACGCGGCCAGCGCGTCACGCAGGGCCAGGCGGCGGCGGGAAAGCCGATCGGCCGATTCCGATTCGACGTCATCCGCGGCGCTGGCCATGAAACGCGGCAGCATCGGGCCGGGTTCGATCACCGGCCCTTGTTGCCACAGGCTGTCGCTGCCGGCCGGCATGTCATATCCGCGCGCCAGGGTGGGAAATTGTTCCACCAGCACGATGCTGCTTTCAGACGCTTCGTTCAATGTATCGAGAGCAGGCACGACGCTGTTGCCACCATCGGTCTGCAGTTTGCGCTTCCAGATCATTCCATCACCATATCACTGCCGCCAAGATGCGGTAACGCCCGGGACGGGCCCTGCCAGTTACGGCATTTCGTGCGCTGCAATTGCACCCCGCCTCTGCCATGAGAATGTTGCAGATGCGAGGGGGAATTTGCAGCATTTCACCAGATGTGGCGCAATATGCGAGACAGCCGGCGTTCGAAAAGGTTGCCCGCAAGAGGCGCTGCGTGTAGCAGGGCGGCGAAACCGGGTCGTGACTGGCAGCCACGGCTGCGGGGTCATGGTCTGGCAGAGACAGGCTGGTACCGCCCGGTGTGCACATGGGGCAAAAGGTGGGGTTAGATCAGACTATGGATGCACGGCTTGCTTTCTTGCCTGCCCAGTTCGTGCGAGCAGCCCATGCTGTCGTGGTCGTGCCCCTGATCTGCATCGCTGTGCCAGTGCAGGGCCAGGTGTTGCCGAAGACGGGCGTTGCCAGCCAGGTTCCGGCGGCGCCTATCATGGCTGACAACGACGATATTGCCGAAAACAGCAGCGGCATTGCGGGGTTGCCGGGCTATCCTGGCCGCGGGCTGTCGCTGCGCGGATCGATGTTCACGCTTTATGAGGACAATTTGTCGCGGCTGCCGGTTGCTGATGACGGGCTGCGCGCGCGCGCCACGGCCGGAGGCAGCTATGGTATCGGTGCGGGCCGCTTCGGGCTTTATGCCGTGGGCAGTTATGGCCGCGATGAAATTTGGGGCAACCAGCGGCTGAAGGGTGCCGACCGCGTGTATCTGGGCAGCGGCGTCTCTGCCAATCTGTCGCGCTGCACGTTCGATGCCGGCGCCAGCTATCGTCGCAGCCTGGTCTTCATGAGTGACATCATCCTGTTTGGCAGTCTTGAGCAGGAAACCAGGCAATATGGCGCCAGTGCCAATTGTTCGATCGGTTCGGCGATTTCCTTCAATGGCAGCGTCACCCGTGCCGAAATCGGCGTGTTGCGCGGCGCGGGCACTGCGATTGACTCCAACCGCTGGACCTACACGGCCGGCGCCGCGTTCAGCCGTCCGGCTTTTGGTCGCCTGTCGATTGATGGATCGATTTCCGATATTGATCTGATCGGTCGGCAGGTGCTGACGCCAACCGGTCTGGTGAACGATGGCCTGCTGCAACGCAGCCTCCGCCTTGGCTTGCAGCGGGATTTCGGATCCCGCATTTCGCTCACCCTGGGTGGGTCGTTTCTGGACTCCAGTCCCAAGGAGGCGTCCAACGTCGTATTCGTCGACGGTCTGCCGCAAACGATTGACCGCAGCAGCTTCAGCGGCGCCGGTTATGATGCCGCCCTGATTTTCCGCCTCAGTTCGCGGCTCAGCCTGACTGCAAAGGGCAGCCGCAACATCCAGGCCAACAACTTTGTCGGCTCACAGTTCCAGGTGGTGGACCAGGCGGACTTTGCTGCCAACTTCAAATTGTCCCAGAATTTCAACCTGGCATCTGG
>JAIXQY010000098.1 GCA_027485485.1 Sphingomonadales bacterium | reverse complement strand
GGCGGCGGCGTGTTGTCCATGTTGCGGCTGGTCTGTTCGCTGCGCACGGTGCCGGCGGGCTGGAAGCGTTCGGAGGCGGCTTCGTTCTCGGAAAAATCCACGTCGGCCGCCACTTCGGCAGTGAAGCGGCCGGGGCCGAGCATCGGGGTGAGCAATTTCACCAGCCGGTCGCGCACCAGCGCCTCCAGCCGTTGCTGATAGGCCAGTTGCTGGCCATCACCCGACACCCCGGCCGAGAGCAGGCTGCCCGATTGATCGACCACCGACACCCGGTCGGCCGTGAGGCCGGGGACGGAGGTGGCGACCAGCCAGATGATGGCGCGCACCTGGGCTTCCGACAGGCTGCGGCCCGGCGCGAGCGACACGAACACGCTGGCCGATGGCGCGGCGCGATCGCGGATGAACACCGATGGTTCGGGGGCGGCAACATGCACGCGGGCGGATTTGACGCCGTCGATTGCCTCCACACTGGCGGCCAGATCGCGCGCCAGCGCCGCCTTCAGCCGGGCGGCCTCCACCGAGCGCGAGGCCCCCATCGGCATGGCATCGAGATCGGCCGAGGCATCGCCGGCCGCCGATTTGGGCAGGCCCTGGCCCGCCAGCAATATGCGGGCGCGGGCGAGATCGCTGGCCGCCACCTCAACCGTGCCGTTGGCCGGGTTGACCTGATAATCGAAATTGGCCGCCGCCAGCGCGGTGGTGACGGCGGCGGCATCGGCATCGGACAGGCCGGGATAGAGCGGCCGCCATTCCGGCGTGCGCAGCAGCGCCCAGGCCAGCGCCGCGACGGCGAGCAGCGCCACCAAGGCCAGCGCGGGCCGCGCCTGTTGCACCGCCGGGCTGGCCGCGATGCTGCGCGCCCGCGCTGCCAGCGGGGCGAGCCCGGCGGGCAGGCCGGAATTGGCGTCCGGCGGCAGGGTGGCAGCCTCGCTCATGCCGGCATCACAACGGCATGTTCATCACGTCCTTATAGGCCCCGATCAGGCGGTTGCGCGCCTGCAACGTGGCTTCAAAGGCGATGCTGGCCTTCTGGCGGGCGATCATCACGCTGGCCAGATCATGGGTTTGCCCGGTTTCAAACGCGGTGGTGGCGGCGTTGGCCTGATCCTGAATGGCCGAAACCTGGCGCAGGGCATTATCGAGCGCGGCACCGAAGCGGGGTTGTTCCGGCGCGCCGGCCGGGGTCGCCAGCGGGGCCTTCAACGCGTCGTTGCGGGCCAGGATCTGCTGGCGCAGGCGCAGGATGGAGGCCGTATCGACCGGGGGCAGCATCATTGCACCATCGGGGGGGCGTCAGGCCCGGTGCGCGCCGCGGCCAGCTTGTAGCGCAGGGTGCGTTCGGAAATGCCCAGCCGGCGGGCAGCATCGCGGCGGGTGGGCGCGGCGGCCAGCGCGCGGGCGATGGCGTGGTGTTCGGCATCGCGGACCACGCCCGGCAAGGCCGCCGGGGCGGCGATGGTGAGGCCGGCCGGAGCCATGGCATCAAAGATCAGGTGCCGCGCGCGGATATCCGGCCCGTCACACAGCACCAGCGCGCGATCCAGCACATTGCCCAGCTCGCGGGCGTTGCCGGGCCAGGCATGATCGCGCAGGCGGGCTTGTGCACAGGCCGCCAGCCACGGCACCAGCCCATCGCCGCCGGTGCGCGCCAACAGCCAGTGGGCGGCAATCGCGACGATGTCGGCCGGGCGGGCGGCCAACGGCAGGGTGCGCAGCGGGAACACCGCCAACCGCCAATAGAGATCGGCGCGGAAGCGGCCAGCCGCAACATCGGCGGCCAGATCGCGATTGCCGGCGGCGATGATGCGCACATCCACCTTTGTCGGCCGGGTCGCCCCCACCGCCATCACCTCACGTTCCTGCAGCACACGCAGCAGCTTGGCCTGGGCGGCCAGCGGCAGCTCGGCGATCTCGTCCAGAAACAGGCTGCCACCATCCGCGGCACGGATCAGGCCGGGGCTGGCGCCGTGCGCGCCCGTAAACGCGCCGCGTTCATGGCCGAACAAAGTGGCCTCCACCATCTGTTCGGCCAGGGCGGCGCAGTTCACCGCCACGAACGGCCCGTCCCGGCGCGGCGAGGCGGCGTGCACCAGCGTGGCCAGCCCTTCCTTGCCGGTGCCGGTGGGCCCTTCGATCAACACGCTGGCCGGGCTGGCCCCCACCCGCCGCGCCAGCGCCAGCAGCGCGATGCTGGCCGGATCGGCGGCGGCCGGCGCGCCGCTGCCGGCAAAGGCGGCGATCAGCGCGGTGGCGAAAGCCTCATCGCCTGGCGCCACATCGATGCGCAAGCTGCGGCCCTGCAGCCGGGCCTGGCCCTGGCGGGCGCGGTGCAGCACCACCTGCCGGCATTCAAGCAGCGGCGCATCCGGCCGTTGATCACCAATGATGACGGCCAGATCGGCCAGATCGATCCGGGCAAGGCCGGGCAACCAATCAAGCGCCGGCGGCGGAAGGGCTGGGATGGGCGTGGTCATGCCCAGGCAATTGCAATGGCTGTGCCAATTGCAATTGTGAACGGCTGCGCCGGTCGCGCATGGTTACCAGATTGTTACAACGTCAGCCGATTGACAGGCCGGCGTCAAGAAACCGGCAGGGCTGCGTCAAAAGCCCGACATGTCAGAGGCTTGACGCAGCCAGTGGCTTCATGGTCGCAACCATGGTGCCGCCGGCCACCAGCCGGTCGCCCACATAGGCCACCGCCGCCTGGCCAGGGGCGACGCCATATTGCGGCGTGTCAAAGCTGAGCAGGTCGCCCTCCAGCCGGGCGGCGGCCAGTGGCGCCATCGAGCGCAGTTTCACCATCAGTGGCCCATCGGTGGGGCCCAGCCGGTTGATGCCGTCCAGCCGCACCGCCGCCACCGCCAGCGCGCGGCGCGGGCCGGCAATCACCTGCCCACGCGCCGCTTCAATGCCGATCACATAGAGCGGCTCGGCCTGGCCGCCCAGTTCCAGCCCGCGGCGCTGGCCCACGGTGAAGCGGTGGATGCCATTGTGGCGGCCCAGCACGCGGCCTTCGCCATCGACAATGTCGCCGGGGCTGGCCAGTTCGGGGCGGATGCGTTCCACCACGGCGGCATAATCACCGCCAGGCACGAAGCAGATATCCTGGCTGTCCGGCTTGTCGGCCACCACAAGGCCAAATCCCTGCGCCAGCGCGCGGGTTTCGGCCTTGCCCAGCCCGCCCAGCGGAAAGCGCAGATAGTCCAGTTGATCCTGGGTGGTGGTCCACAGGAAATAGCTTTGATCCTTGCCCGCGTCGGCGCCGCGATGCAGTTCGCCGCGGCTGCCGTCCAGCCGCTGGACATAATGGCCGGTGAACAGCGCATCGGCGCCCAGCTCGCGGGCCAGCGCGATCAGATCGGTGAACTTCACCGTGCGGTTGCATTCGACGCACGGCACCGGGGTGAGGCCGCGGGCATAGGAATCGACGAAATTGTCGATCACCGCCGTGCGGAAGCGGCTTTCCATGTCCACCACGAAATGCGCGATGCCCAGCCGCTCGGCCACGGCGCGGGCATCGCGGATATCGGCCCCGGCACAACAGGCGCCCGGCCGGCGCGCGGCGGCGCCCTGATCATAAAGCTGCAGGGTGATGCCCACCGCATCGCAGCCGGCGGCATGGGCCAGGGCGGCCACCACCGATGAATCCACCCCGCCCGACATGGCAACCGCCACGCGCCGGCCCTTGAACGGGGCCAGCACCGCAGCGGCGGCAGCCGGGATGGCCGCGATTGTGGCGGGTGCGATCATGCAGGCGGCAATGGGCAAGGCCGGCGGCAGCGTCAAGCCGGTCATCAGCGCCGGGGCCATCGCAGCTTAAGATTTGGCCAGCCTTGCCGTCCCCTCACAGCAGGCGGGCGCTGCGCCCCGGCGGTTCAGGAGGTCAGATTGTCATTCATGTCACCGCCGCCACCGGGCTTCACGCCGGATGATGAACTGCCGCCCGATGACACGGTGCGCTGGGTGCCGCGCCGCAAGGCTGCCGTGCTGCGCGCCATCGCCGATGGCCGAATCAGCCTGGACGATGCCTGTGCGCGCTGGCGACTCAGCGTGGAGGAGATCGCATTGTGGCAGCGCGCCATGCGACAGATTGGCGTTCACGGCCTCAGAGTGACGCGGGTGCAGATCTACCGGTCGATTCTTCAAGACGATGGATAAATCGTTTACCAATTGTTATGGTTAATGTAATGTTTCGGTGTTCATTTTGCGGGGTTTACTCGCAGTGTAATAAATTGTTACAGCTTGTCTTGGGGTCGGTGTCAGGTGGGTCGTACCTGAGAGGGTCTTTCCGAAACCGGAGATAATTGCATGCGCGTTCTTTTGGTCGAAGACGACCGTGCAATGGCCCGCAGCGTGGAGCGTATGCTCGATGATGCGGCTATTGAGCACGAAACCGCGAGCACGGGTGAGCTCGCGTTGGAATATGTTCGCACGTACGAATTTGACGTCGTCATGCTCGATCTGACGTTGCCCGATATCAGCGGGCACGACATTTTGCGCCGGATGCGGCAGCTGCGGATCAACACCCCCGTGCTCATCCTGTCTGGCGATGCCGAGACGGACAGCAAGATCATCGGTTTTGGTGCCGGCGCGGATGATTATGTCACCAAGCCGTTTGACAGCAGCGAGCTGCTGGCCCGTCTGCACGCGCTGGTGCGGCGCAGCCAGGGCCATGGCCAGTCTCTGATCGTCACCGGGCCGGTGTCGGTTGATCTGGCCGGTCGCAGTGTCACCGTGTCGGGCAAGCGCGTGTCGCTCACCGGCAAGGAATATGCGATCCTCGAGATGCTGTCCCTGCGCAAGGGCATGACGCTGACCAAGGAGATGTTCCTGACGCATCTTTATGGTGGCCGTGACGAACCCGAACTCAAGATCATCGATGTGTTCGTGTGCAAGCTGCGCAAGAAGCTCCACATCGCCGGTGCGCCGCCGTCGGGCTGCATCGAAACCGTCTGGGGCCGCGGCTATGCGCTGCGCGATCCTGAACTCAGCGACTATCCGGCCGTGGCCTGAACGGGTCACGGCAGGATTTGACAAAAAGGGCCGCCGGGTAACCGGCGGCCCTTTTTCATGATGCTGGCGGCCGGCGCGGCTGGATCAGGTTGCGCACCATGCCGCGCAGGAACTGCACTTCGGCCCCGGTGAAGCCCGGCCGGGTGAAGATGTTGCGCAGCATGCGCCGCGCCGTATCGGCCAGGCCGGGCGCCGGGTTGTAAAAGCCGTTGGCCTGCAATTGCGTGTCGAGCACCGCGATCAGGCCGGCCAGCTCGGCCTGGGTGGCCGGGCCTTCGTGATTGACCAGCCAGGCCGCCGGCGGCGCATCATGGCCCACCACCCAGGCATAACCCAGCACCGCCACCGCTTGCGCGAGGTTGAGGCTGCCGAACGCCGGGTTGCTGGGGATGGTGCAGATGGCATGACAGTGCAGCAGATCATCGCGCACCAGCCCGGTGCGCTCCGGCCCGAACAACAGCGCCGCCTTGCCCGGCAGCGCCTGCATCTCGGCCACACAGCCGGCCGGGGAGGTGACGCGTCGCACCATGTCACGCGTGGTCATCGCGGTGCCGACGGTGAGCGTGCAATCGGCGATGGCATCGGCCACGCTGTCAAACACGCGGGCGTTTTCAATCACATGATCAGCGCCGGCCGCCGATGGCCCGGCATCGGGATTGGGCCAGCCATCGCGGGGCTGCACCAGCCGCAAATCGGTGAGGCCGAAGTTCAGCATAGCGCGCGCCACCGCGCCGATGTTCATGCCCAGTTGCGGGCGCACGAGAATGATTGCGGGCGGATTGGGCGGCAGCGCGGTCATGTTGGGGCCGTAGCGGGTTTGGGCTGCGTTGTCAGGGGTG
>JAIXQY010000137.1 GCA_027485485.1 Sphingomonadales bacterium | reverse complement strand
TGGTGGAGCAGAGGGGGATCGAACCCCTGACCTCAGCAGTGCGATTGCTGCGCTCTCCCATCTGAGCTACTGCCCCGCACCAGTTCTGGCGCCCGCTTCGCGGGAGGCGTTCGTATAGCGCGCCGGGCCGGCTTTGCAACGGGCTATTTCACATGGCGCCGGGGCCAGACAGCGCACCCCGATGCTGGCAGTTGCCCCACAGTTCGCCACCGGCTACGCCGCCTGCCATGCATGATGCGATCATCCTGGGGGCGGGCGGTGCCGGCCTGTTCTGTGCGGCCACCGCGGGCCAGGCCGGTGCGCGGGTGCTGGTGATCGATCACAACCCCGAACCGGGCAGGAAGATCCTGATTTCCGGTGGCGGCCGCTGCAATTTCACCAATATCGGTGCGGTGCCCGATCGCTATCTGAGCGAGAACCGCCACTTCGCCCGCTCCGCCCTGTCACGCTATACCCCGGCTGATTTCGTCGAACTGGTGCAAAAGCACGGGATCGCCTTCCATGAGAAGACGCTGGGGCAATTGTTCTGCGATGGATCGGCCAGGCAGATTGTTGCCATGCTGATGGACGAATGCGCGGCCGGCCAGGTGGATTTCGCCTTTGGCACCGCCATCACCGATGTTGCCCATGCCGATGGCAGGTTCGTGGTCACCACCAGCGCCGGGGTGTTCAATGCGGCCAATCTGGTGATCGCCACCGGCGGGCCGGCGATCCCGAAACTGGGCGCCACCGGCTTTGCCTATCAACTGGGCAAGCAGTTCGGCATGAAGATCATCCCGCCGCGCCCCGCTTTGGTGCCGTTCACCCTGCCGGCGGCCGAAAGCCTGTTCCGCGAATTGGCGGGTGTGGCGGCCGAAGTGGTGGCCACTGCCGGCAAGACCGCCTTCCGCGAGGCGGCATTGTTCACCCATCGTGGCCTGTCGGGCCCGGCGATGCTGCAGGCTTCCAGCTATTGGCGGCATGGCGAGGCGATTGCGGTGGATTTCCTGCCCGATGCCGCGCCCGATTGGCTGGTCACGATGAAACGCCAGCGCCCCAAGGCTGGCCTGAAGAGCGTGCTGGCCAGCGCGCTGCCGGAGCGGCTGGCCACTGCCATTGCCGAACAACTGGCGCTTGCCGGCGACATGGCCAGCCAGAAGGATGCCAGCCTGACCGCAGCGATGAGCCGCCTGAAGGCCTGGGCTTTCCGCCCCGATGGCACCGAAGGCTTTGCCAAGGCGGAAGTGACCGCTGGGGGCATCGACACGGCCGGCCTGTCGCAACGCACCATGTCGACCAATCACTTGTCTGGGCTTTACGCCATCGGCGAAGCAGTGGACGTCACGGGGTGGCTGGGGGGCTATAATTTCCAGTGGGCCTGGGCGAGCGGACATGCCGCCGGCCAGGCGATTGCGGAGAGGGCGCGGGGATGACGATGAGTTATGACGAGGTGGTGCTGGGCCGCCGTTCCATTCGCGGGTTCAAGCCCGATCCGGTGCCGATGGACCTGATCAAGGAGATATTGGCACTGGCCATGCGCAGCCCATCGTCGATGAACACCCAGCCCTGGAACTTCACCGTGGTCACCGGTGAACCGCTGAACCGCATCCGCGCCGGCAACACCGAGCGCAACATCGCCGGCGTGCCGCACAGCCGCGAATTCCGCACCGGCACCGCGTTCGAGGGCGTGCACCGCGAGCGCCAGATCGGCGTGGCCAAGCAATTGTTCAGCGCCATGGGCATCGCCCGCGATGACGCGCCAGCCCGGATGGACTGGGTGCTGCGCGGTTTCCGCCAGTTTGATGCGCCGGTGTGCGTGATCATCACCTATGACAAGATACTTTCCGGCAGCGACGACACGCCGTTCGATTGTGGCGCGGTGTCCACCGCGCTGGTCAACGCCGCCTGGTCGCGCGGGTTGGGCGCAGTGATCAACAGCCAGGGCATCATGCAATCGCCGGTGGTGCGCGAACATGCCGGCATCGCCGATGATCAGGTGATCATGAAGGCCATCGCCATCGGCTGGCCGGAGGAGAGCTTTCCGGCCAATGCGGTGGTGTCGGAACGCAAGAGCGTGGACGAGGCGGCGCGGTTCGTGGGGTTCTGAGGCTCAGGCCAACCGATGCGGAGTGGGATCACCCTGTTCGGCGGCCAACTGCTGCCAGGCATCGGCAAGCGCCGTCTGAAAGGCGGCGACCATCCCGGCCTGATCTTGCCCTGTGAGCCGACATAGTTGCGCGATGAGCAGGTCGTCGGGCAGCACGGCCAGTTCGCTGGCCAGTGCCTTGCCATTCAGGCCATGGCTCTGAGCCATCAACCCGATGGCGCGTGCCCGCTGCTGAAAAGCAAAGACCTGCAGCCGCGCGGTTTCCACTTCGGCCTTCTTGTGCAGTGCGCGGGACAGATCCCAGACCATGCCCTCCCTTATCCCGACCGGCTGGCGTCCGCCAGCGCGCATCGCTTCTTGTCTCGATCATGCCCAACCTGCGCCGATTTTCGTCCTGCGCGCCGTCGCCTGGCATTCCTGGTCAGGAAGCAGGGTGATCCGCTGCGTCATGATGCGAAGCCAAGGCTGGTTCCGGTGGTGGCACACAGAATCAATCGGGGGCAGCGACACCGTGACAATTGCGCTTGGCCATGATCATGGCACCAGAGCGGCTCGAGGTGTCAGATCATGAGCGGTTTCGAATTCATTTTTTCGCTGATGGGCCTGCTGCTGGGCCTGGCGCTGGCCGAAGGGCTGGGCGGTCTGTCGCGGGCGTTGAAGGCCAGCCATCGGGTGCGCATCGGCTGGCCGACGGCGTTGCTGGGCATCTTCGTGAGCTGTGATGTCGTGTCGTTCTGGATGTATGGCTGGGCGCTGCGTGACCAGTTGCCGATCAGCTGGCCGGTGATGTTTGGCGGCTTCCTGATCACCGGGGTCTATTATATCTGCGCCTCGCTGATCTTCCCGGATGGCGATGCCGGGCTGGACGATCTGGACGGGCATTTCGAGCGCAACCGCCGCAAGGTGCTGGGCGGCATCATGCTGTGCAATGCCGCGCTGCTCACCGTGACGATCCTGCTGTTTCCGGGCTATCCGATCTTCAACCTGCGCGGCCTGTTGTTCACCTGGTCCTTCTTCCCGCTGGCGCTGCTGGCCATGTTGGTGAAGGACCGGCGCATCATCATCGCTGCCCTGCTGCTGTTGATCACCACCTATCCGGCCTCGGCGCTGACGGCTTAACGGCGCTTGCACGGCCATCGTGCCGCCAGCGCCTTGCTGTAGACTTCGATTGCCGGGCTGGCGAGATCGGCGGGGCGGTCGGCCAGCCAGGCCAGGATGACGCCGCGATAGGCGGCCAGATCAAACGCGCGGCTGGGCGGGCAGAAGGCCGGGGTTTGGGCCGGGACTTTCGGCACAAACCAGCCGTTTCCTTGGCTGGCGCCGTTCAACCACGACAGGCAGACGATGCGGCTGGCGCGGTCATCCTGCCGGCTGCACATGGCCTTCAGATGGGCACCGGTGGCCATGGCCACCGGATTGTCGGCTGGCTGGGCGACGGCAGGCGCCGCGAGGAGAACCGCCGCCACGGCAAGGGACTGGTGGCGCCGTGCCATCACCCGCCGGCCTTGCAGGGGAAGCTGGCGGCCATGGCCCTGCGATAGCCGACCAGCGACGGATCAAGCCCCTCCCTGGGATTTGCCGCCAGCCAGGCCAGCAGCATATCGCGCTGACGGCCCAGCGGCAGGCCTTCGGCCGGCGGGCAGAAATCCGGCACCAACTGCGGAGACAGGCTGCGGAAACGGGCGTTGATCTGGGATGCGCCGTTGAGCCACGACACACAGATCAGCTGCTTCGCGACATCCTGCCGCTCACCACACACCGTGCGCAGATCGTTGATGCTGTTCATCAGCAACGGGCTGGCTTCGGCCTCCGTGGCGCGTTCCACCACAATTGGCGGATTGGCGGGCGCGGCCGCGATCAGCAGCGGGGCAAGGCCGATCAGTCGCTTCACACCCCGTTGGCCTTGAAATGCGCCAGCAGCTTGCCCCAGGCATCCGCGCCGGCCGCCGCGTTATAGCTGGGGCGATAATCGGCGAGGAAGCCGTGATCGGCTTGCGGGTAGAGGATGATGCTGCTCTTTGTGCCCTTGATGGCGGCCTGCATGGCTTCCACGTCGGGCACCGGAATGCCCTTGTCGAGCGCGCCATAGAGGCCCAGCACCGGGGCCTTGAGTTCCGCTGCGATCTCAAGCGGCCATTTGCGGCCTTCGGCGCCCGGTTCGCCCTTGATGCGGCCATACCAGGCACCGCCGGCCTTGAGTTCGGGGAATCGGGCCGCAGCCATCCAGGTGACGGCACCGCCCCAGCAGAAGCCGGTGATGGCCAGCTTCTTGCTGTTCACGAAGCTCTGCGCGGCCAACCAGTCGAGCGTGGTCCTGGTGTCACCCATCACCTGCTCGTGGCCGGCCTTGGCGACGATGGCACGGATGGCGCCGAAATCGGTGAGCTTGGGCAGCGTCTTGTCGGGATCGCCGCGGAAGAAATATTCCGGCGCGATGGCGACATAGCCGGCCTTGGCAAAGCGCCGGCAGACATCCTGAATCCATTCGTGCACGCCGAAAATCTCGTTCACCACGATCACGGCCGGGTGTTTGCCCTTGGCCGTTGGGCGGGCGACATAGGCGGGCAGGCCGCCGGGCAACGTCTCCCAGCCGGCGGTGAGGCCATCGGCCGGCGTGCGGATCGGCTCGGCGCTGGCCGCCACATCAAAGGCGGCATAGCCGGCGGCCAGCAGCACGGCGCGGCGCGACAGGGCAAGATCGTCAGCTTCGGTGCCTTCGGGTCGGGTGAGCGTGGCCATGATGATCTTTCCCCTGTTGAGTCGGTGACGAGATTAGAGGCTGGCCACGGCCCCGCCAATGCCATGCGTCACAACAGCAGCATGCCGGCCGCTGCCCCCGCCATCAGCAGCACCGCGCCCCAGCCCAGCACGGCCTGGCCGCCGGTTGCGCGAAAATCGCCCATCACGCTGCGCCGGCTGGCCAGGATCATGATCGCCAGCATCACCGGCACCGCCACCAGGCCATTGGCCACCGCCGTCCAGAACAGCGCCTGCATGGCATCGATGCCGGCCATGTCGATGGCCAGCGCCGCCAGGATGGCCAGCGTGATGATGCCATAAAAGCCGGCGGCCTCCTGCGGTTTCAGTTCCAGCCCGGCGCGCCAGCCCATGAGTTCGGACAAGGCATAGGCGGCAGAGCCGGCCAGCACCGGCACCGCCAGCAGGCCGGTGCCGATGATGCCGCAGGCAAACAGCGCAAAGGCGAAATCGCCCGCCACCGGCCGCAGCGCGGCGGCGGCATCGGCAGCCGTGGTGATCGGGTTGCTGCCGGCACCGTGCAGCGTGGCCGCCGTGGCGGCGATTATGCACAGCGAGATGATCATGGTGATGAGGAAGCCCACCGCGCTGTCCATCACCAGCCGGTGGAGCTCGCGCACCGATCCGCGCGGCCGGCGGGAGAGGGGGGCGGCGTGGTGCAACCGCATCTCCTCGATCTCTTGGGCACTCTGCCAGAAAAACAGATAGGGGCTGATGGTGGTGCCCAATATGGCAACCACGGTGGTGATGCTGCCTGCCGGCAGGCTGGGCCACAGGCCGGCGGCAAAGGCTTGACCTGGCACGCCTGCCACCAGCACCACGCCCACATAGGCGAACAGCGACAGGGTGAGCCATTTCAACAGGCTGACATAGCGGTGATAGGGCACGAACACCTGCAACGCTAACGACAGGCCGGCAAAGCCGATCATCAGCAGGCTGCGGTTGCCGCCGGCCACCAGCCGCGCCGCTTCGGCCATGGCGGCGATGTCGGCGGCGATGTTGAAGATATTGGCGCCCAGCAGCAGGATCACCAGCACCCACACCGCCGGTCGCGGCAGACTGGATTTCAGATTGGCGGCCAGCCCCTTGCCGGTGACCCGGGCGATTTCGGCGCAAGTGAACTGAAAGGCGGTGAGGAAGGGCCAGGCCAGCACCACCGGCCACAACAGGGCATAGCCGAAGCTGGCCCCGGCCTGGGCATAGGTGGCGATGCCGGACGGATCATCATCGGCCGCACCCGTCACCAGCCCCGGCCCCAGCGCCGAAAGAAAGGGCGGGCGGCGCAGGCGCTGGCGCAAATGCGGCGCGCGCATCAGTTCGCCCCCTTGTTGAACGGCCCGAACAAGATTACGCTTGTGTAATATTTCCACCTGTCCGGGATAGTCCCATGCGCCCAGCCGTGAATCTTGTTGCCGCTCTTGGTGCCTTGCTGCTGCTGAATGGCGCCAGTGCGCTTGCCGAGGGCGTACCGGTGGCCGATGCCAAACTGGCCGCCGAACGCCGGGGCTGGATCGATGATCATGCCCGGTGGAATTCCCAGCATATGGCGGCCGCGCGCCGGTTGGAGGCGGTGGCGGCAGCCCTGCGCCGGCATGACACCAGCTTTGATCTGCATGGCGTGGAATTGCGCGCGCATGACCGGAAGATGAGTGCCGGTGGCCATGATCCGCAGGCGCGCACCCATCATGCCCAGTTGCGCGCCGCGCATGCCGAGGCAGCGGCGAGCCATCGCCGCCTGATGGCCGAAGTGGCCGATCTGGAACGCACGATCGCGGCCAATCTGCACGCTGAAAACTTCCGGCCGGGCCGCAGCCGGCGTTGAGGCGTTCTGCCGCTGCGGGTCAGGGCCGGTAACGAATCAATCCTTCCTGCATCACGCAGGCCACTGGCTGCCCGTTGATATCGTGCACGATCGCCCGGTTCATGCCGCGCCCGCCGGCGGCCATTGGCGAATCCTGATCAAACAACTGCCATTGGTTCATGTCGGGCGTCTGGTTGAACCAGATGGCATGATCCAGGCTCGCGGTCTGCAATTTGGGATTGGCCCAGCTGATGGCGTGCGGGGCCAGGCAGGTATCGAGCAGCGACATGTCGCTGGCATAGGCGAACAGGCAGCGTTGCAGCACCGGATCGGCCGCTATGTCGGCGGCAATCGGGCTGGCCAGCCGGATCCAGGTGCGTTGCTGCGGGGCACGCGCCTGCGGATTGAAAAAATCATCGGATTCGACCTGGCGCACGTCCAGCGGCCGTTCGCGGGTGAGCCAGATGGTGCGCCAGGGTTCGGGCGCGTTGGGGGCATTGCGCTTGGCCCAATCCGAATCGCTTTCAAGGCTATCGGGGTGCGGCACATCGGATGGCGGCGCCACATCATGCTCAAGCCCGGTTTCCGGCACCTGAAAGCTGGCGGCCATGTTGAAGATCGGCCGGCCCTTCTGGATGGCGATCACCCGGCGGGTGGTGAAGCTGGCGCCATCACGGTCACGCTCCACCTTGTAGACGATGGGCAATTTGGGATCGCCGGGCCGGATGAAATAGCTGTGCAGGCTGTGGCAGAGGCGAGGGGCCTCCACCGTGCGGCTGGCGGCCATCAGCGCCTGGGCCACGACCTGGCCGCCATAGACCCTGATCCAGCCTTCATCGGTGGATTGGCTGCGGAACAGATCGGTTTCAATCTCTTCCAGTTGCAGAAGGCCAAGCAGGCGGGCGACGGCGCGGGCCGAGACGGCTTCGGGGGAGTCGGTGGTCATGGCCATGGTCTTAGCCGAAAACCACTTGTCCACACCATGATATGAAACGATGCTTGACAGGAAAGCGCCACCCCCGTATCGGCGCGCTTCCGCAAGATACGCGGGTGTAGCTCAGTCGGTTAGAGCGTCGGCCTGTCACGCCGAAGGTCGCGGGTTCGAGCCCCGTCACTCGCGCCACTTGTTTCAGGTGGTGCCACGAAAAAGCCCCGCTGCCAGTGATGGCAGCGGGGCTTTTCGCTTTTCAGTGCCGCCGGTTCAGGCGGCGCTTGTCGTTGCCGAGCGCAGCCGGTCCCACTCGCCGAGTTCGTGCGCGATGCTGGCTTCCACCAGCGTCTCCCACAGGCGTTCGGCCAGGCCCGCTGGCAGGCCGGCCACGGTGGCAGCCGCAGCGGCGTTGGCGATCACCTGGGCCTTGCGGGCTTCGTCGCGCACGGCACCGCGCGTTGGCTTGATGCGGGCGGCGGCGTTCATATAGCCGAACCGCCGCGCCAGCAGGGCGACCAGTTCGGCATCCAGCGCATCAACGCCGGCGCGCACTTCCGGCATCGTCTGGCAGGCTTCCGGTGGCAGCACGCTCATTTCACCCTCCACAGGCCGGTGTTCATCCACAGCAGGAACGGCTTCAACGGCGCAATCCAGACGATGCCGGCCACCGCATAGATCAGCATCTCGACCAGCCGGGGCAGGGCCTGGAACCAATCCGACAGCGCGGCAATCAGCAGGGCATAGATGATGATGTAGAGGATGATGCCGATCACGCCGACCGGCTTGCGCCAAGTGGGTTCGGGCGGAGTGCGAAAGGGAGACGGAGCCATGGGCCGCGCCTTACCGATGTTCGCGGCAATCCACCAGACGCTGCGGTGTCGCGATCATGTCGAGCGGCATGTCCCAGGCATCTGCGGCCAGCGCCGGGGCGATCTGGCATTCCCAGGCGATGCCGATGGCCCGCACCGGCCGCTTCTGCCGCAGCCGCGCCAGCGCCCGATCATAATAGCCGCGGCCCTGGCCCAGCCGGACGCCCGCAAGCGTGACGGCCACCAGCGGCACCAGCAGCAGATCGGGCTGCACGATGGGTGCGGTGGCCGGCGGTTCCAATATGCCCTGGAAACCGGGCCGCATCGCATTCCATTCGGCCTCGTGAAAATTGATGTCGGGGCCAGCCACGCGCGGGAAGGCGTGGGGGCCCAGCTGTTTTTCGATCCACACCGGGTCGATCTCGTCTCCCACCGCGGCATAGCTGCCGGCCATGCGCACACCCGCCAGCGCCGGGGCCACCACGCTGGCCAATTGCCGTTCCAGCGCCTCGCGGGCGCCGAGGCCGAGGCTGGCGACAAAAGCCATGCGGGCAGCGCGATACTGGCGGCGCAGATCGGTCTTGTTCACGGACGCTCTCGGTCTGGGTGATGTGGCGGGACCACCATGGGCCGTTGGACTTGAAGATCCTCTGACGCCAGTAACGTCAGGTGGGGACCAGTTGTGGTGGACCACGGTCCACCCAGGGCCAGCCCCCGATAGGATGATTATCGCCTCAGGGATGCTTGCTTGCTCGTACCGGGCAGTGCCCGCCACCACTTGATATAGGCGCTCTGTCGCCCGGGCTCAAGTGCGGGCAATTGCCTCCAGCCGTTCGACCAGTTGCGCCAGGCGCGACAGGTCGGGGGCGATGGCGGCCACCGGGGCTGGCGGTGCGGCTGGCGCCGTGCCGCGGGCTTCGGCCAGTTCGTCGGCCATGGTCAGCGCGATCAGCACCAGCATCTGGGTTTCGGCCATGGTGCCCAGCGCGCTGGTCAACTGGTGGGCGCGCACCGACAGCGCGTCGCCCAACCGGGTGATGCGGGCTTCATCGCCATCGCGCGCCGGGATGCGATAACTGCGCCCGGCAATGGTGAGCAGCGCCTGGCCCATCAGCGCGGTCCGGCAATCAGGGCATCCAGCGCCGCCACCGCTTCGCCGGCCGCGCTTTCGATGCGGGCGAGGCGGGCGCGGTCGCCGGCTTGCTGGGTGCGCAGTTCGGCGATGGCCAGATTGTCGGTCACGCGGCGGCGCTCGATGGCGCCGATTGCGCTTTCGAGTCGCGTCAACAGGTTCTGCAGGTCGGAAATGGCCACTCTCCCCGCCGCCTCAACAGCTTGTGGCCTGTTGATAAGATGAATTGTCAGCCATGGTCAAGAACGGCTGGCAGCAATGTTGCGCGGCAGTGCAGCAAAAGGTTGACGATGGTGCGCTGCATCGGCCAAAGCCCGCGCAGGTTCACCAGCCCCGCCTGTGGCGAGGCTCCAAAAGGCACGGCCGCGATGACCGAAATTTCCCGCGATGCACTGGCGAACCGGGCCAACGCCATCCGGGCGCTTGCGATGGATGCCGTCGAAGCCGCCAATTCCGGCCACCCCGGCATGCCGATGGGCATGGCCGATGTCGCCACAATCCTGTTTGCCAATCATCTGAAATTTGATCCGGCTGCCCCGCGCTGGCCCGATCGCGACCGGTTTGTGCTGTCGGCCGGGCATGGATCGATGCTGATCTATGCGCTGTTGCACCTGACTGGCTATGCCAGCCCGACGCTGGACGACATCAAGCGCTTCCGCCAGTGGCACAGCCCCTGCGCCGGCCACCCCGAGAACACCGAGTTGCCGGGCGTGGAATGCACCACCGGGCCGCTGGGGCAGGGACTGGCGATGGCGGTGGGCATGGCCATGGCCGAACGCCATCTGAACGGCGTGTTTGGCGATGCGCTGGTTGATCACCACACCTGGGTGATCGCCGGCGATGGCTGCCTGATGGAAGGCATCAGCCAGGAAGCGATTTCGCTGGCCGGGCACCTGAAACTCGGTCGCCTGAACGTGATCTGGGATGACAACCGGATCAGCATCGACGGCCCGGTGTCGCTGTCCAGCTCCGAAGACATGGCCGGGCGCTTTGCCGCCGCCGGCTGGCATGTCGTCGCATGCGATGGCCATGATTTCGCCAGCATCGATGCGGCGTTGACGGCGGCCAAGGCCGATCCGCGCCCCAGCCTGATTGCCGCGCGCACCACCATCGGCAAGGGTGCGCCCACCAAGGCCGGCACCAGCGGCGTTCACGGCAGCGCGCTGGGCGCCAAGGAGATCGAAGGCGCGCGTGCCGCGCTGGGCTGGACCCATGGCCCGTTCGAGATTCCGGCCGATATCAAGGCCTGGTGGGAAGGGCTGGGCGCACGTGGCCAGGCCGCCCGCGCCGATTGGGAAGCCCGGTTGGCGGCCAGCCCCGACGCGGATGAATTCAGCCGCCGCATGGACGGCCGCCTGCCTGCCGCCGATCCGATGCCGGCCTATCTCGCCAGCCTGGTGGCCAATCCGCCCAAGGTTGCCACCCGCAAATCGAGCGAAATGGCGCTGGATGCGCTGGTGCCGGCCTTGCCCGAACTGCTTGGCGGTTCGGCCGACTTGACGGGTTCCAACAACACCAAGGCCAAGGGCCAGGCGCTGTTTGGCGCTGATGATTACAGCGGCCGCTATATCCACTATGGCATCCGCGAGTTCGGCATGGCCGCCGCGATGAACGGCATGGCGCTGCATGGCGGCGTTATCCCTTATGGCGGCACCTTCCTGGTGTTCAGCGATTATATGCGCAACGCCATCCGCATGGCGGCGATCCAGCAGGTGCGGGTGGTGCATGTGCTCACCCACGACAGCATTGGCCTGGGCGAAGATGGCCCCACGCACCAGCCGATCGAACATCTGGCCAGTTTGCGTGCCATTCCCAATCTGGCGGTGTGGCGCCCGGCCGATGCCATCGAGACGGCGGAAGCCTGGGCCTGTGCGCTGAACGATGAAAAGCGCCCCTCGGTGCTCGCCCTGTCGCGCCAGAATCTGCCGCCGCTGCGTGATGATGTTGCCGAATACCGCTCAGCGCGCGGGGCCTATCGCCTTATCGCTGCAACTGCGCCGCGCGCTGTTGTGCTGATCGCCAGCGGTTCGGAAGTGCATATTGCCGCACAGGCCGCCGCCGCACTGGAAGCTGATGGCATCGGCTGCGATGTGGTGTCCATGCCGTGCTGGGAAGCGTTTGCGGCGCAGGATGCGGCCTACCGCGCCGATGTGTTGCCGGCAGACGTATTGAAAGCGTCGGTGGAAGCCGGGATCACCATGGGTTGGGAACGCTGGACGGGCAGCGACGGGTTGAATATCGGGGTCGATCATTTCGGCGCTTCGGCGCCGGCAGAACGGCTCTATGCCGAATATGGTTTGACCGCGCCGGCGATTGCCGCGCGGGTGAAGGCCCATCTGGGCCGCTGAGGAAGGACGAAGAACATGGCTGTGAAGGTTGCAATCAACGGGTTCGGGCGCATCGGCCGCAACGTGCTGCGCGCCATCGTGGAATCGGGCCGCACCGATATCGTGGTGGTGGCGATCAACGATCTGGCCAGCGCCCAGGCCAATGCCCGCCTGCTGGCGCGGGACAGCGTGCACGGCGCCTTCCCCGGCACGGTGAGCGTGGATGGCGACGCGATCGTGGTGAACGGCCAGCGCATCGCCGTCACCGCCGAGCGTGACCCGGCCAAGCTGCCGCACGCCGCCATGGGCGTGGATATCGCGCTGGAATGCACCGGTTTCTTCACCGATGCCGCCAAGGCCGCCGGCCACATCACCGCAGGTGCCAAGAAGGTGCTGATCTCCGCGCCGGGCAAGAATGTCGATCTCACCGTGGTCTATGGCGTGAACCACGACAAGCTGACGGCGGAGCACAACATCGTCTCCAACGCCTCGTGCACCACCAACTGCCTGGCGCCGGTGGCGATGATCCTCGATCGCGAATTCGGCATCGTGAAGGGCCTGATGACCACGGTGCACGCCTACACCAACGATCAGAAGATCCTTGATCAGATCCACGACGATCCGCGCCGCGCCCGCGCTGCTGCCCTGTCGATGATCCCCACCACCACCGGCGCCGCCCGCGCCGTGGGTGAGGTGCTGCCGCAGTTGAAGGGCAAGCTGGATGGTTCGGCCATCCGCGTGCCGACGCCGAATGTCTCGGTGGTCGATCTCACCTTCGAAAGCGCCAAGCCGACGACGAAGGACGAGATCAACGCCGCGCTGGCCGCCGCTGCCAATGGCGAACTGAAAGGCGTGCTGGATTTCACCGTTGAACCGCTGGTCTCGATCGATTTCAACCACAGCCCGGCCAGCTCCACCGTTGACAGCCTGGAGACCGCGGTGATCGGCGGCAATCTGGTGCGCGTGCTCACCTGGTATGACAATGAATGGGGCTTTTCCAACCGCATGGCCGATACGGCCGTTGCCATGGGCAAGTTCCTGTAAATCCCATGGCCGGCTTTCGCACCATCGATGACATGCCGGCCCTGACCGGCAAGACCGTGCTGGTCCGCGCCGATCTGAACGTGCCGATGGCGGACGGCGTGGTGGGCGATGATACCCGCCTGCGCGCCGCCGTCGCCACCATTGCGGCGCTGGCCGATGCCGGCGCCCGCGTGGCGGTGCTGTCGCACTTTGGCCGGCCCAAGGGGCGGGACACGAAGAACAGCCTGAAACCGGTGGCCGCCGCGCTGGCTGGCGTGCTGGGCCGCGATGTGGCCTTCATCGATGATTGCGTCGGCGAAGCGGCGGCAGCGGCGCTGGCGGCATTGCCCGCTGGCAGTGTGGCCGTTCTGGAAAACACCCGCTTCCACGCTGGCGAAGAAACCAACGACCCGGCGTTCGTTGCCGAACTCGCCAGGATGGGCGATTTCTACGTCAACGACGCCTTTTCCGCCGCGCACCGTGCCCATGCCAGCACCGAAGGCCTGGCCCATCACCTGCCGGCCTTTGCCGGGCGCACGATGGAGGCCGAGCTGA
Source organism: Sphingomonadales bacterium (assembly GCA_027485485.1). Lineage (GTDB taxonomy): Bacteria > Pseudomonadota > Alphaproteobacteria > Sphingomonadales > Sphingomonadaceae > Sandarakinorhabdus. The sequence continues at coordinate 10,387 of JAIXQY010000137.1, read as the reverse complement.
AGGCGTTGCGGGCCGCCTTGGGCACGCCAAAGCGCCCGGTGGCCGCCGTGGTGGGCGGTGCCAAGGTGTCGAGCAAGATCGACGTGCTGACCAATCTGGTGGGGCAGGTCGATCATCTGATGATCGGTGGCGGCATGGCCAACACCTTCCTGGCGGCGCGCGGCATCGATGTCGGCAAATCGCTGTGCGAGCATGATCTGAAAGACACCGCGCTGGCCATCATGGCGCGGGCCGAGGCGGCCGGCTGCACCATCCACCTGCCTTATGACGTGGTGGTGGCCAAGGAATTCAAGGCGCACGCCGCCAACCGCATCGCCAATATCCACGACATCGCCGCCGATGAAATGGTGCTCGATATCGGCCCGGCCGCGGTTGAGGCGCTGGGCGATGCCCTGAAAACCTGCGCCACCTGCGTGTGGAACGGGCCGCTGGGCGCATTCGAACTGCCACCCTTCGATGCGGCCACGGTGGCGCTGGCGCGCACGGCGGCAGCTTTGACGCAAGGCGGCACGCTGCTCACCGTGGCCGGTGGTGGCGACACGGTGGCGGCACTGGCCCATGCCGGCGTGACCCAGGATTTCAGCTTCATTTCCACTGCCGGCGGCGCCTTCCTGGAATGGATGGAAGGCAAGCCGTTGCCCGGCGTCGTTGCACTTCAGCATTGAAAAAGGGGGTTATCATGTCGATCACACCAACCGTGAAGGCCATCCTGGCCAATTATGAGAGCGACAATCCCGGCACCAAGGGCAACATCGCCCGCATGCTGATGCAGGGCCGTCTGGGCGGCACCGGCAAGATGGTGATCCTTCCCGTCGATCAGGGCTTCGAACATGGCCCGGCGCGCAGCTTTGCGCCCAACCCGGAAGCCTATGATCCGCACTATCATTACCAGCTCGCCATCGATGCCGGGCTGAGCGCCTATGCCGCGCCGCTGGGCATGCTGGAAGCGGGTGCCGACACATTCGCCGGCCAGATCCCGACCATCCTGAAGGTCAACAGCAGCAACAGCTGGGCCACCGGCATCAACCAGGCCGTGACCGGCGGTGTGGACGATGCGCTGCGCCTGGGCTGTGCCGCCATCGGCTTCACCATCTATCCGGGCGCCGATGATGTGTTCGACATGATGGAAGAATTCCGCGAACTGGCCGCCGAAGCCAAATCGGTGGGCCTCGCCACCGTGCTGTGGAGCTATCCGCGCGGCGGCATGCTGAGCAAGGAGGGCGAACTGGCCCTCGATGTTGGCGCCTATGCCGCGCACATGGCGGCGCTGCTGGGTGCGCACATCATCAAGGTGAAGCTGCCGAGCGCGCATATCGAGCAGAAGGACGCGCAGAAAGCCTATGCCGGCGGTGACTGGTCCACCCAGGACAAGCGCGTTGCCCATGTGGTGAAATCCTGCCTGAACGGCCGCCGTCTGGTGGTGTTCTCGGGCGGCGCCACCAAGGGCACCGATGCGGTGTTCGATGATGCCGTGGCCATCCGCGACGGCGGCGGCAACGGCAGCATCATCGGCCGCAACACCTTCCAGCGCCCGCGCGCCGAAGCACTGGCCATGCTGGACAAGATCGTGGATATCTATCTGGGCAAGGCGTGACGCATGGGGCGGGGAGTGCCGCCCCACACCGGATCATGTTGGCGAAGGCCAGCATCCATCGCGCAGCCAGCGCCTGTTCCACGGTGGATGCTGGCCTTCGCCAGCATGACAAGAGTATGTTGGAATGACCGAAGAAGACCTGGTTCCGCTGCCTGCCGAGTTTGCTGATCGCTTCGATCAGGAAGCCCGGCCGCCGTGCCAGCTGTATGTGGTCTCGCCGCCGCGCATCGAACTGCCGGCCTTTGCCGACAGCCTGAAGGCGGCGCTGGGTGCTGGCCCGGTGGCGGCGTTTCAACTGCGGTTGAAGGATGTTGGCGATGATGAGGTGCTGCGCGCCTGCGAAGCGTTGCTGCCGATCGCGCAGGCGGCAGACGTGGCCTTCATCCTGAACGATCGCGCCGATCTGGCCGCCAAGGCCGGGGCCGATGGCGTGCATCTGGGGCAGGGGGATGGCAGCATCGCCGACGCGCGCGCCCTGCTGGGCCGCGACGCCCAGATCGGCCGCACCTGCCACGACAGCCGGCACCTGGCGATGGAAGCCGGCGAGGCCGGCGCCGATTATGTCGCGTTCGGTGCCTTTTATGATACCACCACAAAGCCCAGCCATTATCGCCCGCAGCCGGAGATATTGGGCTGGTGGACCACGCTGAGCCAATTGCCCTGCGTCGCCATTGGCGGCATCTTTCCGCACAATGCCGCGCCGCTGGTGGAGGCCGGGGCGGATTTCATCGCCGTCGTCCGCGCCGTGTGGGAGCATGAGGGCGGGCCGGGGGCCGGTGTGAAAGCGTTTGGCGGGGTTTTGGGCTGGTGACTTGTCAGGCTTGACGGCCGTCGCTGCTGCGCTCACCGTGTTGTAGATGCAATACGGGAATTTACAGTGCGCCGTTTGACAAAAACAGTGGTTTTGGTCTATGGCCTGAGCGCCGTGATGGCCCAAGCTGCGCAAAAACCGGAGCCCATCCAGCAACCGGTTCAGGTGATGGTGCTTGGCAGCTATCACTTTGGCAATCCCGGCCGTGATATCAACAACATGAAGGCGGATTCGGTGCTCACGCCGCAACGCCAGCGCGAGCTGGAGCGCGTGGCCGACGCCTTGGTGAAATTCCGTCCCACCCATGTGATGGTGGAAATGCAGAGCCAGGAGCCCGATCTGGCGATTGCAGAATATCGCCGTTTCGATGGTAAGATGCTCGCCAGCGACGCTAATGAGATCGTGCAGATCGGCTATCGCACTGCCCGCCGCGCCGGCCTGTCCGCGGTGCAGGGCATCGATGAACAGCCCGAGGCCGACGAGCCCGATTATTTCCCCTATGACAAGCTGGAAGCCACAGCGGCCCGGTTGGGCAAGACGCCCTTGTTGCAATCATTGAACGCGGACACGGCCGCCTGGATCAAATCGTTCGAGGCCGCGCAGAAAGGCAGCAGCGTCGGCCAGCTGTTGTTGCAAATGAACGATCCGCGCGGCCCACAGGGCAAGATGGATTTTTATTACAGCGCGCTGGCTATTGGTGATCGTGATGATCAAGCCGGTGCTGATCTCAACGCCATGTGGTATCTGCGCAATGCCAAGATATTCGGCAAATTGATGTTGACCACGAAACCCGGAGACCGCGTGCTGGTGGTTTATGGCAGCGGGCATTTGTTCTGGCTGAAGCATTTTGCCCGCCACACGCCCGGATATGTCGATGTTGATGTGATGCCATATCTGAAAAAGGCCGGCGGCAGATAAAGGCCGGGGCGCTGCAACGTCACGATACAGGCGCGCAAGAGGCCGCCATGCCGGTCCTGCCGGTCAGGACTTGAATTCGCAGCTGATTTGATTGAAGATCCCAAAACATTGCATGAAGGGTTTCTCGCCAACGCTGACAGTGTGGCGCGCCATAACCAGTTGATCCTGATATCGTTCGCTTCGAACAGCGCCAACAACCATCGTGCCAACCCAGTTGCCAAATTCGCCCCGATCAAATGCAGCGCCGCGCTCTTTTTCGAACACAAGTGCCGTGTGCGCGCGGAATGCTGCCTCATTCGGCTTGGTTGCAGCCAGCATCACGAGCAGCAGAACTGTGCCAATTCCAAGCCATTTCATGATTGAGCCTCCACCCGAAGTTTATGAATTTTAATTGTGATGCGCCCGCAGCGCAAGCCCCGGGAACCGCGGCTCGGCTTGGCAAAATCTGCTGCAACGGTTAAGGCCGCGATGCTCTTTCTCCTTCCCCTTCGCAATGTCCGTGCCGCTCTGGCGGAACGGCCAAGGAACTTCATATGGTCGCTCATTCATCGCTCATCACCGTCATGGAAAAGGCTGCGCGCAAGGCGTCGCCCAAGCTGCGCCGGGATTTCGGGGAGGTGGATGCACTGCAGGTCAGCCGCAAGGGCCCGGCCGATTTCGTGTCCAACGCCGATCGCGCCGCCGAAGCCGCGGTGGTGGAGGTGTTGCGCCACGCCCGGCCGGATTGGGCGCTGCTGCTGGAGGAGGGCGGGGAGATCAAGGGCAGCGATGAACGCTGCCGCTGGATCGTCGATCCGCTGGATGGCACGTCGAACTTCCTGCACGGCATCCCGCATTTCGCCATCAGCATCGCCGCCGAAGTGGATGGCGAAGTGGTCGCCGGCCTGATTCACCAGCCGCTCACCGGCGAAAGTTACTGGGCCGAAAAGGGCCGCGGCGCCTGGCTCAGCGACCGGCGGCTGCGCGTGTCGGGCCGGCGCGAGATGAACGAATGCCTGATCGCCACCGGCATCCCCTATCAGGGCCACGGCAACCGCGCGCAGTTCGCGGCCATCCTGGAAGCGGTGATGCCCGAAGTGGCCGGCGTGCGCCGCTTTGGGGCGGCCAGCCTCGATCTGGCCTGGCTGGCGGCCGGGCGCTTTGATGGCTTCTGGGAAACCGGCCTGTCGCATTGGGATATCGCCGCCGGCATGCTGCTGATCCGCGAGGCGGGCGGCTTTGTGTCGGATTTCCGCGGCGGCCAGGATATGGTGACGCGGCGCGAGATCGTGGCCGGCAACCAATCCATCCAGTCGCGCCTGCACAAGCTGGTGGCCGGCGCGTTGCGCTGAGGGCAGGGCCCGCAACGCCACATACATGACAAAATGTCGCATTTTTCGCGGGTGAGAGGTTGCCCCTGCCGGGCCGGCAGGCTAGTCATGGTGCATCGCAACACTTGCTGAAGGCGTTTCCGGGCCATGTCGGCCATTGCATCAGAATATCTGCCGGTGCTGCTGTTTCTGGCGGTGGGCATCGCCTTCGCGCTGATCTTTGTCAGCGCCCCCATCGCCGTGTCGCATCTGATCGGCACCTCCAAACCCGAAGCGGTGAAATTGTCGGAGTATGAAAGCGGGTTTCCCGCCTTTTCCGATGCCCGCGCGAAATTTGATGTGCAATTCTATCTGGTTGCCATCCTGTTCATCGTCTTCGATCTGGAAGCCGCCTTCCTGTTCCCCTGGGCCGTGTCCCTGCACTGGGGCGGCGAATCGGCCTGGTGGGCGATGATGGAATTCCTGGGCGAACTGGCCATCGGCCTGGTTTACGCCTGGAAAGTGGGAGCGTTGGAGTGGGAGTGATCGTGCCTCAAGAGGGTGGAGCCATCGCGCTGCCCGAAACCAATCGTGACCTGTTTCTGGCCGATGTGTCCCAAGAAGTGGCGGACAAGGGCTTTCTGGTCACCTCCACAGAAGATCTGTTCCACTGGGCGCGCACCGGCAGCCTGTGGTGGATGACCTTTGGCCTGGCCTGCTGCGCCGTGGAAATGATGCACACCAACATGCCGCGCTATGACATGGAGCGCTTTGGCATCGCCCCGCGCGCGAGCCCACGGCAGAGTGACGTGATGATCGTGGCCGGCACGCTGTGCAACAAGATGGCCCCGGCGCTGCGCCGCGTTTATGACCAGATGGCCGAGCCGCGCTATGTCATCTCGATGGGCAGCTGCGCCAATGGTGGCGGCTATTATCACTACAGCTATTCGGTGGTGCGCGGTTGTGACCGGATCGTGCCGGTGGACATTTATGTGCCCGGTTGCCCGCCCACGGCCGAAGCCCTGCTCTATGGCATCCTGGCCCTCCAGCGGAAAATCCGCCGGGTGGGCGTGTTCGAGCGCTGAGATATGACGATTGTTGCGCCTGAATTGGGCAAGCACAGCTGGCCGGTGATGGCCACCCACGGCGGGCTGGCCGCCCGGCTGGACGCATTGCTGGGCCCGGCCCTGATCCAGATTGTCGAGCATGCCGGCGAAACCACGGCCGTGGTGGCGCGCGATGCGCTGGTGCCGGTGATCACGAGCCTGCGCGATGCGCCCGATCTGCGGTTCAACCAGCTGGTCGATATCTGCGGCGCCGATTATCCTGATCGCGCCGAACGGTTCGAAGTGGTGGTGCATCTGCTGTCGATGGCGCACAATCTGCGCCTGCGGGTGAAGATCTCCACCGATGGCGTGGCGCCGGTGCCCAGCCTGACGGACGTGTTTGCCAATGCCGGCTGGTATGAGCGTGAGACCTGGGATTGTTATGGCGTGATGTTCGCTGGCAACCCGGATATGCGCCGCATCCTCACCGATTATGGCTTTGAAGGCCATCCGTTCCGCAAGGATTTCCCGCTGACCGGCCATGTCGAGCTGCGCTGGTCGGAAGAGCATAAGCGCGTGGTGTATGAGCCGGTGCGGCTGGCGCAGGATTTCCGCAGCTTTGATTTCCTGTCCCCCTGGGAAGGCACGGATTATGTGCTGCCCGGCGATGAGAAGGCGACCGCAAAATGAGCAGCCTGGGCTCCGCCGGCGCCGCCTGGACGGCCGATGACACCGTCGATGTGTTGCCGGCCAAGGACGGCAACGAAATCCAGAACTACATGATCAATTTCGGGCCGCAGCACCCGGCGGCCCATGGCGTGTTGCGGCTGGTGATGGAGCTGGACGGCGAGATCATCGAACGCTGCGATCCGCACATCGGCCTGCTGCACCGCGGCACCGAAAAGCTGATCGAATACAAGACCTATCTGCAGGCGCTGCCCTATATGGATCGCCTCGATTATGTGTCGCCGATGTGCATGGAGCACAGCTATGTGCTCGCGGTGGAGAAGCTGGCCGGTATCGAGGTGCCGCTCAGGGCCAAATATATCCGCACCATGTTTGCGGAAATCACCCGCATCCTGAATCATATCCTCAACACCACCGCCCACGCGATGGACGTCGGCGCGATGACGCCGATGCTGTGGCTGTTCGAGGAACGCGAAAAGCTGATGGAATTTTACGAGCGGGTGTCGGGCGCGCGTTTCCACGCCGCCTGGTTCCGCCCCGGCGGCGTGCACCAGGATCTGCCCGCTGGCCTGCTGGCGGATATTGACGCCTGGTGCGATGGTTTCCCGCGCCTGCTCGATGAAATGCAGGGCCTGGTGGCCGATAACCGCATCTTCAAGCAGCGCAATGTCGATGTGGGCGTGATTTCCAAGGAGGATGCGATCAACTGGGGCTTCACCGGCCCGTGCATCCGTGCATCCGGCGTGGCCTGGGATATCCGCAAGGCCCAGCCTTATGATGCCTATCATCTGGTCGATTTCGATGTGCCGGTGTCGAACGACGGCGATTGCTATGCCCGCTTCATGGTGCGCATGCAGGAAATGCGCGAGAGCCTGAAGATCATCAAGCAGTGCGTGCGCGACATGCCGGACGGCAGCCATATCACCGACAATCGCAAGGTCGCCCCGCCGTCGCGCCGCGAGATGAAGCGATCGATGGAAGCGCTGATCCACCATTTCAAGCTCTACACCGAAGGCCTGCACGTGCCGGCCGGTGAAGCCTATGTCGCCACCGAAAGCCCGAAGGGCGAATTCGGCATCTATATGGTTGCCGATGGCACCAACAAGCCGTGGCGCTGCCATATCCGCGCCACCGGAATGGCGCATCTGCAGGCGATGGATTTCCTGTGCAAGGGCCATATGCTGGCCGATGCGCCGGCGATCCTGGGCAGCCTTGATATCGTGTTCGGCGAGGTTGACCGGTGAGCGAGCGGGCCAAGCTGCGCCTTGTGGCCGTGGCGGGTGCCGTGACCATCGCGGCGGCCGGCTTTGGCGCGGCGGCGCTGTGGGGCGAGGGCGCCGGCATGCCGGTGGTGGCGCTGGGTGCGTGTTTGTGGACGGCAGCCTTCGTGCGCTGGTCCGCCAAACGGAGGCGATCGTGAACAAACTCGCCATCGCCGAGGCGATGATCAAGCATTACAACGCCCACGATGCCGATGCCTATGTGGCTTTGATGACCGACGATGCCGCCGAAGCCGGCTATCGCGGCGCGGTGGTGCGTGATGGCAAGGAAGGCGTGCGCGCCGGGCTGAAGGCGATGTTTGCCCAATTCCCCGAGAACCGCGCCGAGATCATCACCGGTTACGAACTGGGCCCGTACGCCGTGCTGCACGAGAAGGTGTGGCGCACGGCCGATGGCGAGCCGTTCGAAGTGATGAGCGTCTATAGTTTCGAGGGCGAGCTGTGCAGCCGGGTGGAGTTCATCCGGTGATATCGTGGCGCGCGGTCACCGCTGTTGACGATTGGCTGCACGCCAACCGCCGCCTGGTGGCCGTCCTGTCTGTTGCCGCCTTTGGGCTCAGCTGTGCTCACCATGCCCGCTTCATCCGCTTGCCCGAACTGTGGCAGTTGCCGGCAGCCTTTGCCTGGATCCTTCCCGCCCTGCGCTATGGCGTGTGGGATGTGATGGTGACGCCCAAGCTGGCAGACCGCCGCAAGCGTCTTCAAGGCCCGACTCATGACTGATTTTGCCAATTTCACCTGGACCGAAGCGAACGCCGCCGAAGCGGATCGCCTGATCGGCCTTTATCCCCCCGGCCGGCAGGCCAGCGCGGTGATGCCGCTGTTGTGGCTGGCCCAATATCAGGTGCGCGACATGGTGGGCGTGGCCTGGCTGCCGGTGCCGGTGATCGAGTTTGTCGCCAAGCAGATCGGCATGCCCTATATCCGCGCCTACGAGGTCGCCAGCTTCTATACGATGTATAATCTGAAACCGGTGGGCCGTTTCCACGTGCAGGTGTGTGGCACCACGCCGTGCATGCTGCGCGGCAGTGATGACATCATGAAGGCCTGCAAGGACAAGGGGATGGCCAAGGGCGCCACCACCGCCGATGGCCTGTTCACGTTGACCGAAGTGGAGTGCCTGGGCGCCTGCGCCAATGCGCCGATGGTGCAGATCAACGATCATAATTATGAAGACCTGACGTACGACAGCATGACCGCCATTCTGGATATGCTGGCGCGCGGCGAAGAGCCGACGGTGGGCAGCCAGATCGGCCGCACCGCGTCGTGCCCCGAAGGCGGGCCGACGACGCTGAGGGAGATGGTGTGATGAAGCCGATGCAGATTGCTGCCATCCTGTTCATGCTCGCAGCCATCGTGCTGCTGGTCTTTGGCATCATGAGCGACAAACCGATGGTCACCATCGCCATGCCGTTGCTGGTGGTGGGCATTTCGCTCGGCACCGTGGCCAACGCCAAGAACAAGAAGCAGAAGTGAACCGCCATGCTGGCTGACAAGGATCGCATTTTCACCAATCTCTATGGCTTCCAGCCGTGGAACCTGGAGGCTGCGCGCGCGCGCGGCGATTGGGCGGACACCAAGGATCTGATGAGCGTGGGCCCCGATGGCCTGATCGACGCGGTGAAGGCCAGCGGCCTGCGCGGGCGCGGCGGCGCGGGCTTCCCCACCGGCATGAAGTGGAGCTTCATGCCCAAGACGCCGAACCCGGATCGGCCGTCCTATCTGGTGGTGAATGCCGACGAATCCGAACCCGGCAGCTGCAAGGATCGCGAGATCATCCGCCACGATCCGCACAAGCTGATCGAAGGCGCGTTGATCGCCGGCTTTGCCATGCGGGCGCGCGCCGCCTTCATCTATATCCGCGGCGAATATATTGCCGAGGCCAAGGTGCTGATGGCCGCCGTGCAGGAGGCTTATGCGGCTGGCCTGATCGGCCGGAATGCCTGCGGCACCGGTTATGATTTCGATGTCGTCGTCCATCGTGGTGGCGGCGCCTATATCTGCGGCGAAGAAACCGCGATGATCGAAAGCCTGGAAGGCAAGAAGGGCCAGCCGCGCCTGAAGCCGCCATTCCCGGCTGGCGCCGGCCTGTATGGCAACCCGACCACAGTGAACAATGTCGAGAGCATTGCCGTGGTGCCGACCATCCTGCGCCGTGGCCCGGCCTGGTTTGCCGCCATCGGCCGGCCCAAGAATGAAGGCACCAAGCTGTTCCAGATCAGCGGCCACGTGAACAAGCCCTGCGTGGTGGAAGAGGCGATGAGCCTGCCGTTCCGCGAGCTGATCGACACGCATTGCGGCGGCATCAAGGGCGGGTGGGACAATCTGCTGGCCGTCATCCCCGGCGGATCGTCGGTGCCGCTGGTGCCGGCCCACCAGATCATCGATGCGCCGATGGATTTTGATGGCCTGCGCGACCTGAAGTCCGGCCTGGGCACTGCCGCCGTGATCGTGATGGACAAATCCACCGATATCGTGCGGGCGATCGCGCGGCTGAGCTATTTCTACAAGCATGAAAGCTGCGGCCAGTGCACGCCGTGCCGCGAAGGCACCGGCTGGATGTGGCGGGTGATGGAACGGTTGGTGACCGGCGATGCCGACGCTCATGAGATCGACATGCTGCTGGAAGTCACCACGCAAGTGGAAGGCCACACGATCTGCGCGCTGGGTGATGCCGCGGCCTGGCCGATCCAGGGCCTGATCCGCCACTTCCGGCCGGAGATCGAAGCGCGGATTGCCCGGCGCAAGGGCTTTGTGCAGGT
>JAIXQY010000153.1 GCA_027485485.1 Sphingomonadales bacterium | reverse complement strand
CTGGCCAGCAGCGCATCCAGCCCGGCCCCGCCGGCCTTGCCGGATGGCGCAATGCCATCCTCCACCATGGCTGCCACCACGCCAAACCCATCGGGCCGGTTGGTGCCGATGGTGCCCGAAGGCCCTCGCCGCGCCCAGCCGCTGGCATAAAGCGCGGGGGCAATACGCCCGGCATCGTCGGTGGGGAAGCGCCCCAACCGGTCAGACCAGGCAACGCCGGCGATTTCGGCCGTGCGATAACCGATGCAGGCGATCACCAGCCCGCAGGGAATGGCGTGCAGTTCGCCCGTGCCCACCGCCTGGCCGTTTTCCAGGCGTGTGGTTTCCACGATCAGCCGCTCGGCCTTGCCATGGCCTTCCACTGCCACCGGCCGGCGGAAAAATTCGAAATTGATCGTGCCCGGCTTGTCGCCCCGCTCCAGCCCGGCAAAGCCGCGCAGGTGCGTCACCATCTTGCGCTGGCCCGGCTCCAGCGCCGCATCCTCGGCCTCCGGCGGGAAATCGCCCGGCCGCACGATGGGATGCGAACGCACCAGATGGCCCAGCTCGCCGGCTTCCTTGGTGGTGAAACTGGCCTGGTGGGGCCCGCGCCGGCCGATGATGTGCACATCCCGCACCGCGCTGCCGGCCAGCGTGGCCAGCGCATGGCCGGCGATATCGGTGGTCGAAAGCTCCTCCACCGTCTTGGCCAAGATGCGGGCGCAATCGATCGCCACATTGCCATTGCCGATGATCGCCGCGCCATGGTGGGACAGGTCCACCTGCAACCCGGCATGATCGGGGTGGCCATTATACCAGCCCACAAAGGCCGCCGATCCCACCACGCCAGGCAGATCGTCGCCGGGGATGCCGATGGGCTTGTCCAGCGGCGCACCGACCGAGAGCACCACGGCATCATACAGCGCCACCAGTTCGTCCACGCTCACATCGCGGCCCAGTTCGACATTGCCCACCAGCCGCGTGCCCGGCGCCAGATTGGTCGCCTCATAACGTTTGGTGACAGCCTTGATCGATTGGTGATCCGGCGCCACCCCGGCGCGGATCAGGCCATAGGGGCTGGGCAGGCGATCGATGATATCGATGCGCACGCCGGTGCCCCATTGTTTCTGCGCGGCTTCGGCGGTGTAATAACCGGCCGGGCCGGCGCCCACGATGGCGATGCTGATGGTCAAGTTCGGTCTCCGTCACGCTATGCCGCCCCGCTATTGCCCGCGGCCCGCCCGGTCAAGCATGGCGGGGCTTGGGCACCCCCAAGCGCAACTGTCGCGTTGCTTCCCTGTGCAGCCCTGCTAAACCCCGCACGCATGACGCCCCAAGACCGTATCCGCAATTTCTCGATCATCGCCCATATCGATCATGGGAAATCCACCCTCGCCGATCGCCTGATCCAGACGACCGGCGGCCTCGCCGCGCGCGAGATGAGCGAGCAGGTGCTCGACAATATGGATATCGAGAAGGAACGCGGCATCACCATCAAGGCGCAGACCGTGCGCCTTGATTATCGCGCCTCCGATGGCCTGGATTATGTCCTCAACCTGATGGACACGCCCGGCCACGTCGATTTCGCCTATGAAGTCTCGCGTAGTCTGGCCGCCTGCGAAGGCGCGCTGCTGGTGGTGGACGCGGCGCAAGGCGTGGAGGCGCAAACCCTCGCCAATGTCTATCAATCGATCGAGCATGATCATGAAATCGTGCCGGTGATCAACAAGATCGATCTGCCCTCCGCCGATCCAGAAAAGGTGAAGAAGGAGATCGAGGATATCATCGGCCTCGATGCCAGCGGCGCCGTGCTGGCCAGTGCCAAATCCGGCATCGGCATCACCGAAGTGCTGGAAGCCATCGTCAAGCGCATCCCGCCGCCCAAGGGTGACCCTGACAAGCCGCTGAAGGCCATGCTGGTCGATTCATGGTATGATCCCTACTTGGGCGTCGTCGTGCTGGTGCGCATCATCGATGGCACCATCAAGAAGGGCCAGCAGATCAAGTTCATGGCGGCGGACTCCATCCACCTGGTGGACCGCGTTGGCGCCTTCCGCCCCAAGATCGAGCAGTTCACCGAACTCGGCCCCGGCGAGGTTGGCTTCATCACCGCCCAGATCAAGGAAGTGGCGCAGGCCCGCGTGGGGGACACGATCACCGACGCCAAAAAGCCCGCCAACGAAGCCCTGCCCGGCTTCAAGGAAGTGCAGCCGGTGGTGTTCTGCGGCCTGTTCCCCACCGATGCCGCCGATTTCGAGAAGCTGCGCGAAAGCATCAGCCGGCTGCGCCTGAACGATGCCAGCTTCAGCTTCGAAATGGAAACCAGCGCCGCGCTGGGCTTCGGTTTCCGCTGCGGCTTCCTCGGGCTGCTCCACCTGGAAATCATCCAGGAGCGCCTCACCCGCGAATATGATCTCGATCTGATCACCACCGCGCCCTCGGTGGTCTATCACATCGTCCAGCGCGACGGCAGCGAGATCCAGCTGCACAACCCGGCCGACATGCCCGATCCGTCAACGATCCTGAAGATCGATGAACCCTGGATTGAAGCCACCATCTATGTGCCCGATGAACATCTGGGCAGCATCCTGAAGCTCTGCCAGGACCGCCGGGGCATCCAGAAGAACCTCACCTATGTGGGCGGCCGCGCCCAGGTGGTCTATGATCTGCCGCTCAACGAAGTCGTCTTCGATTTCTATGACCGGCTGAAATCCATCTCCCGCGGCTATGCCAGCTTCGATTATCACCAGATCGGCCACCGCGAGGGCGACCTCGTGAAAATGTCGATCATGGTCAACAACGAACCGGTCGACGCCCTCTCCATGATCGTCCACCGCGCCGCCGCCGAAGCCCGCGGCCGCCACATGTGCGAACGCATGAAAGACCTCATCCCCCGCCACCTGTTCAAAATCCCGATCCAGGCCGCCATCGGCGGCAAAGTCATCGCCCGCGAAACCATCGCCGCCCTGCGCAAGGACGTGACCGCCAAATGCTACGGCGGCGACGCGTCGCGCAAACGCAAGCTGCTGGACAAGCAGAAGGAAGGCAAGAAGCGGATGCGCCAGTACGGAAATGTGGACATCCCGCAGGAGGCATTCATCGCGGCGCTGCGCATGGGGGATGACAATTGAAAATAATCCTCCCCCGCATGGGGCAGTGAAGGCCGAATAGCTCCTCGCCCTCTGGGGGAGCTGGCGCCCGAAGGTTTAGCCTGCCCCGGCGAAAGCCGGGGGAGGGGGCTCGAGCCCTCACCGATAAAGAACCAAGAGAAAGGCCTCCTGCGGGCAGGGTCTCGTCCCTGCACCCATAAGTTTTCAGGCAGCCCTCCACCTCTACACGTCACCCCGGACTTGATCCGGGTGTGGATTCACAACCGAAGTGCAACGGGTTGAAGGTTTCGGCTGGGGTTTTGAAGCCGAGGCATTTTCTGGGGGTGTTGTTGTATGCGTTGAGG
>JAIXQY010000183.1 GCA_027485485.1 Sphingomonadales bacterium | reverse complement strand
TGGCGGCGGGCTTCCTTGGGATCGATGCGCTGCACCTTGGGCGTGGGCGCGGCGGCCGGCGGATTGTCATTGGATTTGGAGAGGATCAGCGCCTCATAATCATCGATGCTGCCATCAAAGGGCGTGGCGCGGCCGGCATCCACCAGCACCAGCCGATCGGCCGTGGCCTCGATCAGGTGGCGATCATGGCTCACCACCACCACCGCGCCTTCATAGCCGGCCAGCGCCTGCACCAGCGCCTGGCGGGCATCGATATCCAGGTGGTTGGTCGGTTCGTCGAGCACGATCAGGTGCGGCGCGTCGCGCGTCACCAGCGCCAGCGCCAGCCGGGCGCGCTCGCCGCCGCTCATGGTGCCGATCTTCTGCTCGGCCGTTGGCCCGCTGAAACCGAAACGCCCCAGCTGCGCGCGCACGGCAGACGGAGAGGCACCCTTCATGGCGCGGCTCATATGCTGCAAGGGGGTGGCGTCGCGGTCCAGCTCTTCCACCTGATATTGGGTGAAATAACCGACCTTCAGCTTGCCGGTGGCGTTGCGCGCGCCGCTCATCGCCGGCAACTGGCCGATCATCAACCGCGCCAGCGTCGTCTTGCCGTTGCCGTTGCGGCCCACCAGCGCCATGCGGTCATCCGGGTCCAGCCGCAGATCAAGGCCGGAAAGCACCGGGTTGCCATCATATCCCACCTGGGTCTGATCCAGCGTCACCAGCGGCGGGCGCAGCGGCGCCGGGCTGGGGAAATCGAATTTCATCGTGGGATCGGTGGCGGCTTCGGCCACCGGCTGCATGCGGGCCAGCGCCTTCGCGCGGCTTTGCGCCTGCTTGGCGGTGGAAGCGCGGGCGCTGTTGCGCGCCACATAATCCTGCAGCTTGGCCCGCTGCGCCGCCTGGGCGGTGCGCGCGGCTTCCAGCTGGGCCAGCCGTTCGGCGCGTTGCTTCTCGAAGCTGTCGTAATTGCCGGTGTAGAGCGTCACCTTGCCGGCTTCGAGGTGCAATATCTGAGTGACGACGCGGTTGAGCAGATCACGCTCATGGCTGATCAGCACGATCAGGCCGGGATAGGAGAGCAGGAAATCCTCCAGCCACAGCGCCGATTCCAGATCGAGGTGGTTGGACGGTTCGTCGAGCAGCAGGATATCGGGCGAAGTGAACAACAGGCTGGCCAGCGCCACGCGCATGCGCCAGCCGCCGGAGAAGCTGTCGAGCGGCCGGGCCTGCATCGCCTCGTCAAAGCCCAGGCCCTTCAGGATGCGGGCGGCGCGGGCCGGCGCGGTATAGGCATCAATGGCGATCAGCCGCTCGTGCAGATCGGCGAGGCGTTCGGGCGGGGCGCCGGCCTCCTCCTCGGCCAACAGGGCTGCACGTTCGGTGTCAGCCGCCAGCACGGTTTCAAAGGCGCAGCGATCACCCGATGGCGCATCCTGCTTCAACCAGCCCATGCGGGCGGCGCGCGGCTTGTCGATGCGGCCGCCATCGACATCGAGCACGCCGGCCATCGCCTTCATCAGCGTGGATTTGCCGGCGCCATTGCGGCCGATCAGGCCGACACAGCCACGCGCCGGCAGCGTGACCGAGGCATTGTTGATGATCGGGCGGCCGCCCATGCGGATGACAAGATCGGTGAGCGACAACATGGGCGGCCCCTAGCAGGCGGGGGCGCATCCGGCTAGGCTTGGCCACATGATCAACCGCCGTGTCCTGTTGCTGTTGCCGCTTTTGGCCGCTGTGCCGTTGCGGGCCGAACCCGTTGATGCGCTGGCACAGGCTGTCGCCACCTGCTGGGCCGCGCGCGGCGTGCGCTTCACCCCGGATCAGATCAAGGCCCGCATCAATGGCCGCAGCGGCAAGGCCGCGCTGCTGGCGCTGGCCGGTGCCACCACCAACGCGGATGGCGACGACGAGGAAACGGTTGTGGAAATCGTCTGGGAGGCGGGCGCAGCGCCCTCACCGGCCGAACCCCTGTTGTATCGTGATCTGGCCGCCGGCCGGCCCGCCTTGGCGCTTGATCTGGCCGGGCAATGGTGGCTGCTGACCAGCCATGATGGCGGCCTGTTCGCCGCTCGCGACCCGATCAGCGGCGAAACGCGGGTGCTGGTGCGGGCCGCCCTGCAGCTGATCGGCCGGCCGGTGATTGCCGGGGCTTAAGGCTTTGGTGCCGGGGCCGGGCTGACGAAATTGCCGGCGTCGCCGGGGAAAGCGACCGGGCTTTCGCTGCCATCGGCGGCCACGGCCGAAACGCCGAAGAACCAATCATCGATCACCACGCCCTCCAGCGTGAGGCTGGTGGCGTCGGCCGGGGCGGTGCGGCTGTGTTCCCACCGGTTGGCCGTGGTGTCGCGCCACCAGACCTTATAACCGGCGGCGCCCTTCACCGGGGTCCAGCTGACTTTCGTGTCGGGGCTGACCTGGCCGCTGATGGTGACGGCCGGCGGCATGGGGGCGCGGGCCAGCGCCGCCAGGGCTGCCACGTTCAGCCTGGTCACCTTGGCCAGATAGGCAAAATCCACCCCGTCGATCAGGTCGCCATAGCTGCGGCCCTTTTCCACCCGCACATTCTGGTGCTGCCGGTCATAATGTTCCACGGCTTCGGTGATGCGCACCGCCGGATAGCCGGCCTCCAGCAGCCTGGTCTGGTCCCCACCGCGGCCGAAGCGATCGGTGCGATAGATCATCTTCACATCCAGGCCGTTGACGCTGTGATCGGCCAGCCCATCGATGAAGCGCGCCAGATTGCGGGAGGGTGAGTCCACCTCGCCACCATTATAGCGGCGGCGATTGGCCTGGGCCGGGGTTTCCACCGCCTTGGTGCCTTCGGAAAACACCCGCACATGGCCCGAATCCTTCATGCCCGATGCGCCGGTGCTGTTGCCGATTATATCGTTGTTCAGCACGGCCTCCACCGTCCAGCCATGGGCGCGGGCGAAATCGGCCAGCACCTTGCCGCCGTTCAGCCCCTGCTCCTCGCCGGACAGCACGGCATAGACGATGGTGGCCGGGAACTTGTGCTGGGACAGCACGCGCGCCGCCTCGATCACGGCGGCGGTGCCGCTGCCATCATCATTGGCGCCGGGCGCATCGCCCTTGCTGTCGAGCGGGTCGCTGTTGCGGCTGTCGATATGGGCGGACATGATGATGAAGCGATCCGGATCGCTGGTGCCGGGCTGGATGGCGAGCACGTCGACAATCTCGGTCGGGGTGGGCAGCCGGTCGCCGGTCACCACTTCCGATGGCTTGATGATGGTCAGGCAGTTGCCGCAGGCAGCATTGAAGCCCTTGAACCGATCTTCGGCCCAGCGCCGCGCCGCGCCGATGCCGCGTGTGGGGCTGGTGGTGTCGCTGGCGCTGTGGCGGGTGCCAAAGCTCACCAGCCGGGTGATGTTGGCCTTCAGCTCGGCCTCGCTCACGCCGCCCGCCAGCGCGCCCGGCGCCGGCTCTGCGGCGAGCGCCGGGGCGGCCACACAGGCCAGCAGCAGCATCGGATATTTCATGGTTCGTCCCCCGGTTTTCAAAATGCAAAATCGCCGTATCAGCCGCCGGCCGTGGTGAGAAAGGCGACCAGATCGCGCACCTTGGCCTGGCGCCATTGCGGCGTGGGCGCCGTGAGCCACCAGTTGCCAGCCGCCGGCACCGGCGGGGCCACGGCCACCACCCGCCCGGACGCCAGATCCCCCGCCGCCAGCAAAGCCGGCACCCGCGCCCTGCCCAATCCGGCCGCCGCCGCATCAATGGCCAGGCCCGCATCGGCCAAGGTGAGCGCGCTTTCCACGCAGAGTGTCTCGGGATCGAGCGGATGGGCGATGCAGGGCGCATCCGGGCCCAGACCCGGCGCTGCCACCGTCACCATCTGCTCATCACCCAGGGTGCGGCCGTGGATGCCCTCGGCCTGCGGTTCGCTGCCGAAATAGAGGGCGAGATCGAGATTGGCCTGGGTGAAATCCACCTCGCCGCTGTCGTGCGCGATGATCGAGAAGCGCAGATCCGGATGCAGGCGGCCATAGTCGGCCAGCCGGGGCGTGAGATATTTCGCCACCAGCGCCCGCGGGGCGGCAAGGCTGAGCACCTTGCTCGATTGCCCGGCCTGCATCAGCCGCACCGCCTCTTCAAAGGCCAGAAACCCGGCCTGAAGGGCTGGCAGCGCCTGTTCGGCCTCAGGCGTCAATTCCAGATTGCGGGTCAGGCGGCGGAACAGCACCACGCCCAGCGTTTCTTCCAGCGCCCTGATCTGCTGACCCACCGCCGCCGGCGTCACCGCCAGCTCGTCAGCCGCGCGGGTGAACGACAGGTGGCGTGCAGAGGCTTCGAACACGCGCAGGGCATTCAGGGGCAGATGGGTGCGTTTCATGGCACCAATGTGGCCCGCGGGCTGGCGGCGATCAATGCACCGCCGGCCGGTTGCCCGGCAATTCCAGCACAAAGGCCGGCACATCGATGGAAAAGCGCGTGCCGTCTTCCGCCATCATCTTGTAGCGGCCTTCCATGCGGCCGTGCGACGTGGCCAACGGGCAACCGGAGACATAATCATAGGCGCCGCCCGGCACGATCAGCGGCTGCACGCCCACCACGCCATCGCCAACCACCTCTTCCACCCGGCCATCGGCATCGGTGATCAGCCAGCGCCGCGCCATCAGGCGCACCGCTGCGGTCCCGTGATTTTCCACCCGCACATGATAGGCCCAGACGAAATAGCCGCGATCCGGATCGGATTGATCCGGCAGGAAATGCGGCGCCACCCGCACCGTCAAGTCGCCGGTGGTGGCGCTATAGGGGAACATCTGCCCGATCACGCTCATAAGCCAGCTCCCTTGCACGCCTGGTCCAGATCCTCGATCAGATCATCCGGGTCTTCCAAGCCGATGGACAGGCGCAACATGCCTTCGCTGATCCCCATTTCCGCGCGGATTTCGGGAGACACACTGGCATGGGTGGTGCTGGCCGGATGCGTCATCAACGATCGCGAATCGCCCAGATTGTTGGAGATATCGATGATCTGCAGCGCATCCAGCAGCGCCTGCGCCTGCGGCCGGCCGCCATCCAGATGCATGGCAATGATGGTGCCACCGGCCTTCATCTGCCGGGCCGCCAGCGCATGCTGGGGATGGCTGGCCAACCCCGGATAGATCAGGCGCGGCACCCGGCCATCAAGGAACTGCGCCACCTTGTGGGCGTTTTCACACTGGCGGCGCACGCGCAGGTCCAGCGTTTCCAGGCTTTTCAGCACCACCCAGGCATTGAATGGCGACAGATTCGGCCCGGTGTGACGGGCAAAGGCCAGATAGACATCATTGATCCACTGCTCGCTGCCCACCACGGCCCCGGCCAGCACGCGCCCCTGCCCATCCATCAGCTTGGTGGCGCTGTAGGCAACGATATCGGCGCCATGCTCCAGCGGCTTTTGCACGATGGGGGAGGCAAAGGCGTTGTCGACCATCACCAGCGCGCCGGCATCATGGGCAATATCGGCGATGGCGCGGATGTCGCACAGATCAAGGCCGGGGTTGGTGGGCGTTTCGAGGAAAAACGCCTTGGTGTTGGGCCGCCGCGCCTTCGCCCAGGCATCGGTGTCGCGCGCATCCACGGTGGTGGTTTCGATGCCGAAGCGCGGCAGGATCGTATCCACCAGCACCCGGCATGATCCGAACAGCGCCCGGCCTGCCACCAGATGATCGCCGGCCGACAGGGTGGACAGCAGCATGCCGGTCATCGCCGCCATGCCGGTGGCAGTGGCGCGCGCCGCCTCTGCCCCTTCGATCAGGGCGATGCGCTTTTCCAGCATATCCACCGTGGGGTTCTGCAACCGGCTATAGGTCATCCCCGGCCGTTCGCCGCGGAAACGGGCGGCGGCTTCCTCGGCATTGTCATAGCAATAGCCCGAGGTCATGAAGATGGCTTCAGAGGTTTCGCCCACTTCCGTGCGCATGGTGCCACCGCGCACCATCTGCGTGGCAGGGCGCCACCGCTTCACAAGCTCCTGATCCTGGCCGGCGTGTCGTTTCATGAAAAAACGATAATGGAGAGCGCGATTCAGTGCAATGAAGGGACAGGCTTTCTTGCCAAAGCGTCACGTTGGATTGACAGTGACTGTCAGTCTGACTTGACAGTCTGGCCTGCCCGGCGGCGCAGCAGCAGCAACGCCAGTGTTTCCGGCACCAGCGCGGCAACCGCCGTTCCCATGAGGCCCATTGTGTCCTTCGGGCTGAACTGCCCCGCCCGCCCGCTGAGCCAAGCCGACAGGATATCGGTGCAATCAATGGCGATGCAGCCGATCAACAGCGCCGGCAGCCACGCCGGACGGGCCAACAGCACGAGCAGCGCGATCACCATGTCACGCACGGCCCACACCCGCACCACATAGGACATTTGCGGGTTGGCTGCCAACGGCGCACCCAGTTCCGCCATCAAGGCTTCGGGTGCGGCATAGGCAAAGGCGGACAGGCCGAAGCGCACCAGGCACATCAGCGCCAGCAACAGCGCGATGATGGCCGGTTGACCGCGCATCGCGATCAGGCCGCCGCCACGGCCGGTGCCGCCTTGTCGCCCTGCACGATCAACAGATACATCACCGGCGTCACCACCCGGCTGAGCAGCGTAGACGAGACCAGCCCGCCGATGATCACCCAGGCCAGTGGACCATAGAGGCCGGAGCCTGACAGCGCCAACGGCAGCAGCCCGCCAATCGCCGTCACGCTGGTGAGCAGCACCGGCAGGAAGCGCACCTCGCCGGCTTCCTCGATCGCTTCCCGCAACGGCCGGCCGGCCTCGCGCAGCTGGGTGGTGAAATCCACCAGCAACAGGCTGTTCTTGATCTCGATCCCGATCAGCGCGACGAAGCCGATCACGGCGGTGTAACTGAGCGAATTGCCGGTGAGGAACAGCGCCACCAACCCGCCGAACAGGCCCAGCGGGATCACGCCGGCCACCACCAGCGTCTCGCGGAAGCGGCCGAATTCGATCACCAGCACCGCCAATATGCCAAACACCGCCAGCGCGATGATCGGCCCCAGCCCGCCAAAGCTGCGCGCCGCGGTTTCGGCTTCGCCGCCAACCTCAAGGCGATAGCCGGCAGGCATCTTCACCCTTTCGGTCACGGTCTTCACCACATCCGCGTTCACCTTGGCGATCAGATAGCCTTCACGGACCTGGCAATCGACATAGACCACCCGGCTCTGCCGCGAGCGGTTGATCCGCGGTTGGGCGGAATCAAGATAGGGCTTGGCGATTTCGCGCAGCGGCACCGCCCCCTGACTGCCCGGCAGATAGATATCGTCCAGCACACTGATGTCGTGGCGTTCGGCCAGTGGCAGCCGCACCACCACATTATAGCTGTCGCCCTCCACGTCGCGGAAGCGCCCGGCAGTCTCCCCGGCCAGCGCCAGCCGCAGCGCTCGGCGCGGCGCACCCGGTGCAACGCCCAGCAGCGCCGCCTTGTCGCCATCCAGGCCCAGGTTGAGCCGCGGCGTGTCCACCGCCACCGGATTGCGCACGTCACGGGCGCCCGGCACGGTGCGCATCACGGCTTCCACCTCGCCAGCCAGCCGTTTCAGCACATCCAGTTCCGGCCCGATGACGCGCATCTGGATCGGCGCATCGATGGGCGGGCCATTCTGGAAGATCTTCACCACATATTGCGCATCGGGGTTGGCGGCCAGCTTCTGTCGCAGCCGCTCAACCATTTCGGGGCTGCCCGGCTTGTCCCAGGCCTTCAGCGTCACCAGCACTTCGCCGATGTTGCTGCGCTGATCATTGTTCACCTGGTTGTAGTAGATGCGCGGATTGGCCCGGCCGATGTTGGCGGCAATGCCGGTCACATTCGGCTCATCCTTCAGGGCCTCCTCCACCGCCTTCACGGCGCGATCGGTGGCCGGGATGGCCGTGCCTTCGCTGGCCGCCACCTGCACGGTGAAATAGGGGGTTTCAGCCGGCGGAAACAGGCTGGAACCGATGAAGGGCACCAGCGCAAAGCCCGAAATGATCAGCACGGTGGCGCCAGCCATGGCCCGCCATGGGTGGGTGAGGCTCCAGTGCAGCACCGGCTGATAGAAACGGTGGATGCCGCCGTTCACCGCCTGCAGGAAACGGTTGCCATGCTCGCTCTCTTCGCGCGGCAGGATGCGACTGGCCAGGAACGGCACGATGGTTAGGCTGACCAGCAGCGAGGCCGCCACCGTGCCGAGCACGGCCACCGGCAGGCTGCGGGTGAATTTGCCGGCGCCTTCGGGCAGCATGGTCAGCGGCAGGAAGGCAAACAGCAGCACGAAGGTGCAACCGATCACCGCCACGGCAATCTGGCTGGTGCCATCGATGGCGGCCTGTTCGCGCGGCTTTCCCATGCGCAGGTGGCGGGCGATATTCTCGGTCACCACGATGCTGTCGTCCACCAGCAGGCCGAGCGCGATGATGAAGCCGGAAATCGCCAGCTGGTTGAGCGTGAAGCCGCTCCAGCCCAGCACCGCCACACCCATGGCCAGGCTGAGCGGCACCGACACCATCACCACGATGCTGGCGCGCCAGCCCAGCGGCAACAGCGTGATCAGCACAAGGCCCAGCGCGATGCCGAAATCGCGGCCCAACTGGCCCAGTTTGCGGGCGATGTCGTCGCTCTGGTCAAACGCCACCACCAGCTTCACATCCGGCGGCAACAGCGCGCGATAGGCTTCGGCCGCCTTCACCGCGCCATTGCGGATATCGAGCACGTTCAGCCCGTCCTTCTGGGTCATCGTCACCCAGATGGCGCGCTTGCCGTTGTAGCGGGCGAAATGCGGCTGTTCCTCATATGCCCAGCCGACCTGGGCAATATCCTTCACCCGCACGATGCGGCCGCCTTGCGCGCGCACCGGTTCATCGGCCAGTTCCGCCACCGAACGATAAGCGCCGCCGGCCTGCACGTTCAGCCGGGCTTCACCGGATTGCACCGCGCCGGGCGGCAGATCCTGGCCGCCGCTGCGCAGCGCATCGGTGACAGCGGTGGCCGGAATGCCCAGCTGCGCCATGCGCCCGGTGTCCAGCGCCACACGCATTTCCGGCGTGGGCAGCGCGTGCACCTTCGCGGCGCGCACGCCCGGCACCCGGATCAGCCGCTCGCGCAGATCCTTGGCGATCTTTTCCAGCCGGCGGTAACTCGCGGTGTCAGACACCAGCGCAAACTGCAGCACGGCGGCTTCGGTGGTGCGCGATTTCTGAAACTCCAGCCGGTTGAGCGCGCTGGGCAGATTCTGCCGGATCGCGTTCACCTCGCGCACGATCTCGTCATAATATTTCTCCGGATCACCATCCCAGCTGAACTCGCCGGTGATGATCGCGGTGGAATCGGTGGAGCGCGACTCCACCTTCACGATGCCATCCAGGCCCTGGATCACATCCTCGATCGGCTTGGCGATGGTGCTTTCCATGTCGGCCGGTTCGGCGCCCGGCACATTGGCAATCACGCTGATGAACGGCGACGGGAAATGCGGATCAACCGACCGCGGAATGGTGAAAAATGCCGACGTGCCCAGCGCCGCCAGCGCCAGAAACACCACCAGCGTGATCTGCCATTTCTGGATGGCAAAGCGGATGATGCCGTTCACTTGGGCGCACCCGTCACCACCACCGCCTGGCCATCGCGCAGCCGGTCGGCGCCCGTTACCACCACCTGCTCGCCGGCTGACAGGCCTGATGTGATCACCACGCCATCGCTGCCCACCGGCCCCAGCGCCACCAGCCGGCTGCGCACCCGGCGACCGCCCGGTTCATAGACATACACAAAGCCCTCATCCGCCCGCGCGCCAAACACCGCGGTGGCTGGCACCCGGATCGGGGCGCCCGGCAAGGCCGCGCCCAGCCGCAGCCGCGCCCGGCCGATCTGGCCCGATGCCAGCCGCGCATCGGCCGGCAGCTTCACTTCGATGCGGAAGGTGCCGGTGCCATCATCGCCGCGCGCGCCCACTTCACTCACCACGCCGGCCAAAGGCTGTCCGGCCAGCGCCGGGATGGTCACCACGGCGCTCTGGCCCGGCTTCACCCGCGCCGCATCCCGGTCTGCCAGCGGCAGCCGCAGCACAAAGCCCTGGTTCAACTCGCCCAGCGTCAACACCGGCGCGCCGGGCTGGGCGATCTGGCCCGGCTCCCCCGGCCGCGCCAGCACGACGCCGGCCGATGGCGCCACCAGGGCAGCCAGTTGCACATCGAAACGGGCCGCCTGCGCCCGCGCCACCGCGGCGGCCATGCTGGCCCGCGCCTGCTCCACGCGCGGCGCCGTCACCCAGCCCTTGGTGAACAGATCTTCGGCGCGCTTCACATCGGCCTGCGCCCGCACCACTTCAGCCTGGGCGGACGCGACATTGGCGCCCAGCGATGTGGTGTCCAGCCGCGCCAGCACCTGGCCGGCGCGCACCCGATCGCCCTCGCGCACGAAAATCGCGGCGATGCGGCCGGGCGTGTTGAAGCTGAGGGCGGTTTCGCGCTTCAGGCGCACCGTGCCGGAAACATCCAGCACATCATTGGCGTTGGCCGGCGCCGCCGTCACCAACCGCACCGGGGCAGAGGCTTCGGCCACCGGCTTTGCGGCCTCGTCCTTGGCGCCGCAACCGGCCAGCGCCAGCGTGGCCCCACCCATCAAAAGCACCCGGTAACTGGCGGCAAGAAGGGAATTGACCATGCGCTGCGCCTGCTTTGCTGATGCCCAAAGCCACCCGGCCACCACGGCCAATTGGCTTTTGATTGCGACTCAGCATTATCGGCTGCTGCGATCGGACGCAAGATTTTTGAGCTTGGCTCAAAAAGTCACAGCCGCCCGGCAGACGATGCTGCCGGGCGGCTGTGTGGCTGTCAGTCCTGGATGGCCAGTGCGTTCAGGGTGAAGGACAGACTGTCCGGCTGAACCTCGCCGGGTGCCAGCACCAGCTCGGCCAGGATATGCCCCGGAATGGCGATGTCCAGGTCAGGCAGTTCGGCCTGCAACCGGGCCAGCGCCGCATCGGCGCCCGGACCATCCAGCCGCAGATCCAGTTCGTGGCGGCCCCCCACCATCGTCAGGCTGGCCCAGTCGCGGCAGCGCAGCTCCTCGATCACCAGTTGCGCGCCGTGCGGGGCCACCAGAGCCGCCACTGCGCGCAGGATCGCGGCCTGCACCCGATCAGCGTGCGGACGCATGGCGACCCCCTTCCGCTTGAGCGCAATCGGTCATGCCGGCGATATGGGCCAGCACCCGCGCGCTGGTGCTGGCGCGCGGTTCGCGGCCGCGGCGCAGATCGAACACGAATCGGGGATCGCCCGCCACCTGGCGGCCAAAGCGCGAGGGCGCCAATTGATGGGTACGCAAATATCTCTCCACGACAGGCAACAGGCTCATGTCGTCAACTCCCTGCTGAAAGCGAACAATATTCCACCCGACCCCTCGCGATTCGGTTGGAATAGCTGTTTATCAAAGTTGAAATCCTACTAGTCTAGGAAAAAAACTACTGCTAAAGGCCTAATGTGGGCTTGGAGAGGAGGTCCGCAGGTCATGGACACCAACGCTATCCGGCAACGGCTGGACGCGCTGATCACGTCGAGCGGTGAGGATTATGCCTCGCTGTCGCGGCGGCTCGGGCGCAACGCCAGCTATATTCAGCAGTTTATCAAGCGCGGCGTGCCGCGCCGCCTGTCCGAATCCGATCGGCGCATCCTGGCGCAGCATTTCGGTATCGCCGAACATCTGCTCGGCGGCCCGGCCGATGAAAGCCGCGCCATTCTGCCGCGCCCCGGCCTCGCCCGCGCCGCCGAAGACTATGTGCTTGTTCCGCACTATCAGATCCGCGCCTCGGCCGGCGCCGGCGCCCTGCCCGATTCGGAGGCACCCGCCGCCGCCATCGCCTTCCAGGCCGGCTTCATCCGCGATCTCGCCCCCGGCCCACCCGAACATCTCGCCATCCTCAGCGTCGATGGCGACTCCATGTTCCCCACCCTCGCCAACGGTGACCAGATCCTCATCGACACCGCCGATCGCCTGCGGCTCCGCGACGGCATCTATGTTCTGCGCGTCGACGATGCCCTGATGGTCAAACGCCTCTCCTTGAACCCCGCCACCCGCCGCCTCACCATCCAGTCCGACAACGAAGCCTACCCCAGCTGGCCCGACTGCGACCCCACCGCCATCACCCTCATCGGCCGCGTCGTGTGGGTGGGCCGCAAACTGGGATAGGGAATTGCCTATCACTCACCTCTCCCCTTTTTGGAGAGGTCGAGAGACGCCGCAGGCGGCCCGGGAGAGGGGCATGGACAGAAAAGAAAGCACAGCCTCCGGCGGCCAGGGTCGCAGACCCTGGACCCATCCGTTTCGGGGCAGCGCCCTACAGCGCGTTCCGCCATCCCGGCGCAGACCCGCATTGACTTTCGCCCCCTGCAAAGCGAGATTCTGCTCATGGACAACACGCCCACCCGCCTCGCCGAACCGGCCCGCGCATGGATCGCCGAACGCGTCGCCAGCGGTGCCTGGCCGGATGAAGCGGCCTATCTCAACGATCTGGTGGCCCGCGACCGCGACGACGTGGAGCGGCTCGCCTTTGTGCGCAGCGCCATTGCCGAAGCCAAAGCCAGCGGCCTGAGCAATCGCACGCTGGCGGACATCATTGCCGAGGGGCGCCAACGCCACGCGCGTGGCTGATCTTACACTCACCGAAGCCGCGGCGCGCGATCTCGATGCGATTTTTGATTATGGTGCGGACCATTGGGGCGTCGAACAGGCTGCCTCCTATGTCGCCAGCTTCACCGACTGCTTCTCCCTGCTGGCCGACTTTCCACTGATCGGCACGGAACGCCCCGATATTGAACCGGGCATCCGCTCGACGCCCCACGGCAGCCACATCGTCTATTTCAGCAGCACCGTTGGCCAAGTGATCATCGAACGCATCCTGCACAACCGTCAGGTGCCGCGCCATCATATGTGATGCGGGCCAGGATTCGCGCTTATTGGTCGCTCCACTGGCAAGAGAAAAGCAAGCCTCCGGCGGCCAGGGTCGCAGACCCTGGACCCATCCGTTTCGGGCAGCGCCCTACAGCGCGTTCCGCCATCCCGGCGCAGGCCCGCATCCACAACCGACCAAGCAGCGTCATCCCGGCGAACGCCGGGACCCATGGTTACAGACGGCACTGACCGCCCTGTCGCTATCAGGCCCAGCCACAAAAAAGAGGCCCGCCCCTTTCGGGACGGACCTCGCATGCCGCATCACCATGCAACGGGTCCAGGGTCTGTGACCCTGGCCGCCGGAGGCAAGCTGCTTTCTTCCTTCTACGCGCTCACTCCGCCGCCACGCCCAGCAGCCCGCCCTGCCGGTCGTCCACATTGGCGGCCGGGGTTTCGCTGAGCGCCTTGGCGGCTTTGCGGCTGTCGAAGGCGTTCCACACTTCGTTCCAGTCGCCCTTGGTGGCGGCCTTGCTATATTCCGTCGCGCGGGCTTCGAAGAAGTTGGCGTGTTCCACGCCGTTCAGCAGCGGGGTGAGCCAGGGCAGCGGGTGTTCTTCGATCATGTAGATCGGCGCCAGGCCGAGCTGGCTGAGGCGCCAATCGGCGATGTAGCGGACATAGCGCTTGATGTCCTTCGGCGTCATGCCGCTGACCGGGCCCTGTTCGAAGGCCAGATCGATGAAGGCATCTTCCAGGCGCACGGTGCGTTGGCACACATCGGCGATATCGTCGCGGATGCGGCTGGTGAGCACGCCGGTTTCGGCGCAGAAGGCGTGGAACAGCTTGATGATGCCTTCGCAGTGCAGCGATTCATCGCGCACGCTCCAGCTGACGATCTGGCCCATGCCCTTCATCTTGTTGAAGCGCGGGAAGTTCATCAACATGGCAAAGCTGGCGAACAGCTGCAGGCCTTCGGTGAAGCCGCCAAACATCGCCAGCGTCTTGGCGATATCCTCGTTGCTGCTCACGCCAAAGCTGCTCATATAATCATGCTTGTCGCGCATCTCCTTGTAGTTGAGGAAGGCGCTATATTCGCTTTCGGGCATGCCGATCGTATCGAGCAGGTGGCTATAGGCCGCGATGTGAATGGTTTCCATGTTGCTGAAGCTGGTCAGCATCATCTTCACTTCGGTCGGCTTGAACACGCTGCCATATTTGTCGTGATAGCAATCCTGCACCTCGACGTCCGCCTGGGTGAAGAAGCGGAAGATCTGGGTGAGCAAGTTGCGCTCATGATCGGTCAGCTTCTGCGCCCAATCGCGGCAATCCTCGCCCAACGGCACCTCTTCCGGCATCCAGTGGATCTGCTGCTGGCGTTTCCAGAAATCATAGGCCCAGGGATATTCGAACGGCTTGTAGCTTTTGGAGGCTTGAAGAAGGGGCATGGTCGTGGTCCTGAACTGATCAAATATCGGTTAAATTCGGCGGGCGATTGGGAGGGGGATTGGGCCAGGGGTCGTGGAATCCATGGCCCAATCCCCCGGTCCCTCCGGCCGGGCAGCAACCCGGCCGGTGCGCTGCCCAGCGTGACGGCTGGGCAAGCCCGGGGCGCTGGCTGCTATCACTGGCAGGCCAGGCATTCATCATAATCGCGGCGTTCCACCTGGATCACCGGCGCTTCGGCGGTGTTGTCCGCCTCCACCCCACCGGCAAAACCGGCGCGCTGCACGCTCATCGAACGCAGATAATAGAGCGATTTGATGCCCAGTTCCCACGCGCGATAGTGAAGCATGAGCAGATCCCATTTTTCCACATCGGCCGGGATGAACAGGTTGAGGCTCTGTGCCTGATCGATGAACGGCGTGCGATCGGCGGCCAGTTCGATCAGCCAGCGCTGGTCAATCTCGAAGGCGGTGCGATAGGTGGCCTTTTCATCGGTGGTCAGAAAGTCCAGATGTTGCACCGAACCGCCGCGTTCCAGGATGGAATTCCACACCGCGTCGCTGTTCTTCGCCTTGGAAATCAGCAGCTTCTCCAGATAGGGGTTCTTCACCACAAAGCTGCCCGACAGCGTCTTGTGGGTATAGACATTGGCCGGGATCGGTTCGACGCAGGCCGAGGTGCCGCCGCAGATGATGCTGATGCTGGCGGTGGGCGCGATCGCCATCTTGCAGCTGAACCGCTCCATCACGCCCATGTCGGCCGCATCCGGGCAGGGGCCGCGTTCGGCCGCCAGGTTCATCGATGCCTGATCGACCTGCGTGCGGATATGCTTGAAGATGCGCATGTTCCAGCTCTTGGCCATGGCGCTTTCAAACGGGATGCCGCGCGCCTGATAGAAGCTGTGCAGGCCCATCACGCCCAGGCCAACCGAGCGTTCGCGCATCGCGGCATAGGCGGCGCGGTGCATGGCCGGTTCGGACCGATCGATATAATCCTGCAGCACATTGTCGAGGAAGCGCATGCAATCCTCGATGAACTGCGGCTGATCCTGCCACTGGTCCCAGGTTTCGATGTTGAGCGACGACAGGCAGCACACCGCGGTGCGATCCTGGCCCAGATGGTCCTTGCCGGTGGGCAGGGTGATTTCCGAGCAGAGATTGGATGTCGACACCTTCAGCCCCAGATCGCGCTGGTGCTTGGGCATGGTGCGGTTCACCTCATCGATGAAGATGATATAGGGCTCACCGGTCGCCAGCCGTGTTTCGACCAGCTTGGTGAACAGCGCGCGGGCATCCACTTCGGCGCGCTTCTCGCCGGTCTTGGGGCTGACCAGATCAAATTTGCTGCCGTCGCGCACCGCTTCCATGAACTTGTCGGTGATCAGCACGCCGTGGTGCAGATTGAGCGCCTTGCGGTTGAAATCGCCGGACGGCTTGCGGATTTCGAGGAACTCCTCGATCTCCGGGTGGCTGACATCAAGATAGACCGCCGCCGAACCGCGGCGCAGCGAGCCCTGGCTGATGGCCAGCGTCAGGCTGTCCATCACGCGGACGAACGGGATGATGCCGCTGGTCTTGCCGTTCAGGCCCACCGGCTCGCCAATGCCGCGCACATTGCCCCAATAGGTGCCGATGCCGCCGCCGCGCGACGCCAGCCAGACATTCTCGTTCCAGGTGCCGACAATGCCTTCCAGACTGTCGGACACCGAATTCAGATAGCAGCTGATCGGCAACCCACGCCCGGTGCCACCGTTGGACAGCACCGGCGTGGCCGGCATGAACCACAGCTGGCTGACATAATCATAGATGCGCTGGGCATGGCCGGCATCATCGGCATAGGCCGCGGCCACCCGGGCGAACAGATCCTGATAGGACTCGCCGGGCAGCAGATAGCGATCGTCGAGCGTGTCCTTGCCGAAATCGGTCAGCAGCGCATCGCGGCTGCGATCCACCGTCACCGGGAATTTCCACGGCACGATCTCGCTGGTGCCCAAGGCCTCCTTGGGCCGGGCAGCGGCGGCGGCCGACGCAGCGGCCAGCACGCCCTGGGCCATGCTGGCCGCCAGCGCGGCGCCGGCATCGCCGTCGGAGGTGCGGGCTTCGGGAGCCAGGGTGGCGCTGCTGTCTGTCATCTGAAATTCGCTCATGTCTGTCTCTCGCTCTCTATCATAGGAGGAGAACAAATCAGGGTCACGCTCTTATGTTGCCGCAGCAACAACTGTCCCCGATATCCACAGCGGCGCGTGGCGCCCGCCATCTTGTCCCCCGCCCCGCGGCCACCATCTATTGTGTCTGGCAGCTGCTGAACCACCATCAATAGTGCCACAGATCATGGTTGGCGCAAGTCCATTGTTTGCTTGACGTGCCCCGAAATGGTTGAATCGGCGGCGATTCATCCACAGGCCGCCATCGGCCTTGCGGCCTGCCCGTGGCCAATCAAGGGCTTGGCCGCACAAGGTCACAAACCGCAAAAACCGCGCTGGCAACTGGACGCTGCCGGTCCGGCCGCCTATCACTGGCAGGCAAGCCTGCGGCCTGGCGCCGCGACCAGTCGAGGAGCCCAAGCCATGACCGTGATCCGCGAGGAGGATGTCATCACCTCCGTGGCCGATGCGCTGCAATATATCAGCTATTTCCACCCGATGGATTATATCCGGGCGCTGGGCCGGGCCTATGAGCTGGAAGAATCGCCGGCCGCGAAAGACGCCATCGCCCAGATCCTCACCAACAGCCGCATGTGCGCCGAAGGCCATCGCCCGATCTGTCAGGACACCGGCATCGTGGTCGCTTTCGTGAAGATCGGCATGAACGTCCGCTGGCAAGCGACGAAAACCGTTCAGGAAATGGTGAACGAAGGCGTGCGCCGGGCTTATCTGAACCCGGAAAACAAGCTCCGCGCCTCCATCGTGGCCGATCCCGCCTTCAGCCGGGTCAACACCCGCGACAACACGCCGGCGGTGGTCCACATCGAACTGGTGCCGGGCGACCATGTCGAGATCACCGTGTCGGCCAAGGGCGGTGGATCCGAGAACAAGGCCAAGTTTGCCATGCTGAACCCCAGCGATTCCATCCGCGACTGGGTGGTGAACACCGTGCCGTTGATGGGCGCCGGCTGGTGCCCGCCCGGCATGTTGGGCATCGGCATCGGCGGCACCGCCGAAAAGGCCATGCTGCTGGCCAAGGAATCGCTGATGGAACCCATCGACATGGCCGAACTGAAGGCGCGTGGACCGAACAGCCCGATCGAGGAGCTGCGCATCGAGCTGTATGACGCGGTCAATGATCTTGGCATCGGCGCGCAGGGCCTGGGCGGGCTTTCGACCATCCTGGATGTGAAGATTCTCGACACGCCCACCCATGCGGCCTCCAAGCCGATCGCCATGATCCCCAATTGCGCCGCCACCCGCCACGCCCATTTCACCCTCACCGGCAATGGCCCGGCCTATCTGGAACCGCCGGCGCTGGCCGATTGGCCGCAGGTGAACTGGACGCCGGACAAGGCCTCGATCCCGGTCAATCTCGACACGCTGACCCCGGCAGAGGTGGCCAGCTGGAAGCCTGGGGACCGGCTGCTGCTGAACGGCAAGATGCTCACCGGCCGCGATGCCGCCCACAAGCGCATGGTCGACATGCTGGCCCGCGGCGAGACCCTGCCGGTCGATTTCACCAACCGGGTGATCTATTATGTCGGCCCGGTCGATCCGGTGCGCGATGAAGTGGTTGGCCCCGCCGGGCCCACAACGGCCACCCGGATGGACAAGTTCACCGAAGCGATGTTGGCGCAAACCGGCCTGATCGCCATGATCGGCAAGGCCGAGCGCGGGCCAGCCGGCATCGAGGCCATCGCGCGGCACAAGGCCGCCTATCTGATGGCAGTGGGCGGCGCGGCTTATCTTGTCTCCAAGGCGATCAAGGGCGCCCGCGTGCTGGCCTTTGAAGATCTGGGCATGGAGGCTATTTACGAATTTGAAGTCAAGGACATGCCGGTCACAGTTGCTGTGGACTCCGAAGGCACAAGTGTGCATAAATCAGGCCCGGCTGAATGGCGGGAACGCATTTCTGCGGCACGGGCCAAACAACCGGCGTAAGATCAGGGCGAGGCAACAGCCGCCCGTTTGGCGCGGAGAACGAGATGAGCAAGCTGCTTGTTCGATATTCGTTTGTGGCGCTGGCCATGATGGCCGGCCCAGTCTGCAGCCAGACTGCTGCTCCAAAGCCGGGGCCAGCGGTGGAACTAGTGATCGCGCTGGCCGTGGCCGAGGCGCGCTGTTCGGGTGACCATCGCAAGATGGTGGCCCGCTATCGGCCACTGGTGCTCAGCCGGCAATCCGGGCGCTTCATCTTGGCTGGGCAGCAAATGGCCCTGCGCTACCAACAGGCCCATGGCGACGCCTGGCGCGAGGCGCTGCAGGCGGATCTGGTGAACATCCGCACCGGCTTTGAACAACATCCGGATCTGCGCAAATTCTGCAAGCAGACCGCAATTCAGGCGCGATTTGAAAGCAACGAACATCCCGAAGGCGCTGGCAATTTCCGCAGCATGGATGTCGAATCCTATATCCACAATCTGAACAACCGCATCCGCTGATCGCCGCAGCCACGCCAGGCTTGCGCTGCGACGGCACAGCCCGCATGGGGCGGCCATGATCCCGATCCGCCCCGCCGCCTTGCTGTTCGATATGGACGGCCTGCTGCTCGATACCGAGCGATTGATCCGCGATGCCATGGTGGCGGTGATGGCCGATCTGGGCTTCGCCATGCAGGCGGGGGACTATGCCGAGCTGATCGGCCGGCCCGAGCCGGCCAGCCGGGCGATCATGCTGGCGCGCTTCGGCAGCGGCCTGGATTATGACGGCATGCGCGCCGAGGTGCGCCTGCGCATCCGGGCGCAATGGGGGCCGGTGCGGCCGCTGAAGCCCGGCGCGGCTGACCTGCTGGCCCAGTTGGATGCGTCCGGCATCCCATGCGCCGTCGTTACCAGTTCCGAACATGATCTGGCCCGCAGCCTGTTGGGTCCGGTTGGCCTGTTGCCGCATTTTGTCACCATTGTTGGCTGTGATGACGTGGTGCAGGGCAAGCCGCACCCGGATCCCTATCTGGCCGGGGCGGCGCGCCTGGGGATCGACCCGGCCCACTGCCTGGCCCTCGAAGACAGCCACAATGGCGTGATTTCGGCCCATGGCGCCGGCTGCCAGGTGATCATGGTGCCCGATCTGTTGCCGGCCACGCCCGACATTCAGGCCAGGGTGGTGGCGGTGGCGGATGATCTTCACCAAGTGGGCGCGTGGCTGGCTGCGGCGGGCTGACGCAGCCCCATTGTTCAGCCGCCAGCAAGACGCTTTGCGGTCAATTGCCCCGTATATGGCTGTATCTGCGGGAGAAGATGGACATATGACGACCAACACCAGACACATCGGCGGCTTCCAGCAACAACTGGCGCGCGGCATGGCGCTGGCCATCGGGCTGGTGCTGGCCGGCTGCACCGTGGCCGAAGCACCGTTGCAGCCGATTGCCATCGCCCCGCAAGTGCCGCCGGCCGCCCTGGCAGCCAACCAGCCGGAACCCACGCCTGAGGAAACCGCCACGGCCGAAATCATGTGGGCCTTGCGTGGCGGCCTGAATGTGGCAGCGCTGGTGTGCAACGATCGTGCAATGACAGATGATTATAACCAGATGCTGAAACTGCATCGCAATCTGCTCAACGATGCCTATGCCGCCGAACAGTCACGCTATCGCACCCTGCATGGCGCCGCCGGCCCGGCCCGCCATGATGCCGCGATGACCCGGCTGT
Organism: Sphingomonadales bacterium; assembly: GCA_027485485.1. Lineage (GTDB taxonomy): Bacteria > Pseudomonadota > Alphaproteobacteria > Sphingomonadales > Sphingomonadaceae > Sandarakinorhabdus. The sequence continues at coordinate 8,816 of JAIXQY010000183.1, read as the reverse complement.
ACAACGGCTTTGCCAGCGTGCCGGATCGCCGCCGCTTCTGCCTCACCGCCAGCCGCATCCTGGCCGATGCCACCGCCATCCCGTCCGATCGCCTGGCCGGCATCGCACGACGCGCCCTGGTCACGCTGGAACCCGGCGCGTTGCAGCTGATCAACAGCCGGGATTAGGCCAAAGCGGCCACCAGCGCGTCATAGGCCGGGATGGTCACGCCCATGTTGCCGCGGTTGCTGGCCACCGGGTGGCTGCCCAACCGGGCGATGACCACGCCGGCCTGGCGATCGACATAGATGCCCTGGCCGTGCACGCCCAGCGCCATGGCCTGGCCGCCGGCGCGGTGCCACCATTGGCTGGCATAGCTGCCATCGGGGTTGCCGGGATAGGCGATGTGGGCAAAGGCCGCCGGATCGCCGCCCCGGAACACGCGGGCCACCACCGCTTCGGGCACGATCTGCCGGCCGTTCCAGCGCCCGCCCTGCCGCATCATCTCACCCACGCGGGCAATGTCGCGCAAGCCGGCCATCAGGCCGCCGCCGCCAAAGGCTGTGCCCATCCGGTCCACCGCGATGGCGGCATCCTGTTCCATGCCCATCGGCTGCCAGAAATGGTCGCGGATCAGCGTGGCAAGGCTGTGCCCTGTCACCCGTTCCACCAACCATTGCAGCGCCTGAGTGTTGGGCGTGCGGTACACGAAATCACCGCCATGGGCGACATTCTGGCCCAGGCTGGCGACAAAGGCGAAATGGCCATCCGGCCCATCATAATCGGCAAGGCGCGGCATCCACGCCCCGGCAATACTCATGCGTTGCACGTCTGACAGTCCGGACTGGCCGGCGACATAATCCTCGGAAAAGGCGAGGCCGGTGCGCATGTCGAGGATCTGGCGGATGCTGGCGTTGCCCAGGCCCGACCCTTGCAATTCCGGCACATAATCGCCGGCCTTCGCATCGTCCTGCACCTGGCCAGCCGCAATCAGCATCTCGGTCAACAGCCCGACAAAGCTTTTCGTCACCGAAAACAATATATGCTGGGTATCGGGCCGCGTGACGCCGAACCAGCGTTCATACACCACTCGGCCATGGTGCAGCACCAGGATGGCATCGGTGTAGGTGGCCGCCAGCGACTCTTGCCACGTCATCGTCTGGCCGGCCAATGTCGTCAGCATCACCGCGTCCAGATCATCGCGCAGCGCCAGCGGCAGCTCGCTCACCGGCCCGGCGCGGGGGATGGACGTGGTGGGCACCAGATCGCGCATGTTGGAAAAGCCCCAGCGCCACTGCGGAAACCGCCACATCGATCCATCATCCCAGCGCACCTGGGCGGCGGCCGGCGGCGGCGATCCTGCCATCCAGCCCATGGCCACCGGATCGCTGCTGGCGGCGTCGGCTGAATGGTCATGGGGCTGGCCGGGAAGGTGCAGAGACGTTGTGACCATATTGTGCCTTCGGGCGGCATCTTGGCCGCCCCCTCCCCTTGGTGTTGCTTTGCACTGATGCTAGGCCGGTGGCTTGTAACCGGCAAGGAGGCCTGATGATGCGCGCTGCCCTGTTCACCCTAGCCCTGCTCGCCGCCAGCGCTGCCCAGGCCGACACCCCGGAACAGCGGCTCGCCGCTGCCGGCCTCACGCTGCCGCCGCCCAACAAGCCCATCGGCCTTTATGTGCCTGCCGCGCGCAGCGGCAAATTGCTGTTTCTGGCCGGCCACACCGAATGCCCGATCAAGGCCACCGGCAAGCTGGGTGCAACCATGGATGTGGCCGCCGGCAAGGCCAACGCCGCCAGCGTGGCGCTGTGCATGCTGGCCACGCTGAAGGCCGAACTTGGCGAATTGTCCCGGGTGAAGCGGGTGGTGCGGGTGATGGGCCTGGTCAATGCCACGCCCGAATTCACCGATCACCCCGCCGTGATGAACGGCTTTTCCGAAGTGATGACGACGGCCTTTGGTGACGCCGGCAAGGCCCCGCGCACGGCCGCCGGCGCCGGAAGCCTGCCGCGCGGCATTCCGGTTGAAGTCGAAGCCGTGGTGGAGTTGAAATAACCCACCGGCTCAATTTGCCGCTGCCATTGACCGTGCCGCCGCCGCCGGGCCACACAGAGCCGGGGTCCATTGTTTTGCACGCAAGGATTGATGGTTTGATTCGAAACTTCATGCCGGTCGCCGTTGCGGCCCTGCTGGCCTCCACCGCCGCGATTGCGGGTACTGAACCACTGTATCAGGCCGCCCCCGCCTGGGTGCAGCCCGCCGCCATTCCGGCCACCACCGCCAGCCTGCCGCCGTTGGTGGTGTTCGACAATCAGCAGCGATATGAAGCCGGCCGGTCCTGGTCGTACAGCGATGTCGTGCGCCGCATCATCAATGCCGAGGAACTGGGCAAACAGACCTCGCTCACTCTGCCGTGGGTGCCCGACAAGGGCGATCTGATCATCCACCGGCTGGAGATCATCCGTGCCGGCCAGGTGATCGATCTGGTCGCCAAGGGCCAGCGCTTCACCGTGCTGCGCCGCGAAGCCAATCTGGAACAGCAGATGGTGACCGGCGTGCTCACCGCCACGCTGGACGTGGAAGGCCTGCAGGTGGGCGACATGCTGCGCCTGGCCTATTCCGTGACCGGCAGCGACAAGGCGCTGGGCGGCAATGTGCAGGGCATCGGGCTGCTGCTGCCACAACCGGTGCGGCTGGGCTTTGGCCGCCTGTTGCTCAGCTGGCCGGAGGGCAAGGCGCCGCGCTATCAGGCGCTGCAACCCGGCCTCACCCCGCCGGTGACTGTGGCGGGCGGTTATGAACAGGTGAGCTATACGCTGCCCGTGGCCAAGCCGGCCGAGATTCCGCCCAATGCGCCGGGCCGCTTCAAGCGTCCGCCGCTGGTGGAAGTGTCGAGCTTTGCCAGCTGGGCCGACATCGCCAGCGTGATGGCGCCGCTCTATGACACCAAGGGCATGATCAAGCCCGGCAGCCCGTTGAAGGCCGAAGCCGCCGCCATCATGGCCGCCACCGCCAACCCGCTGGAACGCACCCAGCGCGCCCTGCAGCTGGTGCAGGACAAGGTGCGTTATCTGGCCGTCACGCTGAATGGCGGCAATTATGTGCCGCAGTCGATCGAACAGACCTGGACGGCGCGGTATGGCGACTGCAAGGCCAAGACCCTGCTGCTGCTCGCCCTGCTGCACGAGATGGGGATCGAGGCCGAAGCCGTGCTGGCCCATATCGGGGAAGGCGATCTGGTGTCGGTGCGGCTGCCCAGCGCGCTGGCCTTCAACCATGTGCTGGTGCAGGCCGTGGTGAACGGCGAAAGCCTGTGGCTGGATGGCACCAGCAGTGGCGACCGTCTGGCCGATATCCGCGACACGCCACCGTTTTTCAACGTGCTGCCACTGCGCCGCAATGGCGCCAGCCTGATGCCGCTGCCGCTGCGCCCCAATGGCCGGCCCAACATCGAAATGGCCGTGCAGATCGACGAAAGCGCCGCCATCGATCTTGATCCGGTGGCCGAGGTGAAGATGCTGCTCACCGGCCGCTCCGCCGTGCAATATAATGCTGTCGCCGGCCGGCTGGGGCCCAAGGAAACCCATGATCTGATTGCCAATCTGGTCAGCCGCCAGCTGGGCAATGCCGATGTGGGCAAGACCAGTGCCAGCAGCGATGCCGAAACCGGCAGCGTGACCCTGACCGCCAGTGCCGTGTTGGATGAACAATGGGAGGAAGACGGCCAGCGCCTGACCCGGGTGCTCGACAAGTTGCTGACCCGCATCGATTGGAAGGTCGATCGCGGCCGCCCGGCCTGGACGCAAATTCCGGTGATGACCGATTTGCCCGGCGGCATGGCCTATCGCCTGACCGTGAAGCTGCCCGATGGCGGTCGCGGCATCACGCTGGATGGCACCCCGGCCTTTGATGGCACCATCCGCGGCGAGCAGCTGGTGCGCAGTGCCAGCCTGGCCGCCGGCACCGCCACCATGACCGAACGCATGGATTCAGCCGGCATCGAAATCCCGGCCAGTGCCATCGCGGCGGAGCGGGACCGGCTGGCCAAGGCCAAGGCCAGCGCGCCGCGCCTGATCGCCACCCGAGACGCGCGCCGCTATTTCGATGTGTTTGGCAAGGATCCGGCCGGGGCCACCCAGCTCAAGGCAGGCGAGGCGGTTTATGCCGATCTGATCGCTCTGGATGCCGAGGAAGCGGGCAGCTGGCAATCGCGCGGCCGTTTCCGCTTCAACGCCGGCAACCATGCCGGCGCCCGCGACGATTATCGCAAGGCGGTGGAGCTGGCTCCCACGGCGCAGCGCCATCTGAATCTGGCCGATGCACTGGCCAAGCTGGGCGATGCCGCCGGCGCCCTGGCGCAGGCCCAGGCGGCGCATGATCTTGATCCGGCCAATATCCGCGCCATCGGCAAGCTGGCATCCCTGCTGGCCGAACAGGGCAAGCTGGCCGATGCCGTCGCGCTGCTGGATGAGCGCATCGCGGTGGGCGGCGAGGATCGGGAAGATTATATGCTCAGCAAGCTGTCGCTGCAGGGCGAATTCGGCGATCTGGCCGAAGCGCTTGCCGGCATCGAGACCGAAATCAAGGCCACGCCGGGCAACTGGCGGCTGCTCAATGCCCGGTGTTACATGAAGGCGCAGCGCAAGCAGCAGCTGGACAGCGCGCTGGCCGATTGCGGCCGGGCGCTGGAACTGGGCGGCAATGCCGGCGTGCTCGATTCCCGCGCTCTGGTGTGGGCGCAGCTGGGGCAGAACGACAAGGCGCTGGCCGATCTGGATGCCGCGCTGGCGCTGGACCCCGGCATCACCGAAAGCCGCTTCCTGCGTGCCGTGGTGCTGGCCCGCCTCGGCCGCGCCGCCGATGGCGCCCGCGATCTGGCCATCGCCCGCCGGCTTGATCCGCAGATTGACACGATGTTTGCCCGCTTTGGCATCAAGCTGGCAAAATGAGCGATATCGACCGCGACAGCCTGCCGGCCATCCTGTCCCACGCTTGGACCCTGCTGGTGCGCGGCGGGGCCGATCGCAAGAGCCCGCTGCACACGCCGGTGGTGGCCAGCGTGGATGGCGATGGCCTGCCGCAAACCCGGGTGATGGTGCTGCGCAAGGCTGATCCTGCGGCGGCCAGCCTGCGGTTCCACACCGATGCGCGCAGCCCCAAGGTGGCGCAACTGGATGGCAAGCCTGTGAGCGTGCTGGCCTATCACCCGCAAGAGCAGATGCAGTTGCGGATCAGCGGCCGTGCCCGCATCGGCACGGATGATGCCGTGGTGGAGGGCATCTGGGATCAATCCACCCTGTTCGCCCGCCGCTGCTATCTGGCGCAATCGGCCCCAGGCACCCCCCTGCCCGGCCCGGCCTCCGGCCTGCCGGAGTGGATCGAAGGCCAGCAGCCGACAGCGGCCCAGATTGCCCCGGCCCGGCCGAATTTTGCCGTGCTGTGGGTGGATGTGACCGCGATTGACTGGCTGCACCTGGCCAACAGCGGGCACCGGCGGGCGGTGTTCGGTGCTGGGGATGGCTGGGCGGGGGCGTGGCTGGCGCCTTGATCGGGAAACGCGGGCGATGGGCCCCGGCGTCCGCCGGGGTTACGGGAAAAGTGCGACAATATTCCATCGTCACCCCGGCGAACGCCGGGGCCCATCGCCCAACCTCAACAACTGCATGAGCGGCGGGGTAGCAGCACCCAATGGATAAGGGCGGCCACGTCTACATCCTCGCAAACCGCCGCCAGGGCACGCTCTACACCGGTGTCACGTCTGACCTGATGCGGCGCATCTCCGAGCATCGCCTTGGGCTCGTCCCCGGCTTCACCCGCGAACATGGTGTCAAGCGACTGGTCTGGCACGAAGCCTTCAGCGAAATCGAACTCGCCATCCGCCGCGAGAAGCAGATCAAGGAATGGCGGCGGGCGTGGAAGATCAAACTGATTGAGGACCGCAACCCGCTTTGGCTTGATCTGGCGGTTTCGGAACTGGGCTTGCCGGTTCTGGGGCGGGAATAATGTAAGGCCGTCACCCCGGAAAAAGCCGGGACCGATCCCCCGAACGTCGAATCAGTAACCACGTTCGGGCGATGGGCCCCGGCTTTCGCCGGGGTGACGAACTGAAGACTACCGCGTCAGCTTCTTATACGTCAGCGCATGCGGCCGGTCTGCGGCATCGCCCAGGCGCCGCCGCTTGTCGTCCTCATACATCTGGAAATTGCCTTCGAACCATTCGACATGGCTGTCGCCTTCAAAGGCCAGGATGTGGGTGGCCAGGCGATCGAGGAAGAAGCGATCGTGGCTGATCACCACGGCGCATCCGGCAAAGCTTTCCAGCGCTTCTTCCAGCGCGCGCAGGGTTTCCACGTCGAGATCGTTGGTCGGTTCGTCGAGCAGCAGCACGTTGCCGCCCTTCACCAGCATCTTGGCCATGTGCACGCGGTTGCGTTCACCGCCCGAAAGCAGGCCAACCTTCTTCTGCTGGTCCGGCCCCTTGAAGTTGAACGCGCCGACATAGGCGCGGGTCAGCACCTCATTCTTGCCGAAATAGAATTTGTCGTTCCCGCCGGAAATTTCTTCCCAGACATTCTTGTTCGGCTCAAGCGCATCGCGGCTCTGGTCGACATAGGCCATCTTCACCGTCTCACCGATGCTGATCTCGCCGGCATCCGGCACTTCCTGGCCGGTGATGATGCGGAACAACGTGGTCTTGCCGGCGCCGTTGGGGCCAATGATGCCGACGATGCCGCCCGGCGGCAGGCTGAACGACAGATTTTCGAACAGCAACTTGTCGCCATAGCTCTTGGTGAGATTCCTCGCCTCGATCACGCGGTTGCCCAGCCGTTCGGGCACCTGGATCAGGATCTGGGCCTCGCCCAGACGGCGGTTGGCCTGCTTTTCCACCAGTTCGTCAAAGGCCTTGATACGGGCCTTGCTCTTGGTCTGGCGGGCCTTCGGGCTGGCGCGGATCCACTCCAGCTCCTGCTTGATGGCCTTCTCGCGGCTGGCGTCCTCACGCTCTTCCTGGCCCAGCCGCTTCTGCTTGGCTTCGAGCCAATCCGAATAATTGCCTTCGAACGGAATGGCGCGGCCGCGATCCAGTTCCAGCACCCATTTCACCACATTGTCCAGGAAGTAGCGATCGTGGGTGACCAGGATCACCATGCCCTTATAGTCTTTCAGATGGTTTTCGAGCCACGACACGCTCTCGGCATCCAGGTGGTTGGTCGGCTCATCGAGCAACAGGATTTCCGGCTTTTCCAGCAGCAGCTTGCACAGCGCCACGCGGCGCTTTTCGCCGCCCGAAAGCCGCTCCACACCATTTTCCCCCGGCGGGCAGCGCAGCGCGTCCATGGCGATTTCCAGTTGGTTGTCCAGCGTCCAACCATCCACCGCGTCGATCTTTTCCTGCAGCGTGCCCATTTCCTCCAGCAGCTTGTCGAAATCGGTGTCGTCCTGCGGATCGGCCATTTCGGCGCTGATGGCGTTGAAACGGTCCACCAGATCGGCCACGCCGCGCACGCCGTCCATCACATTCTGCTTCACGGTCTTGTTCGGATCGAGATGCGGCTCCTGCGGCAGATAGCCCACGCGCACGCCTTCGGCGGCCCAGGCTTCGCCCTGATATTCCTTGTCGATGCCGGCGATCACCTTCATCAACGTGGACTTGCCGGCGCCGTTGGGCCCGATGATGGCGATCTTCGCCCCCGGCAGGAACGACAGGGTGATATCCTTGAAACAGGGCTTGTTGGCGCCGGGATAGGTCTTGGACAGACCCTTCATCACAAACGCATATTGATAGGCCACGGGAAGGCTCCGCACATCTGATGTTGAACTGGGACGCGCTGCCATTAGCCGATGGGCGTGGGCTGCGCAAACGGGTCGATTGACCGCGCGGGCGGCTGGCCTAAAGATTGCTCATGGGCGCAGGCCCGCAGCGGGGGACATTGCAATGCGCCACATCCTGATCATGTTTGCCGCCATGGGGCTGGCCGCCGCCGCCCAGGGCCAGACGGCCAGCGGCCGGGTGGAAACCGCCGTGCGCCTGCGCGATGCCGCCACCGCCGGCAACCGGGCCTGGGCCATCTTGTCCGATCTCACCGACACGGTCGGCCCGCGCCTGGCCGGCAGCGAGGCCGAAGCGCGCGGCCGGGTCTGGGCCAAGGCCGAATTGCAGAAACTGGGGCTGGTCAACATCCGCGAGGAAGCCTTCCCGATGACGGCGTGGGAACGCGGCCAGGCCAGCGCCACCATCATCGGCAGCAACCACAAACTGGCCATCGCCGCGCTGGGCACCTCGGGTGCCACGCCGAAGGACGGCATCACCGCGCCGGTGAGCTGTTTCGACAATCTGGCCGCCATGCGCGCTGCGCCGGACAGTGAGATCAAGGGCCGCATCGTCTTCATCGATCACCGCATGACGGTGACGCAGGATGGCAGCAGCTATGGCATCAACGGCGGCGTGCGCCGGCTGGGACCGGCGCTGGCCGCGCAAAAAGGTGCCGCTGCCGTCATGATCCGCAGCCTGGCCACCGATTATCACCGCAACCCCCACACCGGATCGACCAGCTTCCCCGCCGGGGTGGCCGCGATTCCCGCCGTGGCGCTGGCGCTGGCCGATGCGGAACTGCTGGCCCGGCGTTGCGCGGCCGGGCCGGTGCAGGTGCAACTCGTCTCGACCCCAGTCAGCCGCCCTGGCCAATCGGCCAATGTGTCAGCCGAAATCCCCGGCATCGTTCCCGGCGAAGTGGTCGTGCTGGGCGGGCATCTCGACAGTTGGGACATTGGCCACGGCGTGTTCGATGATGGCGCCGGCGTGGCGATCACCATGGCCGCCGCCGCCGCGATCAAGG
>JAIXQY010000213.1 GCA_027485485.1 Sphingomonadales bacterium | reverse complement strand
GCGGCATAGGCTTCGCCCTCGTCGCGCAGCACGTCATATTGCGCGGTCTGCACCAGGGCTGGCGGCAGGCCGGCCAGATCGCTGCGCTGCATGGGCCGGGCATCGGGGCCGTTGCCCTCATAAAGCGACCAATACCAGCGCATCGCGGCGGTTGAGAGGCCATAGCCGGCATCATTTTCGGTGTAACTGGGATAGGCGGCGGGATCGGGATGATCGGTGACGGGGTAGATCAGCCATTGCCCGGCCAGATCGGGCGCGTGTGCGGCAACCACGGCCGCCAGATTGCCGCCGGCTGAATCGCCGGCCACCACGATCCGCGACGGGTCGAGGCCATGGCCGGCGCCATGGTCCCGCACCCACGAAAGCCCAACCAGGCAATCCGCAAGCGGCACCGGGAAGGGATGTTCCGGCGCAAGCCGATAATCAACCATCACCACGGCTGCCCCGGTGGCGCGGGCGATGGCGACGGCCAGCGGCTGGTGGGTATCATTGCTGCACACCACCCAGCCGCCACCGTGCAGAAACAATAGCACCTTGTGCGGCCCCGGCGTGGCCGGGCGGATGATGCGCAGGGCCACGCCATCGTGCACCAGATCCTGCCGGCCATCCGGCAAGGGCGCAGCGGCAAGCAGCGGGCCGACACGAGCCATCATCGCCGCGCGGGCTTCGCCGGCCGTGAAATGGGCATAGTCCGGCTCGGGCGGACTGAGACTGAGGATCTGGGCGAGAACAGGATCGAGCGTCATGCCAGCGATGGTGGCATGGCACCCGCTTCAGGCAAAGCGCTGTTTCAGGGCGATCATTGCCAGGGCCGCCGCCGCCGCTTCACCGCCCTTGTTCTTCTGGGTCTTGTCGGCCCGGGCGATGGCCTGGGCTTCGTTCTCGACCGTGAGGATGCCGTTGCCGATGGCCAGGCCATCCAGCGTGAGCGCCATGATGGCGCGGGCCGATTCGCCGGCGACAACCTCGAAATGATAAGTCTCGCCGCGGATCACGCAGCCCAGCGCGACATAGCCATCATATTGGCCCGACGCATCGGCAAAGGCGATGGCGGCCGGCACTTCCAGCGCGCCAGGCACGCTGATCACCTCATGCGTGGCTCCGGCCGCCGCCAGCGCCTCGATCACGCCTTCGCGCTGCATGTCGGCGATATGGGTATAGAACGGGGCTTCAACGATCAGGATATGCATTGGTCAGATCTCCGGCAGGCCGCAGGCGGCGAGATGGCCGCCCTGATAGCAGGGAATTTCGGTCACGTCCGCGCCCAACCAGGCGGGCAGCGGCAGAGCGGCAAGACTGTGCGCATCGGCTGCCTCATGCTCGGCCAGCACCAGGCCTGCCAGCGCCCCGTCAAACACATCGACGCTGAAGCCCTCGATACAGTGCCGGCGCTTGTTGATGGCATTGGCAGGCAGCGCAACCATCACCTCATATTCTGCCGCGTCGAGATAGGCCGTCACGATCGGCCGCGCAGTGGCGTCATCACTTTCATACTTGCGCGTCAGCTTGTATTCCAGCGCGCCGCTGTCGCTGTGGGTTATGCGACGCAGGCGCAGGCGAGTGCCGATGATGTACCGATCTTCGATAAGCCTGAGCGCGTCTGCCAACGGCGGCAGCAGATCGCTACGGACGAGCCATCGCCGCTCCCGCTCGATCAGGCTGTATTTCGGCGGCACTGGGTCACACGCGGGGCGGGATGGCGCGTTCGCCAACAACATGCAGGCCATAGCCTTCGATGCCGACGATGTTGCGGTGCTGGTTGGTGAGCAGGATCATGTCGGTGACGCCCAGATCAACCAATATCTGCGCGCCGATGCCATAATCGCGCAGCACGATCGATTCGCCCTGGCCCTTGGCGCGCATCTGTTCGGAAATGGCGGTGGGGCTGCCATCGCGGATGATGACGATGATGCCGGCGCCTTCCTCGCCAATCACGTCCATGGCGCGGCCCAGCTGGCCGGCGCGGTCGCCCTTTTCGGCAAACATGTCGGTGAACATGGATTGGGTGTGCACCCGCACCAATGTGGGCTTGCCGGGCTCGATCCGGCCCTTCTGCAACACCATATGCTCGCCATATTCGGCGGTGTTGGCATAGGTCTTGGCCAGCCATTCGCCGCCGTGCCAGCTTTCGAGTTTCGTTTCGGCCACGCATTTCACCAGCCGGTCATGCGCGTGGCGATAGGCGATGAGATCGCGGATGGTGCCGATCTTCAGGCCGTGGCGGCGCGCGAACGGGATCAGATCGGGCAGGCGCGCCATGGTGCCATCATCGTTCATGATTTCGCAGATCACGCCGCTGGGGTTCAGGCCGGCCAGCCGGCTGATGTCCACGCTCGCCTCGGTATGGCCGGCGCGCACCAGCACGCCGCCATCGCGCGCCACCAGCGGGAACACATGGCCGGGCGTGACGATATGTTCGGCGCCCTTGCCGGCATCGATGGCCACTGCGATGGTGCGGGCACGGTCGGCCGCCGAAATGCCGGTTGTCACGCCTTCCTTCGCCTCGATGGATACGGTGAAGGCGGTGCTGTGGCGGGTGCCATTGTGCTGCGCCATCAACGGCAGGCCGAGCGCGCGCACCCGTTCCGATGCCATCGCAAGGCAGATCAGGCCGCGGCCGTATTTGGCCATGAAATTGACGGCGTCGGGTGTCGCCATCTGGCCGGGGATGATCAGATCGCCCTCATTCTCGCGGTCTTCATCATCGACCAGGATATACATGCGGCCGTTGCGGGCCTCGTTGATGATCTCCTCGATGGGAGACAGCGCCGGGCCGGCATTGCGATCAGCCAGCCAGTTTTCCAGCTTGCGCAGCGTGTCGGTGGTGGGGTTCCAATCGGCTTCGTCCAGCGCGCGCAGGCTGTTGGCGTGCAGGCCGGCGGCACGCGCCATGCCGGCCTTGCTCTCCTCGCCGCTGGCCACCAGCTCCCGCAGCCGGGCAATCAGGGACTCGCTCATCACTCGCCTCACATCAGAATGTGAGGACGGATTGCGCTTGTCACATCGCGATGTCAAGACTTGAGCTGGTTCATCCGGAACAGATAGCGGGCCAGCACATCGATCTCGATATTCACCTCGTCGCCGGCCTGCGCCGTGCCGAAGGTCGTCCATTGCGCGGTGTGCGGGATGATGTTGACGGTGAACCAGTGGCCGAGATCATCGTCACTCACTTCGTTCACCGTGAGTGAGGCGCCGTTCAAGCAGATGCTGCCCTTGGGCGCCACATAGGGCGCGACGCTGGCCGGCATCTGGAAGGTGAAGCGCTTGGAGTCGCCCTCGGCATCGATGCTGGCGATCTGGCCAACTGCGTCGACATGCCCGGTGACGATATGGCCGCCCAGTTCGTCGCCCACCTTCAGCGCGCGTTCGAGGTTGAGGCGCGCGCCCTGGTTCCACATGCCGGCGGCGGTGCAGCGCAGCGTCTCCGCCGACACGTCAAAGCTGATGCTGTCAGCTGTCTTGCTCACCACGGTCAGGCACACACCGCTGTTGGCCACCGAGGCACCGATGCCAATGCCGCTCGTGTCATAGCCGCAAGCGACGGTGACGCGCAGATCGCCGCGCTCCTCCACCGCTGTGATGGTGCCGATGTCGGTGATGATGCCGGTGAACATGGATATGGGCCTAGCGGATGCGGGCGTAGCGTTCAATGCGGTCGGGGCCGAGCGTGACGATCGGTGCCGCCGCCCAGCGGCCATGGGCATCGCCCAGATCGGCAAGGCCGGTGTCTCCCAATGTGCGCCCGGCTCCGATCAGCATCGGTGCCCGCATCAGAATCAGCGCGTCAACCAGATCAGCGGCGAGCAGGCTGGCCGCCAGACCCATGCCGCCTTCGACCAGTACCTGCAGCGCCGGATCGGCGGCGAGCGCGGCGATATCCGTGAAATGCTGCACATGCGCCGGCAGGCCATCTGCCCGCCCCACCACGCCGATGCGCGGGCTGCGCTGTTCCAGACCCGGCAGGCGCACATCCAGCCTGGGGGCGTCTGCATCCCAGGTGCCGCGCCCCACCACGATCAGATCGGCGCGGGCGCGTTCCAGATGGGCGGCGGCGCGGGCGCGGTCGCCAGTGATCCAGATGCTGCGGCCATCAGCCATGGCAATGGCGCCATCCAGCGACACCGCCAGTTTCAACGTGATGTGCGGGCGGCCATGCTGCAGCCGGGTGAGGAAGCCCGCCAAGCCGGCTTCGGCCTCGGCCGTGCGCACGCCGCTGGTGACGGCAATGCCCGCCGCCCGCAACCGCGCCGCGCCGGCGCCATTGGTGCGCGGATCGGAATCATGCGCGGCAATCACCACCCGGGCCACCCCAGCGCCGATCAGGCCATCGGCACAGGCCGGCCCGCGTGAGGAGACATGGGCGCAGGGTTCCAGCGTCACATAAGCCGTGGCCCCCGCCGCCTGCGCACCGGCCTGCGCCAGCGCCATGGCTTCCGCATGCGGCCGCCCGCCGGCCTGCGTCCAGCCGCGCCCGACCACGCGGCCCTGGTTGACGATCACGCAGCCCACCGAGGGGTTGGGCGTGGCCTGCCCGATGCCGCGGCTGGCCAGTGCCAGCGCGGCGCCCATGAACCGCCAGTCTGCCGCCGCCTGGCTCACTCGATCGGCGGTTCCGCCGGCACTTGCACGATGGCCTGCACCGCCGGTTTTGCCGGCACATAGGGGAATTGCTTGGCCGCGCCGCCACCGTCCACATAGGCATCAAATTGCGCCTGCGCATCTTCCTTGGCCTTGCCGGTGAGCGTGGCAATATAGGCTTTGCTCTGCGCCATCGCCGCTTCGCGCGCCGCCTTGGTGGCCTTGGTGTCGGCTATGGTGTCGGCGCGGGTGCGATCCGCCGTCCAGCTTTGCGCATAGATGACCAGCGGCTCCTTGCGCATATAGCCCCAGCGCGATTCGATCAGGAACAAGGTCATGATCGCGGCGGTGGCCAGCATGCTGCCCGCCGCGATCCAGTATCGCGTGCGGCGCTGCTTGGCATCGGGTGGATCAAGAAAAGCCATGACGGCACGATAAGCGGGCCGGGCCGAATTGGCCAGAGGTGCGGCGTTTCAAAGCAGCGCGGCGGATCGGGCGAGACAATCGGGGGCAGGCACAGCCCGCCCCCGATGCCGCATCAGCGATCGGCGTCCAGGCTGAAGCGGACGGTGATATTGCGGGTGCTGGCCATTGGCCTGCCATCCTGCAGCGCCGGTTCGAAGCGCCAGCGGCGGCGCGCGAACTCCAGCGCGGCGCTGTCCAGCCGGGCAAAGCCCGATGAGCGCAGCAGGCTGACGCCCGTCACCCGGCCAGCCGCATCGATGCTGACGGTCAGGACCACGCTGCCTTCCTCGTCCATCGCCCGCGATGCGGATGGATAAGGCGGCTGCAGGGCGTCGCCGCCGCGCAGCCGGGCGATGCGGCTGGGGCCGGCCATCACCGGGGGCGGGCCGGTCACCACCGGTTCGCCCTCGCCGCCGGCCAGTGTTGGCGGGCCGGGATCGGCGGTCACCGGCGCGGCCTGCACCACGGGATCGGCGTCCTGCGTCCACAGCGGCGCCTCGATTGGAACGGTAATCGGGATATCGGTGCTGGTGACGCGGGCGGGATCGGCCGGGGTGGGGTTGGGTGCCGGGCGGTCAATGATGATCATCGGCCCCGGCGGCGGTTTGATCGTGCGGCTGACCTGCCAGCCGGCCAGCAGCAGCGCGCCAAGGGCAACGTGCACAGCGGCGGTGGCCGCCAGGCCGGAGGTGCGGGTGGAGATGCGGTTCATCGGCGATACTCCCCAATCAAGGTTGATCGCACTGCGCCGGCGTTCCACCGTGTCAGCGGTGCAGCCGTGAGTATATCACCGACTATCGCAAATGATAGGGCAGCAGCCGCGACCTATTTGCCTCAGCCACCCAATCGGCGCAGCGCCTCCTCGCGGCCTATCAGCGGCAGCAGCGCGGCCATTTCCGGGCCATGGGCCTGGCCGGTGAGCGCCAGGCGCAGCGGCAGGAACAGGGCCTTGCCCTTGCGGCCGGTGGCGGCCTTCAGCGCCTCGATCAGCCGGGTCCAGATGTCATCGCCCCAGGCCAGATCGGCCAGCGTGGCATGGACGGTGGCGAGATAATCCGGCTCTTCGCGCACCGCATTGATCGGCCCGGCAATCACCGCGTGCCAGGCGGCCACCTCATCCAGCCGGGTGAGATTGGGCCGGATCGCCAGCCATTCACCCTCGCCGATGCCGGCTGGCAAGCGGTTGGCCACATCGGCCAGGTCCATATGATGGATGCAGCGCGCCGACAGCCCGGCCAGTTCGGCCGGATCGAAGCGCGCCGGGGCGCGGCCGAAATGGCTCAGCGAAAAGCCCGGCAGCAGATCGGCCAGCCGCGCCACCGGTTCCACCGGCTGCGACGTGCCCAGCCGGGCCAACAGCGCGGCCACCGCCACTGGCTCGATGCCCTGCTCGCGCCAGCTGTCGACGCCTTCCGACCCCAGCCGCTTGGACAGCGCGGCATCCTTGCCGGTGAACAAGGCCATGTGCGCCAGCCGCGGCGGTGCTGCGCCAAGCGCCGCAAACATCTGCAGCTGCACGGCGCTGTTGGTCACATGATCCTCGCCGCGGGCGATATCGGTGATGCCCAGATCAATATCGTCCACAACCGATGGCAGCATATAGAGCCACGACCCATCGGCGCGGCGCACCACCGGATCGGCCAGCGCGCCGGCCGGGAAATGGCAGGCGCCGCGCACGCCGTCGTGCCATTCCACATCGGCGGTCTCGTCCATGCGGAAGCGCCAGTGCGGTTTGCGCCCCTCGGCCTCCAGCTTGGCCTTGTCGGCCTCGCTCAGCGCCAGCGCGGCGCGGTCATAAATCGGCGGCAGCCCGCGTGACAGGGCAACCCGGCGCTTCAACTCCAGCTCCTCCGGAGTTTCATAACAGGCATAGGCGCGGCCCTGCGCCGCCAGCCGGCTGAGCGCTTCCTCATAGCGGTCAAACCGGTCAGACTGTTTCACCTCGATATCGGGTGTGAAGCCCAGCCAGGCCAGATCATCGCGGATCGATTGCGCCGATTCCGCCGAGGAGCGCGCCAGATCCGTATCATCCAGCCGCAACACGAAGCGCCCGCCGGCCGACCGGGCGAGCAGCCAGTTGACCAGGGCAGTGCGGATATTGCCGGCGTGAATGCGGCCGGTGGGCGACGGGGCGAAGCGGGTGACGATCATGGCCGAAGCCCATAGGCCAAGCCGGCGCTGAAATCACCGTCCGATTCGCGCCAGCCAGGTCGGCGGCGCTGTGCGAGGGTGACACCATGATCAGCATCCTCCTCGCGCTTGCCGCCATGACCACCCAGCCGGGTGCGGTGGTCATCACCCCCGCCACCATCCCGTGGGGCCCAACCGCCGCCGATGGCACCCGCTTTGCCCTGCTGGATGGCCAGCGCGAGGTGGCGGGCCAGCAATTTTCCTATGCCTTCGCGCTGCCGCCCGGCGCGTGGGACAAGCCGCACAGCCACAGCAGCACGGCGCGCATCTTCGTGTTGAAGGGCGTGCTGAAACTGGGCTGGGGCGCAGCCATGGACAAAGCGCAGGCGCAAGCCTTCCCGGCCGGCAGTTTCGTGGTGGTGCCGGCCGGCGCCGTGCATTTTGACGGGGCGGATGAGGAGACGATCATCCTGGGCGTCGCCAGCGGCGTGTGGGCGACACGCTATGTCGATGGCGGTGCCGGTTCGGCGGGGACGCCGCCGAAGTGAGGGCGTAACAAGATCCTCCCCCTCTGGGGGAGGTGCCCGCAGGGCGGAGGGGGCATGGGACCAGGGCCCAGACCCGCCCCCTCCGTCGCCTTCGGCGCCACCTCCCCCAGAGGGGGAGGATCTTCCTATTTCGCCCGGATATGCCGCGCGACCAGCCGTTCCTTCACCTGCGCGCCGTAGATCACGCCGTTCTTGTCCACCCAGATGCCCTCGGCGTTGCTGGTGGCGCCCTTGTCGGGTTCCGGTTCGGGATCGGGGATGAAGGCCGTCACCTTGCCATCCTTCACCGATCCGATGCGGATGCCACGCTGCCAGCCGGGGTTGTAACCATAGCCAACCGGGCGGCGGCTTTCGCTGTCGGCGCTGTACAATATGTCATTCTGATCGATGAACAGGCCCGATGGCCGGCCAAACTGCGTCCAGCTGTTCAGCAATTTGCCCTTCTGCGTGTACACCTGCACGCGGTTGTTCCAGCGATCACCGACATAGAGCAGGCCCTTGCTGTCCAGCGCCAGCGCGTGCGGCACTTCCAGGTCGCCCTGGCCCTTGCCGGGCTGTCCCCACTGCATCAGGAACTTGCCCTTGGCATTGTATTTCAGGATGCGCGCCACACCGCGATCGGCCTCATGCCCATCAGACACGAAGATATCGCCAGTTCTCGCCACGATCACCGCATTGGGCTCGGTGAACTCGTCCGTGCCCTTGCCCTGCACGCCGGGTTTGCCCAGCGTCATCAGCAATTTGCCGTCCTGGCTGAACTTCATCACCGTCGCGCCCTTGCCGCCGGCGGCGCGGGCATCGGTGAGCCAGATATTGTCAGCGGCATCGATGCTGAAACCGTGCGGAAACACCGTCATCCCGCCGCCAAAGGCCTTGATGAAGTTGCCCTGGGCATCGAACTCCACAAT
>JAIXQY010000139.1 GCA_027485485.1 Sphingomonadales bacterium | reverse complement strand
TTCATCGATCGCCGCATCGATGGCGTGATGCGCTTTGAAAAGGCCAAGTCTCGGGTGACCGGGCTGTCGGGCAAACTGCCCAACCCGGCGCGGATTCTGGGCCGTCTGCGCTACCCCGCAGTATGAGACGATAATGGTGGCGTGCCGCCGGCAATCTTGATAATGGTTCGCAACATCTTTTCCGTTGCGGACAAATTTCGTGCCATCACCGCCCGCCTCCCGCTCGATCACCACGCTTGCCCCCGGCGAAGTGGCGTTGATCGCTGCCATCGATCGCGCTGGCCTGGACCCTGACACCGCGCAGCGCCTGTGCGAGCTGGGCTTTGATGAAGGCGTTGATGTCGAGATCCTGCACCGCGCACCTTTTGGTGGTGATCCCATCGCGGTGAGAGTGGGCAATATGGTGGTGGCGCTGCGGCGGGACATGGCCGGCCTGATCGAAATCGCGGCATGAACGCGCCGATTCTCAACCTTGCCCGCAGCCCGGTCGTGGCGCTGGTGGGCAATCCCAATGCCGGCAAGACCAGCTTGTTCAATGCCCTCACCGGCAGCCGCCAGAAGGTGGGCAATTATCCCGGCGTCACCGTGGAGCGCAAGGCCGGTCGGCTGGCCCTGCCCGATGGCCGGGTGTGTGACCTGATCGATCTGCCCGGCACCTACAGCCTCAACCCGCGCTCCCCCGATGAAGCCGTGACCCGCGATGCCATTTTCGGCCGCATTGCCGGCGAACGGCCGCTGGATGCCATCGTGGCGGTGATCGATGCCACCAATTTGCGCAACCATTTGCGCTTTGTGCTGGAATTGCAAGCCCTTGGCCTGCCGCTGGTGGTGGCGCTGAACATGGTTGATCTGGCGGCGCGCGATGGCATCATCATCGATGCGGCCCGGCTTTCCGCCCTGCTGGGCCTGCCGGTGGTGGAAACCGTGGCCGTGCGCAAGCGCGGGCTGGAGGCCTTGGGGAGCGAGTTGGCCGCCAGCATTGGCGATGCCCCGCCCGTGCTACCCACCGTCATGCCGGGCGATCTGAAAGCCCTGCAGAAGCGGGCCCGGCAGCTGTGCAGTGCGGTTGAAACCGCCAGCGGTGCCGCCCGGCGCTGGTCTCAGCGGATTGATCTGGTGGCCCTGCACCCGCTGGCTGGGCCGCTGTTGCTGGCCGCCATCCTGTTCTTCATGTTCCAGGCGGTGTTCAGTTGGGCCGAAGCGCCAATGGGCTGGATCGAAGCCGGGATCGCGGCTCTGCAGGCCCTGCTGGCACAGCGCCTGCCCGATGGGGTGTTGCTGTCTCTGCTCAACGATGGCGTGCTGGCGGGCGTGGGCGCGGTGGTGGTGTTCCTGCCGCAGATCCTGATCCTGTTCGCCTTCATCATCGCGCTCGAACAATCGGGTTACATGACCCGCGCCGCCTTCCTGATGGACCGGTTGATGGCCCGCGTTGGTCTGAACGGCCGCGCCTTCATCCCGCTGCTCTCCAGCTTTGCCTGCGCCATTCCCGGCATCATGGCCACCCGCACCATCGATTCGCCGCGCGACCGGCTCACCACCATATTGATCGCGCCGTTGATGACCTGTTCGGCCCGGCTGCCGGTTTATGCCGTGGTGATCGGCGCCTTCATCCCGGCGCGCGATATCGGCCCGTTCGGTCTGCAAGGGCTGGTGCTGTTCCTGCTCTATCTGGCTGGCATATTGGGCGCGCTGGTGGCGGCCTGGGCGCTGCGCCGCACGGTGACCAAGGGGGCCGCGCCGCCCTTCCTGATGGAAATGCCCAAATATCAATGGCCGGCGGCGCGCGATCTGGCGCTTGGCCTGTATGGCCGCGCCACCGCCTTTCTCAGCCGCGCAGGCACCATCATCCTGGCCTCCACCATTGCGCTGTGGGCCCTGGCCAGCTGGCCGCAGCCGCCTGCGAACGGGAAGCTGCCGGCAATTGAATATAGCCTTGCCGGCAGGATCGGCGCGGCACTGGAACCGATCTTTGCCCCCATCGGCTTCAACAAGGAAATCGCCATCGCCCTGGTGCCCGGCATGGCTGCCCGCGAGGTGGCGGTTTCGGCACTGGGCACCGTCTATGCCCTGCAGGGCGTGGATGAGGAGCATGCCGATGGCCTGATCGCGCAGCTGCGCGCGGCCTGGCCGCTGCCCACGGCGCTGGCCTTCCTGGCCTGGTTCGTGTTTGCGCCTCAGTGCATCTCCACCCTGGCCATCACGCGGCGCGAAACCGCCAGCTGGCGCTGGCCGATCTTCATGTTCACCTATTTGTTCGTGGCAGCCTATGTGGCGGCCGGGATCACTTATCACCTGGCGGTTGCGGCCGGACTTTGAGCGCCAGCCTGACGATCAGGCCGGCGGCCAACACGCCAAAGCTGATCCCGGCGCCGCCCCAGCCGACATAGACCAAGCTGCTCTGCAGCACGAACAGGCAGCCGGCGGTGAAGGCCAACGGCACCAGCGGATATAGAGGCACCTTGAATGGCCGCGCGACATCAGGTGCGCGGCGGCGCAGGATGATCAGCGCCGGGCCGGTGAGGGCCAGAAACAGCCAGAACACAGGGGACAGGAAATCGACCATCTGCGCAAAGCCTGTGGACACCGAACCCCAGAGAATGAGCACCAAAGTGAGCAATGACTGCACCCAGATGGCACCGCGCGGTACGCCATTGGCCGAATCCCACACCGCCAACCGCCCCAGCGCCGGTTCCTCACTGGCCACCGCATAAAGCGTGCGACCACCCACGATCACCAGCGCGTTGACGATGGCCAGCGCCGCCAGCCCGACAAACACCACCATCAACGCCTGACCGCCCGGCCCGAACGCCCGCGCCATCAACTGCGCCGCCGGGGCGGCACTGGCCGCCAGCCCATCGCCGCCAAGGCCCGCCAGATAGGCCCAATTCGCCAGCAAATACAAAGCCGTGACCAGCGCCATGCCGCCCACCAGTGCCAGCGTCATGTCGCGCGGACGCCGCACCTCGGCCGAAAGCGTGGCGGCATCGTTGAACCCGCCAAAGGCCAGCATGACAAACACCATCGCCTGCCCGAAGGCTGCCGCTGCAAAGGGTTGCGGGTTCACCGTGGCCGTCACCACCGGCGTATCGCTGGCAATCAGGCTCACTGCCGCCGCGCCCAGCGCCAGCAGGGCCACCACATCGCCGGCCACCAGCACGACCTGCCCGCCGGTTGAACGCTTCACGCCGGCAAGGTTCAAGGCCGTGAGGATGATCACCGCCAGCGCCGCCACACCCCCGCGCGCCAGCGCCGAAAGCGGCACCAATTCAGCGACATAGTCTGCCGCCACAAAGGCCAGCATCGCCGCGGACGCCGAAAAGATCACCGCAAACCGCGACCAGGCAAACAGGAAGGCCACCAGCGGGCCATAGGCAAGTTTCAGAAAGCGATAGTCGCCCCCCGGATGCGGAAAGGCACTGGCCAGTTCGGCATAAACCAGCGCCCCGGCCAGCGCGAACACGCCGCCCAGCCCCCAGGCCAGCAGCACCAGCGCATCATTATGCAGCGTCGCCGCCACCAGGCTGGCCGATCGGAAAATGCCCGCCCCCACCACCATGCCCACCACCACCGATGCGGCGGCAAAGGGCCCAAGAATGCGGCGGGGAGCGGATGCAGTCATGGCGGCACGGTGGCGAAGCGCGGGCGGCTGGGCAAGTGGCAGGATGGTCGCCGCTGGCCGGTTGGCGACAGCAGCAATCGCGGCCTCGCTCTTGCAGCACCGAAATCGCTCCCTATATCGCCCTTGCAAGCATAGACGGCCGGGGCACCGGCCATATCACCAACCGGGAACGACCAGTGCCGCGCTGCCTTGATGGGGCGCTTTCGGGTCGGGTCCACAAACCAGGGAAAGAAGCCAGCCATGGCAAAGGTTATCGGGATCGATCTGGGCACCACCAACAGCTGCGTTGCCGTGATGGAAGGCAGCGCGCCGCGCGTGATTGAAAACGCCGAAGGCGCGCGCACCACGCCCAGCCAGGTGGCGTTCACCAAGGATGGCGAGCGTCTGGTTGGCCAGCCGGCCAAGCGCCAGGCCGTGACCAACCCTGCCAACACCGTGTTTGCGGTGAAGCGCTTGATCGGCCGTCGCTTTGATGATCCCTTGACCGCCAAGGATGCCGGCCTGGTGCCCTACACCATCGCGCGCGGTTCCAATGGCGATGCCTGGGTGAACGCTGGTGGCCAGGATTACAGCCCGTCGCAGATTTCCGCCTTCATCCTGCAGAAGATGAAGGAAACCGCCGAAGCCTATCTGGGCGAGACCGTGACCCAGGCGGTGATCACCGTTCCGGCCTATTTCAACGACGCCCAGCGCCAGGCCACCAAGGATGCCGGCAAGATCGCCGGCCTTGAAGTACTGCGCATCATCAACGAGCCCACGGCCGCCGCGCTCGCCTATGGCCTCGACAAGAAGAACGACGCGAAGACCGTTGCCGTCTATGACCTTGGCGGCGGCACCTTCGATATCTCCATCCTTGAATTGGGCGATGGCGTGTTCGAAGTGAAGTCCACCTCGGGCGACACCTTCCTGGGCGGCGAGGATTTCGATGCCAAGCTCGTCGAATTCCTCTCGGCCGATTTCAAGAAGGCCGAAGGCATCGATCTCACCAAGGACAAGCTGGCCTTGCAGCGTCTGAAGGAAGCCGCGGAAAAGGCCAAGATCGAACTGTCGTCGTCTGCCGCGACCGAAGTGAATCTGCCGTTCATCACGGCTGATGCCAACGGACCGAAGCACCTCGTCAAGAACATCACCCGCACCGATCTGGAAAAGCTGGTCCTCGATCTGATCGAGCGCACCCGCAAGCCTTGCCTGGATGCCATCAAGGAAGCCGGCGTGAAGGCCGGCGATCTGGACGAGGTGATTCTGGTGGGCGGCATGACCCGCATGCCGCGCGTGCGTGCGTTCGTGAAGGAACTGTTTGGCAAGGAGCCCAACACCAGCGTCAACCCCGACGAAGTGGTGGCCATGGGTGCCGCCATCCAGGCCGGCGTGCTGCAGGGCGACGTGAAGGATGTGCTGCTGCTCGACGTGACCCCGCTGAGCCTTGGTATCGAAACGCTGGGCGGCGTGTTCACTCGCATGATCGATCGCAACACCACCATCCCCACCAAGAAGAGCCAGGTGTTCTCCACCGCTGATGACAATCAGTCGGCCGTGACCATCCGTGTCTTTCAGGGTGAGCGCGAGATGGCGGCCGACAACAAGATCCTCGGCCAGTTCGATCTGGTTGGTATCCCGTCGGCACCACGCGGCGTGCCGCAGATCGAAGTGACGTTCGATATCGATGCCAATGGCCTTGTGGCCGTGAACGCCAAGGACAAGGGCACCGGCAAGGAACAGCAGATCCGCATCCAGCCGTCGGGCGGTCTGTCGAAGGACGATATCGAGAAGATGGTGAAGGACGCCGAAGCCTTTGCCGAAGAAGACAAGAAGCGCCGCGCTGCCGCCGAAGCCCGCAACCAGGCGGACAGCCTGGTGCATTCCACCGAACAGCAGTTGGGCGAACATGGCGACAAGGTGACACCGGAAGTGAAGGCCAGCATCGAAACCGCCATCGCCGAAGTCAAATCGGTGCTGGATTCGGGCGACGCCGATGCCATCAACGCCCGTGTGCAGGCGCTGGGCCAGGTGGCGATGAAGCTGGGCGAGGCCATTTATCAGGCCGAGCAGGCCAAGGCCGAACCTTCGTCCGCCGATTCGCCCAAGGGCGATGACGTGGTTGATGCCGAGTTCACCGACGTGGACGACAGCAAGAAATAAGCAGTCGCTTGAGGCGCGCCGCAGCGATGCGGCGCGCCTTGTCATGTCTGTTGCGGGGCGACCAAATCATGGCCACCGAAATCGATTATTATCAATTGCTTGAGGTAGAGCGCGGCGCGGATGAAGCCGCGTTGAAAGCCGCTTATCGCCGGTTGGCAATGAAGTTTCATCCGGATCGAAATCCCGGTGACGCAGCCGCAGAACAGAAGTTCAAGGCGATCAACGAAGCCTACGACGTGTTGAAGGACCCGCAGAAGCGGGCTGCCTATGACCGGTTTGGCCATGCCGCCTTCCAGCAAGGCGGTGGCGGCTTTGGCGGCGGCGCCCAGGATTTCGGCGGCTTTGCCGATATCTTCGAAAGCGTGTTTGGCGAGTTCATGGGCGGCGGTGGTCGCGGCCAGCGCCGGGGTGGCCCGGCCCGGGGTTCTGACCTGCGCTATGACCTTGAAATGACACTGGACGAGGCTTTCCACGGTCGCCAGGCCAGCCTGACCATCGATGTGGCAGCAACCTGTGAACCCTGCAGCGGCAGTGGTGCCAAGCCCGGCACATCGGCGCGCGCCTGCACCACTTGCAACGGCAACGGCCGCGTGGCCATGCGCCAGGGCCTGTTCATGGTGGAGCGCGCCTGCCCGGCCTGTCATGGCCAGGGGCAGATCATCGCCGATCCATGCAACAGCTGCAGCGGCGCGGGACGGATCGAAAAACAGAAGACCCTGAACGTCAACATTCCGCGCGGGGTGGATGATGGCACCCGCATCCGCGTCGCGGGTGAGGGCGAAGCCGGCGCGCGGGGCGGCCCGCCAGGCGATCTTTATATCTTCGTGAACCTGAAAAAACATCATATTTTTCAGCGTGATGGGACCGCCTTGTTCAGCATGGCGCCCATGTCGATCACCAGCGCCGCCCTGGGCGGGGAGATCATGGTGCCGGGGCTGGATGGCGAAAAGACCATCATCAAGATCCCGGCCGGCACCCAGACCGGCAAGCAGTTCCGGGTGCGCGGGCGCGGCATGCCCAGCCTGAACGGTGGCGGTTTCGGCGATCTGGTGATTCAGGTGGAAGTGGAAACCCCGGTGAAGCTGACGGCGCGGCAGCGCGAACTGCTGGAGGAATTCCGTACCATCGAAACCGCGGAGGGCGGCCGTAACACACCGAAAAGCCAAGGCTTCTTCGACAAGCTGAAGGGCGTGTGGAGCGAGTTGACCGAATAGTTCTGGTCGGCAGGCGGTGGCATCCGCTAAGCACGCGCCATGCAACGCCTGTCAAACCGCCGCTATCTCGTCACCGGTGCCGCCCGCGGCCTTGGGCTGGCCATTGCCCAGCGCCTGGTGGCCGAAGGGGCCCGCGTGATGCTGGCCGATGTGTTGCCGGAAGGCGAAGACCGGGCAGCGGAATTGGGCGCATCCGCTGCCTTTGTGTGCTGTGATGTGTCCAGCCGTGTCCAGATTGCGGCCGCCATTGATGCCACTGCTGCCCGTTTCGGCGGGATTGATGGCCTGGTCAACAATGCCGGCATCGCCCCGCGCGGGGACATCTTCAGCGAGACGCCGGAACAGTTTGATCAGGTGATCGCCACCAATCTCACCGCCGCCTTTCACGCCACCCAATTGGCGGTGCAGCACCTGATTGCGGCCGGCGGCGGGGTGATCGTCAACATGTCGAGCGTCAATGCCCTGCTCACCATTCCATCCCTGTTGGCCTATAATGT
>JAIXQY010000051.1 GCA_027485485.1 Sphingomonadales bacterium | reverse complement strand
CCGGCGAAGAAATTGCCGCCATACATGTCGGCAAAGCTCTGGGTGCTCATCTCCTTGATGTCAGCCCCCGCCGCAAACGCCTTCTCGCTGCCGGTGATCACCAGGCAGCGCTGGCTGGCATCGGCATCATACTTGGCGAAGGCCGCGATCAGATCGGCCAGCACGGCGCTGTTCAGCGCATTCAGCGCCTGCGGGCGGTTCAACCGCACCAGCGTGACCGCACCGCGCTGTTCAACAAGGATGGTCTCGAAACTCATGTCAGCTCTCCACGTAGAAATGCGGCATGGCGCGCGGCAATGTGCGGCACCAGCCGGTCAAAATCCGCCCAGTCACCAGCCACGTCAAACATCTCGCCGGTGGGAAAGGCATCGCTGTAATCGTCGAAATAGGCGCCCAGATCCTCGGCCTCGCCCGCTTCGGCGTCATAGCCCGTGACATAATAGGCCTCGGTGAAGCGCTGGCCGTCCGCCGTCAGGTCTTCCGGGTGGAAACTGTTGGCAAAGCGATCCCAATACCAATCGAGCGGGGTGATGCGCCGTGCTGCCAGATCGCCATCAATGGCGGCGCTGTCTTCATCGGCCAGCACCAGACCGTTCAGCGCCATCCACGCCAGATAGAGCGCGGCGTGGGCCATCAGCGCCTCTTCGCTCACCCCTTCCGGTTGCGAGGGGTGCCAATTGTCGACGCGGTCATAAGCCATGGTTCAACCCTTCGCCGGGCAGCGGCGGTACCAGCGGCTGCCGGCATCACCCTCGCTCACCCGCAGCATGCCCGGGGGCGTGCCAAGACCATCCGGCCCGAGGCTGAGGCCGGTGGCAAAGGTGGCGAGGCCACCGCGTTCGGGGTAGCTCATCAGGCCGTGTACCCGCGTGGGGGTTGCCCGGTCGATCCGCTCAATTCGGACAGTGACTGTTGCGGGCCGCCAATCAGCCCGCTCCACCAGCTGGTTCGCGCTGATGTAAAGAGTGGCGTGGTGGTCCTTGTGGTCCGGATCATCCAGCCGCCAGCAGCCCTGCAGTGCCGGCGGGATCGCCAGCACCGCCGCAGCCAGGAGCCAACCGCCGGCCATGCCTCACCCCATTGTCGGGATGACGAACGCGCTGCCGGTATCGCCGACGCCGCCATCCGGCCAGCGCCCGGTCACCGTCTTGCGCTTGGTCCAGAATTGCACGCCTTCCATGCCGTGCTGGCCGATGTCGCCAAAGGCGCTGCGCTTCCAGCCGCCAAAGCTGTGATAGGCGACCGGCACCGGGATCGGCACGTTCACCCCCACCATCCCCACATTCACCCGTGCCGCGAACTCGCGGGCGGCGTGGCCGTTGCGGGTGAAGATGGCGACGCCATTGCCATATTGATGCTGGCTGGGCAGGGCGAGCGCCGCTTCGAAATCGGCAGCACGCACGATCTGCAGCACCGGGCCGAAGATTTCCTCGCGATAGCTTTGCATGGCCGGCGTGACATGATCGAACAGGCTGGGCCCAACGAAAAACCCGCCCTCGTGCCCCTGCAGGGTGAAGCCGCGGCCATCCACCACCAGCTCGGCGCCTTCATCCACGCCCATCTGGATATAGGCCTCGATCTTCGCCTTGTGGGCCGCCGTCACCACCGGGCCATAATCGGCCTCAGGGTCGGTGCTGGTGCCAATGCGCAGCTTCGCAATCGCCGGCAGCAGCTTGGCGCGCAGCGCTTCGGCCGTGGCCTCGCCCACCGGCACCACCACCGGCAGAGCCATGCAGCGTTCGCCGGCCGAACCGAACGCCGCCCCGGCCAGATCGCGCACCACCTGGTCCAGATCGGCATCGGGCATCACCACGGCGTGATTCTTGGCCCCGCCCATCGCCTGCACCCGCTTGCCGCGCGCGCAGCCCTGGGCATGAATATACTCGGCCACATCCGATGAGCCGACAAAGCTGATCGCGGCGATATCGGGGTGCTGGATGATGGCATCCACCATTTCCTTGTCGCCATTCACCACGCTGAAGATGCCATCGGGCAGGCCGGCTTCGCGGAAAATCTCGCCCAGCAGATGCGGCAGGGTGGGATCGCGCTCCGATGGCTTCAGGATGAAGGCATTGCCGGTGGCAATGGCGACGCCGGCCATCCACATCGGGATCATCGCCGGGAAATTGAACGGCGTGATGCCCGCACCAATGCCGATCGGCTGGCGGAAGGCCCAGATATCAATGCCCGGCCCGGCGCCGTGGGTATATTCGCCCTTCAGCACATGCGGGATGCCGCAGCAGAATTCGATCACCTCCAGCCCGCGCTGGATATCGCCGCGGCTGTCGGCCAGCACCTTGCCGTGCTCGCTGCTCAGCACCCGGGCCAGCTCGTCCATGCGGGCTTCGACCAGCTCCTTGAAGCGGAACATCACCCGGGCGCGGCGCTGCGGGTTGGTGGCGGCCCAGGCCGGCTGCGCCGCGCGGGCGGCGGCCACGGCCTGTTCCAGCAGGTCCATGCCGGCCAACCGCACTTCGGCCTGCACGTTTCCGCTGTTGGGATCAAACACCGGGCTGGTGCGGCTGCCGGCGGCCACGGCCTTGCCGGCGATATGATGATCGATGATGCGCATGGGCGTTGTTTATCGGCTGGTGGCCGGGCTGGCCACAGTCGATTCCATCAGTGGTGGTGATGGCCGCCGCAGCCTTCCGCCACCGCCTGTCGGCAATGGTCTTCGCCGGTTTCCACCTGCAGCGTGGCATGGCCGATATCGAACCGGTGGTGCAGGGCGTGGGCGATGTTGGCCAGCGCCTCGTCCCCCGGATGGCCGCCCGGCATCACCAGATGCGCCGTCAGGATCGCGCCATTGGTGCCCTGCGGCCAGATGTGCAGATCATGCACCGCCGCCACCCCGTCCAGCCCGGTTAGCCAGCCGCGCACGGCCGCCGGTTCAATCCCGGCCGGCACCGCATCCAGCGCCAGCGCCAGCGATTCGCGCAGCAGGCCCCAGGTGCCGCGCAGGATCACCGCCGCCACGCCCAGCCCCAGCAACGGATCCACCCACACCCAACCGGTCTGCCGGATCAGCAGCCCGCCCAGCACCACCGCCGCCGACACCCCGGCATCGGCCAGCATGTGCAAGTAAGCGCCGCGGATGTTCACATCGCCCTTGCGCCCGCGCATGAACATCAGCGCGGTGCCCAGATTGATCACGATGCCGATCGCCGCCACGATCATCACCACGTCGCCCGACACGCTGAGCGGCTGCGCCAGCCGGTGCAGCGATTCAAAGATGATGCCGCCGCACGCCGCCACCAATATCAGCGCATTGGCCAGCGCCGCCAATATGGGCGAACGCTGCAACCCCCAGGTGAACCGGTCCGTCGGCGCCCGCCGCGCCAGCTTGATTCCACCCCAGGCGATCAGCAGCCCGGCCACGTCCGACAGATTGTGCCCGGCATCGGCCAGCAGCGCCATCGAATCAAACCACAGGCCGGCCCCGGCCTCGATGCCGACATAGGCCAGATTGAGCGTGATCCCCACGGCAAAGGCCCGGCCGAAATCCGGCAGCGGATGGGCATGGCCATGGCCATGATGATCATGGCCGCCCAGCGGGTGGGTATGGGCGTGGCTGTGCATGGGGCTGTTATGGGGTGGCCGCGCGGGTGAGTCGAGGGGGGCTGCTTGATCCTCCCCTCCAAGGGGAGGTGCCCGCAGGGCGGAGGGGTCGCGCCTGTGGAGGGATGGACAGGCCTGGTGGGAACGGCCGGCGGCGGAGCCGCCGAGTCCGTTTGGGGGAGAAGGAGGAGAAGGAAGAGCGTGGCAAAGCCACGCCGTCAGACGACACAAAAAAGGCGGCTTGGGAGCCGCCTGTTTTGGTCGCTGGCCGGTCTTGGCCGAGTCCGTCAGCAATGCTGGGCATTGCTGACTGGCCGGCCTGCGACTGGAGCGGGTGAAGAGATTCGAACTCTCGACTTCAACCTTGGCAAGGTTGCGCTCTACCCCTGAGCTACACCCGCTCACCCGTCGCCGGGAGGCGCGGCTTTAGCACCGGGCTTTGCAGACTTGCAAGCCCCTTTTTTGCCGGTGGCTGTGCGCAAGCGCCGTCTTGGCAAACCGGCCCCTCCGGCCCCATATGGCGGGAAATCCTTATCTGCGGAGCATATCCTTGGCCTCCATCCCCAACCCGGCCGCCGAAAAGGCCAGTCTTGAAGCCTTTCGCCGCGATGTGATCGAGGCGTCAAAGGGCGCGCTCGTGCTGGTGGATTTCTGGGCCGAATGGTGCGGCCCGTGCAAGACGCTGGGCCCGTTGCTGGAAAAGGTCACCGCCGCCCGTGCGCCCAAGGTGAAGCTGGTCAAGATTGATGTCGACAAGAATCAGATGCTGGCCAGCCAGTTCCGCATCCAGTCCATCCCCACCGTCTATGCCTTTCTGGATGGCCGCCCGGTCGATGGCTTTCAGGGCGCGCTGGGCGAACGCGAGCTGACGGCCTTTGTCGATCGCCTGCTCGCCGGCGTGCCGGCCAGCGCCGATGAAGCCG
Source organism: Sphingomonadales bacterium (assembly GCA_027485485.1). Taxonomy (GTDB): domain Bacteria; phylum Pseudomonadota; class Alphaproteobacteria; order Sphingomonadales; family Sphingomonadaceae; genus Sandarakinorhabdus. Next base: position 4,478 of record JAIXQY010000051.1, on the reverse strand, counting down.
CGCTGGAAGAACAGATTGCAGCGCTGGTGGGCGCAGCCGCCGAAGCCACGGCCGCGGGCGCCCATGATGATGCCGCCGCCATGCTGGGTGCGCTGGTGCAGGAACTGCCCGAGCGGGAGGATCTGGCCGGCCATTATGCCCTGGCCCTGATCGCGGCCGGCAAGCTGGAAGGCGCCGCCGCCGCGCTGGCCGTAGTGCCCGAAGCCAGCAAGGATGAAGTGGTGGCCCGCGCCCGCGCCGCCCTGGCGCTGGCGGCCGATGCCCCGGCCGATGATGAACTGGCCCCGCTGATCGCCGCGGTGGAGGCCGATCCCGCCAATCACGAGGCCCGCTTCGAGCTGGCCAGCGCGCTGGCCGCCAAGGGCGACCGCGATGGCGCAGCGGATCATCTGCTCGCCATCATCAAGGCCGATCGCGGCTGGAACGAGGGCGCCGCCCGCGAGAAGCTGCTCAAGATGTTCGAAGCCGTTGGCCTGGCCGATCCGTGGAGCGTCAAGACCCGCGCCGCCCTGCGCGCCATCTGGTTTTCATGAGCGAGAGCGAAGCCTTCGAGCCGCTGCCGGCCGCCGTGCCGGTGTTCCCGCTCACCGGCGCCGTGCTGTTTCCGCGCGGGCTGCTGCCGCTCAACATCTTCGAACCGCGCTATCTGGCGATGGTGAAGGATGCCATGGGCGCCACCGGGGCGGCCCACCGCATCATCGGCATCATCCAGCCCAAGGGTGGCGGCAAGAATGGCGCGCCGCCGGCGCTTTATTCGGTGGGCTGCCTGGGACGCATCACCGAATATCGCGAAACCGATGATGGCCGCATCCTGATCGCGCTCGCCGGCATCAGCCGCTTCCGCGTGGGGGCCGAGCTGGAGCGTGACACGCTGTATCGCCAGGTCGTCACCGATTATCACGGCTTTGCCGCTGACCGGCAGGACCCTGCCCCGCTCGATCCTGCCACCCGTGCCGGGCTGGAAGATGCGCTGCGCCCCTATCTGGATGCGCGCGGGTTGGCGGCGGATTGGGAGGCGGTGCAATCGGCCGATGATGATGCCCTGATCATCACGCTGGCCAGCGCCCTGCCGTTCGAGCCGGCGGAAAAACAGGCGCTGCTGGAAACCGTGAACCTGGCCGAACGCGCCCAGACATTGGCAACGCTGATGAGCTTTGCCGCCGGCAGCGGTCCCAGCGGCCTGCAATGATGAGCGGCACCCCGATCGATCCGCGCCTGCTGGCCATCCTCGTCTGCCCGGTCACCCGCCAGCCGCTGCGCTATGACGCGGCCGCCCAGGAACTGGTGAACGACACCGCCGGCCTGGCCTATCCCATCCGTGACGGCGTGCCGATCCTGTTGGCGGATGAAGCGCGGGAGTTTCTGCCGCCCACCGGCTGATCGGCGCGGAACCATCAAGGATCCTCCCCCTGTGGGGGAGGTGGCAGCCGCAGGCTGACGGAGGGGGCGGGGCAGGTGCACATCCCTGACGGCGAGCCCCCTCCGCCCTGCGGGCACCTCCCCCAGAGGGGGAGGATCATGACAGGCTGAGGCAAAAAAGGGCCTAACCGAACTTCAGCCCCTTGAACTGCCCATCCGTGCGCCAGCCCTTCATGTAGCTGAAGAACGCATTCGGCCCGGCCGGATAGCCCACGGCATATTTGGCCCGATCATCCATCGGTTGGCCTTCGTTGTTGTAATATCCCGGCGTGCAATCCGGGTTGTTGATCATCATGCCGGGGCCGGAGAGCAGGAGTTTGACCCACGCGTCCTGCGCGTCGGCGTCGACATCCACGGTGGCAAGGCCATGATCGGTCATGTGGCGCACGATGGCGGCGACGCTGGTGCCGGTTTCCATCCAGTTGTGCGGCACGTTCACGATGAAATTGGCGGCCTGGGCAAACTGGATCAGGAACAGGTTGGGGAAGCCGGCGCTGTTCAGCCCGTGCAGGGTGCGCATGCCATCGGCCCAAGCGGTTGACAGGGTCTGCCCACCCACGCCCACCGGATCGAAGCCGGCGCGTTCTTCGGTGGGGGTGCCGACTTCAAAGCCGGTGCTGTGGATGATGCAGTCCACGTCGTAATGCTGGCCGCCGGCCCAGATGCCGGTTTCATCGATGCGCTCCACACCCTGGCCATCGGAGTGCACCAGGGTGACATTCGGCCGGTTGAACGCCTGCAGATAGGAGTCGTGAAAGCACGGTCGCTTGCACAATTGGCGATACCAGGCCTGCAGCGCTTCGCCGGTGGCGCGGTTTTCCACCACGGTCACCGCCCGCTCGCGGATCTCGCTCATCTTCTCATGATCGGCCATTTCCCAGACCTTCATGATATTGTCCGGCGTCCATTCGGTGGGTGGCAGCTGCATCACCCGACTGCGGATGCGGCGGGACAGATCGGTCCAGCCATCCTTCACCCAGTCTTCGCTGGCGCCGCCCATGCCGACATTGCCGGCGAAATTCTCCAGCCAGCGCGTCTGCCAACCCGGCGTGGCGATGCTGGCAAACCATTCGGGATCAATGGGCTCGTTGGCGCGCACATCCACGCTGGAGGGCGTGCGCTGAAACACGAACAGCGCGCCGGCATCGCGGGCCAGATGCGGCACGCACTGCACCGCCGTGGCCCCGGTGCCGATGATCGCCACGCGCTTGGTGGCCAGATTGGCCATGGGCGCGCCTTCGGCCGAACCACCGGTATAGCCATAATCCCAGCGGCTGGTGTGGAACTGGTGGCCCTTGAACGTCTCGATGCCGGGGATGCCGGGCAGCTTCGGCACGTTCAGCGGCCCGGTGCCGACACCGACGAAATCGGCGGTGAAGCAATCCCCCCGGTCCGTCTCGATCAGCCAGACCATCCGGGCCTCATCCCAGCTCAGCCGCTCCACCTCGGTGTGGAACAATGCCTTGTCATACAGGTTGAATTTGGTGGCGATCTTCTTCGCCTGGCCCTGGATTTCGGGGGCATGGGCATATTTTTCGGTTGGCATATGCCCGGTTTCTTCGAGCAACGGCATATAGATGATCGAGGCGGTGTCGCACTGCGCGCCGGGATAGCGGTTCCAATACCAGGTGCCACCCACGTCGCCGCCGGCTTCGATGATGCGGAAATCGCTGATCCCCGCCTGCGCCAGCCGCGCCCCGGTGCACAGGCCGGCAAAGCCGCCGCCCACCATGGCAAAGCGCACGTGATCACGCACCGGGGCCCGTTCGGCGCGGGGCGTGTAGGGATCGTCCAGCATGTGCGGGAAATGCGTCGCCGCCCGCACATATTGGGCATTGCCTTCCGGCCGCAGGCGCTTGTCCCGCTCGGCCCGGTATTTTTCAAGAAGTGCGTCACGATCGATCATGGCCGGCAGCTTGTGACCACGCGCGCGCGCCGGCAACGCTGGATAGTGCGAGGGGGCTCAGAGCCGGCGGCTGGAATCCATGCGCTGGTGGAGTATGCGGATGATCTTCAGCACAGCCCCATCAACGCGGTACCAGATGACATGCACACCGCATGACTTGCGCCGCAATCCCCGCGCAGCATCGTCCCTGCCGGCGTTGGGAAACTCCAGCAGCATCGCCATGTCATCGAGCAGTGACTCGCGATAGTGATTGGCCTGATCGGTTCCATGCACACGCCGACCATGTTCTTCGATTGCTTCCAGATCGGCAATCGCACGCCGGGCAAACTCAATCCGGCTGGGCATGACGGGCAAGCAGATGGGCACGAAGCTCATCTATTGTCATGGCAACAAAGCCGCTGGCCATGCCCTCGGCAATCGCTTCGTCCAACGCCTTGCGCTTGGCAGCATCCTCGATCTCGCGCGCCACAAGATTGGCGACCACGGCTTCCCGGGATGGTGCAACCCCATCTGCCACCAGCGCATCAATGGCGGCTGCGGTTTCGGCCGGGATCATCATGGTTTCAAGCACAGTCGCCATGGCCGCCTTATGCCACAGCGCTGCGCGTCAGACCAGTTCACCCTTCAGCAACGCCGGCAGCTTGCCGGTCTCGCCGCGGGCCTGGTTCATGAAGAAGCGCTTCAACGGCGGCAGGCGCTCCACGGCCGACAGGCCGATGCGCCGCACGCGGCTGGGCACGCGGCCGGGGATGGCAAACAGCCGGTTGAGATTGTCCGTCACCGCGCACACCAGGCTGTTGTCAAACATCCGCCACGCCGAAACCTGGGCCAGCACATCGGGGCTGCCCAGATCCAGCCCGGCCCGCGCCGCGTTGGTGAGCACTTCGGCTGCCGCCGCCACATCGCGGAACCCCATGTTCAGGCCCTGGCCGGCAATCGGGTGGATGCCGTGCGCCGCATCGCCGAGCAGCAGCAGCCGGGTATCGGTGTAGCGCGCGGCGTGGTGGAAGCCCAGCGGCCACACCGTCTGCGGCGCGATCACCTCGATCTCGCCCATGGTGCCATCACAGCGCGCGGCAATCTCGGCGGCCAGCGCCTTGGGCCCCAGCTTCTTCACCGCGGCCATGTGGCGGCCATCCACCGTCCACACGAT
>JAIXQY010000214.1 GCA_027485485.1 Sphingomonadales bacterium | reverse complement strand
TGCCGGCCGGGTGCGCGCACACTCGGTCGCGGTGGCCGCCGTCCGTCTCAGCGCTTAAGCCTTGCCGCATAGGTCTTGCGGAACTTGGCCAGCTTGGGGCCAACCACGGCGACGCAATAGCCGTTCCGGCTGCCGTTGGTTTCATAATAACGCTGGTGATAGGCTTCGGCCGGCCACCAAGGCGCGTTAGGCTCGATCGTCGTCACGATCGGCGCATCCCAACTGGCCTGGTTGCGTGCAATGGCGGCTTCGGCTTCCACCGCCTGCACGCCGTTCTGCGGGAACAGCGCCGAACGATATTGGGTGCCAACATCTCCGCCCTGCCGGTTCAGCGTGGTCGGATCATGAGTGTGGAAAAAAATGTCGAGAATCTCCGGAAAGGAAATTTCACTATTGTCAAAGACAATGCGCACCGCTTCGGCATGGCCGGTGCGACCGGAACAGACTTGTTCGTAGGTGGGGTTCGCTATCTGGCCACCGATATAGCCTGACTCAACGGACTCTATGCCGCGCAAATCGTTAAAGACGGCCTCAGTGCACCAGAAGCAGCCGCCCGCAATGATCGCAACCTGATGTTCCATTTCACCCTCAACACTATTTTTTTCTTGCCATATTTCAGGCAAGTGACAATCCTGTGGCATGAATAGGCCGTGTGTTGGCCGGTCGGCAAGGGGCAGCGCCGATCAATTCACCACCGCAAACTGTTTTTTGCGGCAGAAGGGGCGTTGCGTATGAAGCGTGTTGGCCGCGTGGGCAGCTTTGCCGACGTGCAATCCTATGTCCGTTCGGTGCGCGATGCCCCATCGCTGACCGATATCGGGTTGGTGCTGAAGGATGCGACGCGCAGCCTGCAATTTCATCATTATGCCCTGGCCCAGCGCATTTCATCCAATCGGCTAGGCACGCTGCGGCTCAGCGATTTTCCCGATCATTGGGTGGACCAGCTGGCCGACGAAACGCGGATTGCCGACGATCCGGTGCTGCTGGCCAGCAGCCGCCAGGTCACGCCCTTTGCCTGGAGCAATCTGCCCACGCTGGTGCCGATGACCGGGCGCCACCGCGCCTATATGGCCGCGGCGCGCAATGCCGGGCTGAACGATGGTTTCACCGTGCCCATCCATATTCCCGGCCAGGCATCGGGATTGGTGAGCTTTGTGGTTGGCGGCGAGGGCGACCTGCCCAACGACAGCCTGCCGGCGGCGCATTATCTGGCCTGCTTTGCCTTTGAAGCCGCGCGGCGGCTGCGGCTTGCGGAACAGGGCGGCGATGAACAGCAACCCCGGCTGACGCAGCGCCAGCTGGATTGCCTGGTGCTGGCGGCGCGCGGCAAATCCAACTGGGTCGCCGGCCAGCTGCTGGGCTTGTCGGCCGGCACGGTGCACAAATATCTCGAGGCGGCCAAGCAGCGTTACGGCGTGTCCAGCCGCACCGAGCTGGTGGTGCGCGCGCTCTATGATGGCCATCTGAACTTTGCCGATGTGATGGGTGACAGGCCGGCAGACGGCTGATAAGCCTTTGCTCCAACAGGCAGGCGCAGCCGAGATCAGGGGCACGCACTGCCGGCAGCATGGGGTGGATGTGAATGGCCGATTCCGAAGCGCCTTGCGCTGATCCCGCAGGCAAGGTGCCCGCCGTTGGCGGCCCCTATGCCTGGTATGTGCTGGCGCTGCTGGTGCTGGTCTATGTCTTCAACTTCATCGATCGCCAGATCCTGTCGATCCTGGCCGAAGACATCAAACGCGATCTCGATCTCACCGATGCCCAGCTCGGCTTTCTCTATGGCACGGCGTTCGCGGTGTTTTATGCGCTGTTCGGCGTGCCGATCGGCCGGCTGGCCGACAACTGGGTGCGCACAAGGCTGCTCAGCCTGGGCCTGACCTTGTGGTCGGGGATGACGGCGCTGTCGGGCCTGTCGGGCAGCTTTGCGCAATTGTCGCTGGCGCGCGTTGGCGTGGGTGTGGGCGAAGCGACCGCCGGCCCGTCTGCCTATTCGATGATTTCCGATTGGTTCCCCAAGGCGCGGCGGGCGACGGCGCTCTCCATCTATGCCGCCGGGCTCTATCTGGGCGGCGGCGTCTCGCTGCTGATCGGCGCGGTGGTGGTGCAGGGCTGGAACAGCGCCTATCCCGGCGGCGGCCCGCTGGGGCTGGTGGGCTGGCAGGCGGCGTTCATGGCGGTGGGCATCCCCGGCCTGTTGCTGGCCTTGTGGGTGGCCACATTGATTGAGCCGATCCGTGGCCGTGCCGATGGCCTGCCGCCGCCGGTGCCGATGCCCGGCAAAACCATCATCCGCAACTTCCTGGCCGATCTGGCCAGCGTCATCCCGCCGCTCACCCTGATCAACATGGCCCTGCTCGGCCGGCGCGCGCTGCTGGAAAATGTCGCCGCGCTGGCGCTGGTGGCCGGGCTGGTGGCCAGCCTCGTGCATCTCACCGGGGAAATCCCACAGTTCCTCGCCGTGGGCACCGGGCTGTACGCGGTGATCAGCTGGGCGCAATCGATCAAGCGGCGCGACAAGCCAACCTATGAGATGATCTGGGGCACGCCGGCCTTTGTGCTGACCATCCTGGGCTTTGGCAGCATCAGCTTCGTTGGTTATTCGGTCGGCTTCTGGGCGGCGCCCTATGCCATGCGCACCTTTGTCGAACCGATGCTGGCCAGTGGGGCGCCGGTGCCCTGGTATGGCACACGCGAAGCCGTGGCCTTCATCCTGGGCGGCGGCGGCGCGCTGGGTGGCTTCACCGGCACCATCCTGGGCGGCGTGCTGGGCGATTGGGCCAAGCAGCGCCACCCATCGGGCCGCATCATGGTCGGCGCGCTCGCCACGCTGGTGCCGGCGCCCTTCATCTGGATGCAATATACCACCGGCGATCTCGCCACCTTCTTCCTCTGCTTTGCGCCCACCACCATCTTCGGTTCGATGTATGTCGGCGTGGCGGCGGCAACCACGCAGGATCTGGTGATGCCGCGCATGCGCGGGGCCGCCACCGCCACCTTCTTCATCGGCACCACGCTGTTTGGCCTTGGCCTGGGGCCGTGGTTCACCGGCTTTGTCTCCAAGCTGAGCGGCAGTCTGGGCACCGGCGTGCTGGCGCTGTTGCTGATGGCGCCGTTCACCATCGTCGCCCTGTTCTTTGTCTATCGCCTGTTGCCGCTGGCCGAATCCAGCCGCCTTGACCGTGCCCGCGCCGCGGGCGAAGCCATCTGAAGGAACGCCCCATGAAGATCGAGAATCTGTTCAGTGTCGCCGGCAAGGTCGCGGTCGTCACCGGCGGCAGCCGCGGCATTGGCGAGATGATTGCCCGCGCCCTGATCGAAAATGGCGCACGCGTGATCATCACCAGCCGCAAGATCAGCGACTGCGAGGGCCTGGCTGCCCAATTGGGCCCGGCCTGCACCGCCATTCCCGCCGATCTGTCGCAAATGGCCGAGATCGAGCGCTTTGCCGCCGCTGTCGCGGCCATCACGCCCAAGGTTGATATCCTGTTCAACAACGCCGGCGCCTCCTGGGGGGCGGGCTTTGATGAATTCCCCGAATCCGGTTGGGACAAGGTGATGGACATCAATGTGAAATCGGTCTTCTTCCTCACCCAGAAACTGGCGCCGCTGCTGGAGGCCGCTGCCGGGCCCGGCACTCTGGCCAAGGTGATCAACATCGGCTCCATCGATGGCCAGCACATCTCCGATCTGGAAACCTACAGCTATGCCGCGTCCAAGGCCGGCGTGCTGCACATGACGCGGATGATGGCCAAGTTCCTGGCCAAGCGGCACATTGCCGTGAACGCCATCGCGCCGGGCTTTTTCCCCTCCAAGATGACCGCGGCCATCGCCGAGGAGTTCCGCGAGGCCTTCCGCGCCGCCACGCCGATGCAGCGCTGGGGCACCCCGGATGACATGGCCGGCGTGGCGCTGTTCCTGTCCAGCCGAGCCAGCGATTTCCTGTGCGGCAGCGTGATCACCGTTGACGGCGGCTACGCCACCACGGTTTGAAATCGGTGAAGAAATCGCCGCGACATGGGGGAAATACCGGTGGCGCGCGATTTCCAAATGGCGCAATGAATGCGCGATGAGGCCGTCGCTGTCGCACTGGGCAGCGGTGCGCGCGCCATCTTAAGCGAGGGTGGACCGTGAAGAAGATTGAAGCTGTCATCAAGCCGTTCAAGCTGGATGAGGTGAAGGAGGCGCTGCACGAAGTTGGGGCGTCTGGCATCACCGTGACCGAAGCCAAGGGCTTTGGCCGGCAGAAGGGTCATACCGAATTGTATCGCGGTGCCGAATATGTGGTGGATTTCCTGCCCAAGGTGAAGCTGGAGGTTGTTGTGGACGACGACCAGGTGGAACGGGTGGTGGAAGCGATCACCAACGCGGCGCGCACCGGGCGCATTGGTGATGGCAAGATCTTTGTCTCCCCCATCGAAATGGCCGTGCGCATCCGCACCGGCGAGCGTGACAGCGACGCGATCTGAAGTTCAAATCACCAACCACCAAGAAACAACCATCAATAAACGACAAGGGACGATTCGATGACCACTGCTGCTGATGTTCTGGGAATGATCAAGGAGAAGGAGATCGAGTGGGTTGACCTGCGCTTCACCGATCCCAAGGGCAAATGGCAGCATCTGACCATGGTGTCGGGCGTGATCGATGAGGATATGCTCACAGATGGCTTCATGTTCGACGGTTCGTCGATCGCCGGCTGGAAGGCGATCAACGAGAGCGACATGATCCTGATGCCGGATCTGGATGCGACCTATATCGATCCCTTCTCGGCCACGCCGATGCTGATCCTGATCTGCGACGTGGTGGAACCCTCCACCGGCCAGCTCTACAGCCGCGATCCGCGCTCCACGGCCAAGCGCGGTGAAGCCTATCTGAAGGCCACCGGCATCGGCGACACTGTCTATGTCGGCCCGGAAGCCGAATTCTTCGTGTTTGACGATGTGCGCTTTGGGCTGGGCTATAACGAAGGCTTCTTCCACCTCGATGACATCGAGCTGCCGACCAACAGCGGCCGCCAGTATGAGCAGGGCAACATGGCCCACCGGCCGCGTGCCAAGGGCGGTTATTTCCCGGTGGCGCCGGTGGACAGCGCGGTTGATCTGCGCGCCGAAATGGTTGCCACCATGCTGGAAATGGGCCTGCCCTGCGACAAGCACCACCACGAGGTGGCCTCCGCCCAGCACGAACTGGGCCTGACCTTCGGCAAGCTGGTGGAAACCGCTGACCGCATGCAGGTCTACAAATATGTCGTGCACCAGGTGGCGCACGCCTATGGCAAGACCGCGACCTTCATGCCCAAGCCGATCAAGGACGACAACGGCAGCGGCATGCACACCCACCTGTCGATCTGGAACGGCAAGACCCCGCTGTTTGCCGGCGATCAATATGCCGGCCTCAGCGAAATGGCGCTGTTCTTCATCGGCGGTATCATCAAGCATGCCAAGGCCTGCAACGCCTTCACCAACCCCAGCACCAACAGCTACAAGCGACTGGTGCCGGGCTTTGAAGCGCCGGTGCTGCTGGCCTATTCCAGCCGCAACCGCTCGGCCTCGTGCCGCATTCCTTATGGCACCGGCACCAAGTCCAAGCGCGTGGAAGTGCGCTTCCCCGATGCCACCGCCAACCCCTATCTGGCCTATACCGCCCTGCTGATGGCCGGTCTGGACGGCATCGAAAACCGCATCCACCCTGGCCCGGCCATGGACAAGAATCTCTATGACCTGCCGCCGCGCGAACTGAAGAAGGTGCCGACCGTGTGCGCGTCCTTGCGCGAGGCGCTTGGCGCGCTCGACAAGAGCCGCGCAGTGTTCACCAAGGGCGGTGTGTTCACCGACGATCAGATCGATTCCTACATCGAGCTGAAGATGGAAGAGGTCCAGCGCTGGGAAATGACCCCCGCGCCGGTGGAGTTTGATATGTATTACAGCGCGTAAATCGCTGCCGGGCGCGCAAATAGCGGAAGCTATTTGCCGACTCCGGCAAGATCGGCCAGCGAGCGAAAAGGGGCGGCCCAACAGCCGCCCCTTTTTGACTCGTCTGACGGCGTGGCTCCGCCACGCTCTTCCCTTCCTTCCCTTCCCTTCCTTCTCCCCCACCGGCACCACCCTCCCCCAGCGCGGGCTTCGCCCGCGCCAAGCCGACGCCCCACAGCCAGCGCCACACGCGGGCCAAGCCGGCGTGACCGGAAGGACAGCCCAAATTCGGGAAAAGAAAGAGCAAAAGAAGCAAGAAAGAGCGCGGCGGAGCCGCGCCGTCAGACGAATCAAAAAGGGCGGCTTGAGAGCCGCCCTTTTCGTTCGCTGGCCGTGCCTGCGCCGAGTCTGGCCACAACGCTGCGCGTTGTGGCCAGCCGGCTGGTCAGAACATCACCCCAAACTCCAGCCGTCCGCGCAACTGGCTCTTGTCCGTGCCCGCCGAACCAAAGGCAGAGCCCGCGGTGATCCCCGAAACCGACACATAAGACACCTCAGGCCGGATGAAGAAGCGATCCCAGGTGTAGGTGGGCGTCACCGTCAGCGAGAAGGCATTGGAACCGGGCCCATAGAGGAAGTTCGCTGCAGTCGCCTTCGGGGCCTTGCTGTCGATATACTCGAACCGCACCGGCATCGACCAATTGTCATTGATCTTGTATTTGGCCAGCAGGCCCACGCCCCAATTATCGGCCTTGGTGGTGCCCAGGAACGGCAGATCACCCACGCTGGCATATTGGAAATAGGGCTGCACCAGCCACTTGTCGCCGGCATAGCTGTAGATCACGTTGAAGATCGTGCTGTTGTTCTGCACGGTGGGGGTGGAGAAGGTGCTGCGCGCATTGCGGTTCAGCGCGCCGCCCAGCACGACCGACAGCGTGTGCGGACCGTCAACATAGCCAACAACGCCGCTCAACCAGTTGAACTTGCCGGAGAAGAAGCCATCGGTCAGCGCCACCGATGCGAAGAGCTTGCCGGCGGTCACGTTGGCCTGCACGCCGCGGGTGAGCACATTTTCCTGGCCCCACAGCACGCCGCGTTCGATGTTCATGTTCTGGAAGCTGAACGGCGCTTCCAGGCCGATCAACGTCGGCAGGATCCCGGCTTGCACGTTGAAGCTGGACGATGGCGCCAGCTTGATCCACGCCTGCGGCACCGGGCCATAGGTGGCATCGGTGTAGCTGGTGGCGCGGGCATAGCCCAGGCCCACGGTTTCATGGCTGTAGAGACCAGCCTGGATCAGGAACTGGAACACGCCTTCCGGCTTCTGGATGATCACCTGGGCGTTGGACACATCAGCAAAGCTGTTGGCCACGCCGGCCGTGGTGTTGGACTGGCTGCCGACATAGCCGCTGCCGATGGCGGTGAGGTAAAGCGTGCCGCCCGCCACGTCGAAGCTGAGCGGCTTGGGATTGTAGCTGAGCGGGCCGGAGAGGCCCGGCAACAGCGCCGGCGGCGCATCCTGCGCGGCAGCGGTGCCGGCAGACAGCAGCGCGGCGATCGCCAGCACCGACTTGCTTTGCACATTATAGTTCGAGATTTGCGTGATCATGCGGAACCCTCTGCCCAAGGTTTGAAATGCAACATGGCACCCGAGAACCGGTGCACCGCAATTATGATGCGCCGCAGCAAAGGTCATGCATGTACGCCAAATGGCGTAATTACGTCATTTGGCGTAGTAAAATTGTAACACTGATTTTGAATACGCCGCTGCCGAGCGCGCTTAACATTGTAAATTTACAAAATAAATCGAGAAAAAATCAAAATATATCTGCAAACATCACAACAAATATTGTCCCTGAAACAGATTTGACCTGGCCCAATACGGGCCAGGTCAAATCAGTCAGTCTGGCAAGATCAGGGATTATAGGCCCGCTCGCCATGTTCACCAAGGTCAAGGCCTTCGCGTTCCACATCGGCGCTGACACGCAGGCCGGTGAGTGCCTTGGCCGCATAGATGGCGATCACGGTGCCCACGGCGGCCCAGACGATGGTGGTGCCCACCGCTGCAAGCTGCACGCCGATCTGGCTGGCCATGTCGAAATCATCACCGCCCGGGCCGCCCAGCGACGGGGCATAGACGATGCCGGTGCCGATCGCGCCAACGATGCCGCCGATGCCGTGGATGCCAAAGGCATCAAGCGAGTCATCGTAACCAAGGCGGGGCTTCAGCACGGTCACCGCGATATAGCAGGCGACGGCAGCAATCGCGCCCAGAACCATGGCGCCCATCGGGCCGGAATTGCCGGCGGCCGGAGTCACCGCCACCAGGCCGGCAATGATGCCCGACGCCAAACCCAGCGATGACGGCTTGTGCCCGGCCAGCTTTTCCACCGCCAGCCAGGCCAGCGCAGCAGCGGCCGTGGCCACGAAGGTGTTGATCATCGCCAGCGCGGCAGAGCCATTGGCTTCGAGGGCGGAACCGGCGTTGAAGCCGAACCAGCCCACCCACAGCATGCCGGTGCCAACCATGGTCAGCGTGAGCGAATGCGGAGCCATGGTTTCCTTGGCGTAGCCCAGGCGCTTGCCCAGGATCAGCGCGGCGACCAGCGCCGAAACACCAGCGTTGATGTGAACGACAGTGCCGCCGGCAAAATCCAGCGCGCCCATCGCGAAGAACAGGCCGGAACCGGCCCAGACCATGTGTGCCACCGGCAGATACACGATGGTGAGCCATACGAGGGTGAACACCAGCACGGCGGAGAATTTGATGCGTTCAACCACCGACCCCAGCACCAGGCTGACCGTGATGGCAGCGAAGGTCATCTGGAAGCAGACGAACACATATTCGGGGATCACCACACCATCGGTGAAGGTGGCGGCCGTGGAATCCGGAGTGATGCCGGCAAGGAACAGCCGGTCAAGGCTGGAGATGAAGGGCTTCAGCGCTTCGGAACCATCGGGGCCGAAGGCCAGGGAATAACCATAGACCACCCACATCACCATCGCCAGACATGTGGCAACACCAATCTGGGTCATGGTGGATAGCATGTTCTTGGACCGGGTGAGACCGCCATAGAACAGCTGCAGGCCAGGCAGGATCATCAACAGTACGAGGATCGTGGAGACGAGCATGAACGCCGTGTCGCCCTTGTCGGGCACCGGCACTGGTGCGGCATCAGCCGCCAGCGCCGGCACAGCGGCAAAGAGGGCGATGCCGGCAAGCACGGCAGGCGCTCGCAATCGGTCGATTAAGTTTGTCATGAATTTCCCCTGCACTGAAATCTCTAAAACTGCCCTGGTTGCGGAACGCCCGGTAAGTCCGCACTGCTGTTCCATCAGGAGCACGCGCAACATGATCTAGATGCATGGCGCTGCCGCTGTGCAACATAAGGCGTTTGACGGTGCGTCGGGTTCGCCGTGTGCCGGGCCGTCATATAAGCCAAATTGCGGTGGCGCGGGCTTGGCAAAAGGCGCAGACCCTTCGCATGCGGCGGCAGAGGCGATGCGTGTCGTTGGGACGTTTTGCAACCCATTGCAGGCAGGAGAAGCACGTGAAGAAGATCGAAGCTGTGATCAAGCCGTTCAAGTTGGATGAGGTGAAGGATGCCTTGAACGAAGTTGGTGTCTCTGGGATCACGGCGACCGAAGCGAAGGGTTTTGGCCGGCAGAAGGGCCATACTGAACTGTATCGCGGCGCTGAATATGTGGTGGACTTCCTGCCAAAGGTGAAACTGGAAATCATCGTGGAAGACGACCAGGTGGAACGGGTGGTTGAAGCCATCACAAACGCGGCCCGCACCGGCCGGATCGGCGACGGCAAGATCTTTGTGTCTCCCATTGAAATCGCCGTGCGGATCCGCACCGGTGAGCGGGACAGCGACGCAATCTGAATTTCAGAACTGTTCAGCATGATGACCCGCGGCTGCCCCGGCAGCGCGGGCAT
>JAIXQY010000010.1 GCA_027485485.1 Sphingomonadales bacterium | reverse complement strand
GGAAGGAAGAGGGAGGGAGAGCGTGGCGGAGCCACGCCGTCGGACGACACACGAAAAAGGCGGCTTGAGAGCCGCCTTTTTTGGTCGCCGGCCGAGCTTGCCGGAGTCGGCGCGCGGGACGCGCGCTCGCCCGGCTGCGCTACATATTCGGATAATTCGGCCCCCCACCGCCCTCCGGCACCACCCAATTGATATTCTGCGTCATGTCCTTGATATCGCACGTCTTGCAATGCACGCAATTCTGCGCGTTGATCTGCAAGCGCGGCGCATTCTCCTCCACGCCCACGATTTCATACACGCCCGCCGGGCAATAACGCTGCGCCGGCTCGTCATAGAGCGCGAGGTTCACCTCCACCGGCACCGACGCATCCTTCAGCGTCAGGTGGCAGGGCTGGTCTTCCTCGTGGTTGGTGTTGGACAGGAACACGCTCGACAAACGGTCAAAGCTGATCACGCCATCGGGCTTGGGATAGACGATCTTGCGCGCCTCATCCTTCTTGCGCATGTGCGTGTTGTCGGGGCTCAGCTTGAAGGTGAACGGCAGCTCGTATCCCAGATATTCCATCCACATCATCACGCCGCCCATCACGGTGCCCACCGTGGTGCCGAACTTCTCGACGGCAGGCAGCACGTTGCGCACCATCTTCAGCTCTTCATACACCCAGCTCTTCTTGTAGGCGGCTTCATAATCGGCCAGTTCATCGCCGCCGCGCTGGGCAGCAATGGCGGCCACGGCGGCTTCGGCGGCCATCATGCCGCTCTTCATCGCGGTGTGGCTGCCCTTGATGCGCGGCACGTTCAGGAAGCCGGCGGCACAACCGATCAGCGCGCCGCCGGGGAAGGCCAGTTTCGGCACCGCCTGCCAGCCGCCATCATTGATCGCCCGCGCGCCATAGCTCACGCGGCGGCCGCCTTCGAGGATTTCGCGGATCGCCGGATGGGTCTTCCAGCGCTGGAACTCCTCGAACGGCGACAGGTGGGGATTATCGTAATTCAGCCAGACCGAGAAGCCAAGCGCGATCTGGCCATTGGCCTGATGATAGAGGAACCCGCCGCCATTGGCATCGCTCAAGGGCCAGCCCTGGCTGTGGATCACCTTGCCCGGCACATGTTTTTCGGCCGGAATGTCCCACAATTCCTTCAGGCCAATGCCATAAATCTGCGGCTGGCTGTTCTTGCGCAGGTCAAACCGGTTGATGATCTGCTTTGAAAGATGCCCGCGCGCGCCTTCGGCGAAGAAAGTATATTTGGCGTGGATCTCCAGGCCCGGCGTCCAGCTGTCTTTCTTCGAACCATCCTTGGCGATGCCCATATCGCCGGTGGCGACGCCCTTCACGCTGCCATCGTCGTTGAACAACACTTCGGCGGCGGCAAAGCCGGGAAAGATCTCCACGCCGTGCGCTTCGGCCTGGGTGGCCAGCCAGCGGGTGAGATTGCCCAGGCTGACGGTGTAGCAGCCCTTGTTCTGCATGAACGGCGGCAGCAGCGCGTGCGGGAAATCATATTTCTTGGTTTCGGTGAGCACCCAATGATGATTCTCGGTGACGGGAACCGTCAGCGGCGAATCCATCGTGCGCCATTCCGGCAGCAGTTCGTCCAGCGCCTTGGGATCAACCACTGCGCCCGACAATATATGCGCGCCAATTTCGCTGCCCTTTTCCAGGATGCACACCGAAAGCTCCACGCCCAGGCGGGTCGCTTCCTGCTTGGCCCGGATCGCAGCCGACAGGCCGGCCGGCCCGCCGCCCACGATCACCAGATCATAGGGCATGGATTCGCGTTCGCTCACTTCGTTCGTCCCCATCCTCACGGCAGCCCTTGCGCCCAACCAGCGCGCCCTGCCGCAGCTTTGCCAGACTTCATCAGATAGCGGCATGGCCAAGGCTTGACCAGACCGGCCACACTGGTGCTTTTGCGGGATCGTGTCGCAGCCCGCCCAGCCCCTTTCGCCCGAACAGGCCCGCACCGCGCTGGCCTTTCTGGTGGCCGCCGGCGCCGATGTTCCTGTGGACGCCGCACCGCGCCGCTGGCTGGAGGCAGTGCCGGAACCGGCACGCGCGCCGGAACCGATCGTGGCCGCAGCACCGGAGCCGGCACCCCCCAAGGCCCAGCCCGTCAAGGCCCCACCGGAACGGCATCCAGCGCTGGATTGCCCCGACGTGCCGGCCCTGCTGGCGCTGCTGGCCAGGTTTCCGCAGGCCAGAACCACCCCGCCCCTGCTGTTTCACGGCGCGCTGGACAGCCGCGTCTGGGTGCTGATCGACCGGCCGGATGAAGACCCGGCCCACCGCGACACCATCGACCGCATGCTGGCGGCGGTGGAGCTGGACTGGGCCCGGGTGGCGCTGGTCAGCCGGCTGCCCTTCCCGCAGCCCGGCGATGCCGAACCGCCACCCAACCAGTTCAGCCGCTTTGGCCCGGTGCTGGACCGGCTGGTGGTATTTGCGCCGCCGCGGCTGGTGCTGGCGCTGGGCCAGAGCGCCGCCGAGGTGGCGGGGCGCGAGGCGCGGCTGGCCAGCAGCCGGGGCCGCTGGTTCGATTGGGCCGGGGCGCAAATGCTGCCCACGCTGCACCCGCGCACCATGCGCGGTGACAAGGAATTGAAAAAACAGGCGTTTGACCATCTGAAGCTGTTCCGGGCCGCGATCACATGAGGCGGATGCTGCTGGTGCTGCTGGCCCCCCTGTTGCTGGCTGCTACGGCGCAGGCGCAGGAACCGCTACCGCCACCGGCCTCGCCCACAATCACCGTGGTCGCCCCCAGCGGCATCACCGAACGCCAGCGGCTGGTGCCGCCGCAGTTGACGGCAGACGAACGGGCGACCTGGCGGCAGATTTTCCTCGATCTTGATGCCGGCCGGCTGAGCAAGGCCGAAGCCGCGATCATTGCGCAGCCCGGCGCCCTCCTCACCGAAACGGCGCGCGCCGCGCTGATCGTCGCACGCGCCGGCGCCCGGCAGAGCCGCGCCGAACTGGCCGCCTGGCTTGGGGCCAATCCCGATCTGCCGCTGGCGGCCAGGGTGGCGAAGCTGGCCGAGGCGATGCCGGCGGCCGACAGTGCGCCGCTGCCCTTGCTGCCGGATGTGCGGGCAGTGCGGCCGGCCAATGCGGCAGGCTATACGCTCGCGTCGGGGCCGCTGGATGCCGATATGGCCGCGCGGTTGAAGCCGCTGCTGGCGGCCGACCGCAATGAGGAGGCCGAGCGCATCTGGCTGGGCGAGGCGGCGCGGCTGTCGGGCTTTGCCCGGGCCGATTGGGCGGCGCGCATCGCCTGGAACCATTATCGCATGGGCGATGATCTGGCGGCCTGGCGCATGGGGCTGGAAGCCGCCGCCGGGCCCGGCAAGGGTGCAGCCGATGGCGCATGGACGGCCGGGCTGGCGGCGTATCGGCTGGGGCGATGGCGCGATGCGGCGCAGGCCTTTGATCTGGTGACCGATGGCCGCGACGATGCCCGCGCCGCCGCGGCCTTCTGGGCGGCACGGGCATGGGGCATGGCCGGCAACAGCGCCAACCGGGCCAACCGGCTGGACAAGGCGGCCGCGGCCGCCGGCACATTCTATGGCCTGCTGGCGCGGCGCACGCTGGGTCAGGATCAGGGGCTGGACTGGCGCGAGCCGGATTTCATCACGGCGGACTGGAATTATCTGAAAGACGTGCCCGGTGCCCGCCGGGCCGCTGCGCTGGTGGAAATCGGGCAATTGGGGCTGGCCGATCGCGAACTGCGCCATCTGGCCGCCATCGCGCCGGCCGAAGCCTTTCCGGCCATCCTGCGCCTCGCCACACGGCTGGATCTGCCGGCGACACAATACAGCCTGGCCGTGAAGCCGCCGCTGGGGCTAGAAGCGCCGCTGTCAGCCCGCTATCCGGCGCCGGACTGGGTGCCCTTTCGCGGCTGGCGGGTGCCGCGCGCCCTGGCCTTCGCCCATGCCCTGCAGGAATCGGCCTTTGCCACCAACGCCACCAGCCGGGTGGGCGCGCGCGGCCTGATGCAGCTGATGCCCGATACGCGCACGCTGGTGGCGGCCCGGATCGCGCGCGAGAATCCGGAGCTGCTGCAGGGCCCTTTGGGTGCCGGGGATATGGCCGATCCGGCCTACAGCTTTGAACTGGGGCAGACCTATCTGGAGGTGCTGGGCCGCATGGGCCTCACTGGCGGGCTGCTGCCCAAGGTGATCGCCGCCTATAATGCCGGGCCGGGCGCGGTGCAGACGTGGAACCGCACACTGGATGATCAGGGCGATCCGCTGCTGTTCATCGAATCCATCCCCTATCGCGAGACCCGCCATTATGTGGAAATAGTGCTCAGGAATTACTGGATCTATGCCCTGCGCGAAGGCGAACAGCCCGCCGCGCTCGATGCGCTGGCGCAAGGCCTGTGGCCGCGCCTGCCCGGCATCGGCGGGCCGTTGGCCGTGAAGCGCGAGCCGCTGGCCATCCGCCCCCGCCCTGAACCCGGCAGCTTCCGGCCGGAACTGTGGAGCGATGATGATCGGGCGGTGGCCGGCGGGAAATAGCCAAGCTTATCCCGGAAAGCGTTCAAACCCCGGCAAGTCATGGGCGCTCGCCATCCAGCCGATGCGTTCGGCCAGCTGGATATGGGCATCGGCCGGAAAGGCTTCGGGATTGTCCAACGTTGCAGACTGAATATCGATGATGCCGGGCAACATGTCTGGATTGCGATAATGGGTGCCGGTGCCGCAGCGCGGGCAAAAATGCCGCCATGCCTGGCCAGACGAATTATAGGCCACCGGCTCCCCCTGAACCAGGCGGAAATCCGCTTCGGCAAACGCCGCCCATGCCACCACCGGCGCGCCACTGCTGCGGCGGCAGTCCCCGCAATGGCACAGCATCACATGCTGCGGCTGCCCGCTCACCTCATAGCGCACCGCACCACACTGACATCCACCCGCTTCAGTCATGTCTGCCCTCCGACTCACAGTGCGAACATATAAGGAACAACTGTCCCGATCAAGTCCGTTCAGCGCTGCTCGGTCAGGCTGAGCAGATTGCCCTCGCTGTCGTTGAACCAGGCGATGCGGGCGCCGCCGTCGGGTGAGGTCCACAGGCCCTGGGCGTCCTGGCCAAAGCCGGGATAGATCAGCATCTCGACCCCGCGCGCCACCAGCCCGGCCACCGCCGCCGCCGCATCATCCACCTGCCAGCCCAGCACCGGATAGGGCCCGGCCTGCCAGTCGGGCAGCGCGGTCAGCCGGATGAAGCCTTCGCCGCAGGGAAACTGATCACCAAAATGATCGATCATCGGCGCGCCCAGGCCAAACACCGGACCCAGAACATCGCTGTAGAACGCCCGCGCCCGCATCCGGTCGGCCGCGCAGATCATCGCCATCACCCGTGCCATCTTGCCCCCCGCTGTTCTTCCACCATGACAAAGCACCGTGCAGCAGCCTAGCGTGTTTCATGCCCATTGATGAGTCGCTTGCGTTCCTGCCCCTCAACATCGCCGTGGCCACGGTGAGCGACAGCCGCAATGCCGGCAACGACACATCGGGGAACACGCTGGTCGCCCGGCTGGAAGCCGCTGGCCACCGCCTCGCCGCCCGCGCCATCATACGGGATGAGGTGCCGGCGCTGGTGGCGCAGATGAACGCCTGGATCGATGATGCCGGTGTGGACGTGATCATCACCACCGGCGGCACCGGCGTCACCGGCCGCGACGTGACGCCCGAGGCACTGGACCAGGTGGCCGAAAAGCTGATCCCCGGCTTTGGCGAACTGTTCCGCTGGCTCAGCTTCCAGACCATCGGCACCTCCACCATCCAGTCCCGCGCCTGTGCCGGCCTTTCGCGCGGCACCTATATCTTCTGCCTGCCGGGCTCCACCGGCGCGGTGAAGGATGGCTGGGATGGCATATTGGCCACCCAGCTCGATGCCCGCCACCGCCCGTGTAACTTCGTCGATCTCATCCCGCGCCTGCAGGAGCGGTGAGGCCATGCGCTATTTCCTCGATTGCGAATTCAACGGCTTTGATGGCCCGCTGATCGCCATCGCGCTGGTGCCGGAAGTGGACGGCCTGGGCCCATTCTATGCCGTGCTGCCCTGCCACCGCCCGCAACGCTGGGTGGCGGAGCATGTGATGCCCAAGTTGGGCGCGCCGGCGCAAAGCCGGGCCGATGTGGTGGCCGGACTTGCCGCCTATCTGGCCGGCGATCCCGAACCGGTGCTGGTGGCCGATTGGCCGGAAGACATTGCCCACGCCGCCGCGCTGCTGGTGTTCAAGGGCCGGCGCATGCTGCCACAGGCGCGGTTCGAGCTGGTCAACCTGCCCGGCTTTGACACGGCCAGCATGAGCGCCCTGCCCCACAATGCCCTGGCCGATGCCCGCGCCCTGCGGGCCGAAGTGCTGGCGCGCAAGGCACTGGCGCTGGGCGACGTCGCGGCCTGAGCCACCGCCGCACCGCCCGGCCAAATGCGCTGGCCGCGCGGCTTTGTTCCATATATGTTCACGAACAAGGGGCGCGACATGATGATTCGTTTGGGAAGGGCAATGGCCATGGCCGCAGTGATCAGCAGCGGTGCCGCCGCGGCCGCAGAGGCCAGTGGCGAATTTGCCGTGACCATCACGCCCCTGCCCGCCGCGCCCGGCGGCGTGGCCCAGTTCCGGCTGGAGAAACGCTTCAGCGGCGATCTGGCCGGCACCAGCCAGGGCGTGATGATGAGCGCCGGCGATCCGGCCAAGGGCAGCGCCGGCTATGTCGCGATGGAAATGGTGGTGGCCACGCTGTCAGGCCGTGCGGGCGGTTTTGCCCTGCAACACAATGGCACCATGGCGGCCGGCGGCCAGCAGCTGGATATCGCCATCGTGCCCGGGTCTGGCAGCGGCGCGCTGGCCGGCATCAGCGGCCGCATGACCATCCGCATCGAAGGGCGGGTGCATCATTACAGCCTGTCCTATGCCCTCCCCGCCGCGCCCTGAGGCGGCCCGCGGTCGCGGCGCGACCCACAATCATGTGCCGGCGCGCTTTGGCCTGGCGGCGCGCGACGCCGATGGCGACTGGCTGGATGCGGCCGATATGGTGGACGGCGCGCCCCCGCCGCTGCGCACCAGCGTGGGCGTGGAGCGCCCGCGCACGATCATCACCCGCAACCAATCGCCCGATGTGCCGTTCGACCGCTCGATCAACGCCTATCGCGGCTGTGAACATGGCTGCGTCTATTGCTTTGCCCGGCCCACCCACGCCTTTCACGACCTGTCCCCCGGCCTGGATTTCGAAACCCGGCTGTTTGCCAAGCCCGATGCGCCGGCACTGCTGACAGCGGAACTGGGCAAGCGCGGTTACCAGTGCCAGCCCATTGCGCTGGGCACCAACACCGATCCCTATCAACCCATCGAACGGGATTGGCGCATCACCCGGCAAATCCTTGACGTGCTGGCCGCGTGCCATCACCCCGTCACCATCACCACCAAATCGGATCGGGTGTGCCGGGATCTTGATCTCCTCGCCGCCATGGCCAGCCGCACGCTGGCCGCGGTGATGATCAGCATCACCACGCTTGATGCCCGCCTCGCCCGGCTGATGGAGCCGCGCGCCGCCACACCGGCCCGCCGGCTGGCCGCCGTGCGCGCGCTCAGCGCGGCCGGTGTGCCCGTGTTTGTCTCGCTGTCACCGATGATCCCGGCGATCAATGATCACGAGATCGAAGCCATCGTGGCCGC
>JAIXQY010000236.1 GCA_027485485.1 Sphingomonadales bacterium | reverse complement strand
TTGTTCGGCCGCAATGCCACCGGCGGCGCCGTCAACATCGTGTCGAAAAAGCCCAAGGGCGAATTCGGCCTGCGCGCGCTGGCCGGCATCCGCAATTATGGCGGTTACAGCGGCGAACTGCATCTGGATCTGCCGGAATGGCAGGGCCTGTCGGCCAAGATCGACGCCATTTCCACCCAGCGCGGCGGTTTCATCAACAACCCGCTGGAGGGCGAGGAGGATTTCGGCCGCTTTGAACGGCGCGGGGTGCGTGCATCCGTGCTGTGGCAGCCCAGCGACGCAGTCAGCGCGCTCTATGCGTTCGACATTTCCTATGATGCCACCACCCCCTTTGCGTTGCAGCTGCTGTCCTTCTCGCCCAATGCGCTGCCCAACTCGCCGCTGGTGCGCCCCCAGCCCACCCGCGCCCGCGAGCTGCTGGCCGGCGTGCCGCAGCAGGACAGCGTGGGCAAGACCAACGGCCATCTGTTCACGCTGAACTGGAAGGTGGCCAGCGGCATCGACTTCAAGTCGATCACCTCCTACCGCGAGGTCGAACAATCCCAATCTGACAATGGCTTCGGCATCGTCGCCGCCGTGTTCCGGGCCAACGCCAACACCGTGCGCTACAGCCTCGCCAGCCTGAACCAGCACCAGTTCAGCCAGGAGTTCCAGCTGCTTGGCACGTCGGATCGCTTCAACTGGGTCGCCGGGCTGTATTATTACCGCGAAAAGGGCAGCGATGATGCCTGGGCGCCCAACACCATGCGCTGGTCGGCCGATGGCCGCTCGCTGATCCGGCTGTCGTCGCTGGTTGAAGGCCAGGTCACGCCGTTCCCGGATCGTGCCAGCACGGCGCGGGCCACCAGCTATGCCGCCTTTGCGCAAGGCACCTTCACGCCGGCCTTGCTTGATGAGCGCCTGCACATCACCGCCGGCGGCCGCTACACCCACGACAAGCGCTCGGGCCAGCTGTTCAAGGTGAACGGCGCCGACAGCAATTTCACCTTCGACCGCGACTGGGACCGGTTTGATCCGATGCTCACCCTCGCTTTCGACGCCACCGACGATATCCATCTCTATGGCAAATATGGCACCGCCTATCGTGCCGGCGGCGCCAATTCGCGTTCGGTGAACTATCGCGCCTTCGATCCGGAAAGCGTCGAGACCTTCGAACTGGGCTTCAAATCGGAATTTCTCGACAACAAGGCCCGGCTGAACGTGGCGGCCTTCACCACCCGCTACACCGATATCCAGATCGATTTTTCCGCCCAACTGGTCGCCGGCACCACCCGCACCACCATCGAGACGGTCAACGCCGCCGGCAATGGCCGCATCCGTGGGGTGGAGGTTGATCTCAACCTCGCGCCGCTGAAGGGCTTCACCCTCTCGGCCAGCTATGCCTATACCAAGGGCAACCTGCCGCTGGCGCAGAACCCGTTCAACAACAACAATTTCCAGCAGCCGTTCATCGTGTTCACGCCGGAAAACGCTGCCAGCTTCGCGGCGGACTGGGCGCATGATCTGGGCGGGTCGATGCTGCGCGCCCACATCGATGCCAATATGTCCGATGGCTATCGCGGCCTGCCCGGCGAGCCGACGCTGTCGGATCGCAGCTTCCTGGTCAACGGCCGGCTGGCCTTGACCGACATCGATCTGGGCAATGGCGGCCGCATCGAATTCGCGCTGTGGACGCGCAACCTGTTCAACCGCGATCAGGTCTATCTGCGCAGCAATGCCGCGGCTGCCGCCACCGGCCCCTATGGCATCTTCAACGAACCGCGCCAGTTCGGCGGCGACATCCAGGTGCGTTTCTGATGCGCGGCCTGCTGCTCGCCCTGGCGCTCACCGCCGCCAGCCCGGCGCTGGCGTTGGCCGATGCCAGCGTCACCCGCGATGGTGACACGCTGCTGGTGCGCTGGAGCGCCACCCGCCCGGTTGATGTGCTGGTGAGCGATGCGCCCGATGCCGCCGTCCGCGCTGCAACGCTCGTCTCCCCGGCCGATGCCGATGGCGAACATCGCCTTACCGTGCCGGCCGGGCAGCGCCGTTATGTGCGGCTGGTGGAACGCGGCACCGGCCAGTGGCTGCGCGTGGCCGAACGGGTGCTGCCGCTGGAGGCCGGGTCGAACTTCCGCGATGTCGGTGGCTATGCCGCTGCTGGCGGCCGCCATGTGCGTTGGGGCCTGATCTACCGCTCCGCCGGCCAACCCTTGCTCACGCCGGCCGATCAGGCGCAAATTGCCCGGTTGGGCCTGGCCAATCTGGTCGATCTGCGTTCGGCCGAGGAACGGCGGCTGGCCCCCACCCGCATCCAGAATGTGCGGTACAACGCGGTGGGCTATTCGATGACGGCGCTGATGCCGGCGGCCAGCGCCACGCCTATCCGCAACGGCAGCACGCTGTATCGCGGCTTTCCCACCCTGCTCGCCCCGCATCTGCGCCTGGTGTTCGATCGACTGCTGAACGAACGCGGTGCGCTGGCTTACAACTGCTCTGCCGGGCAGGATCGCACCGGCTTTGTCACCGCGATGATCCTGTCGGCGCTGGGTGTGCCGCAGGCGACCATCATGGCCGATTACACCCTCTCAACCGAACTGCGCCGGCCGCAGTATGAAATGCCGCCGATCGATCCGGCCGTGGCCGCCAGCGATCCGGTGGCGCGCATGTTTGCCGGCTATCAAACCCCGCAAGCCGCCAAGCCGACCCCGCTGGTGGAGGCCGATGGCACGCCGTTCCTGGCCGGCGCCCTTGCCGAGATCGCCGAGAAATATGGCTCGGTGGAGGCCTATCTGGAACGTGAAGTTGGCCTCACCCCGGCACGGCGCAAGGCCTTGCAGGCAGCGTATCTGGAATAAGCCTACGCAATCTCCCGTTCTTTCCTTTTTGCCAGTGGCCAAGCACAGCCAAGCGTGACAGCCTACCGGCTGCACCATGCAAGAATCCGCAAAGGGGAAGACGCGCCATGCATTTCGATCACAGCGACAAGACCAAGGCCCTGCTTGAAAAGCTGCGCGGCTTCATGGACGAGCATATCTATCCCAATGAAGACCGCTATCATCAAGAGGTGCAGGAAGGCGAACGCTGGAAGGTTCTGCCGGTCATCGAGGAGCTGAAGCCGAAGGCGCGCGAAGCCGGGCTGTGGAACCTGTTCCTCAACATCTGTGCGCATGACACCGGCGAATGGAAGGGCCCCGGCCTCACCAACCTCGAATATGCCACCCTGGCCGAGGAAATGGGCCGCGCCGGCTGGTCCTCCGAAGTGTTCAACTGCTCCGCGCCCGATACCGGCAACATGGAAGTGCTGCGCACCTATGGCAGCGAGGAGCAGAAGCAGACCTGGCTGAAGCCGCTGATGGCCGGCGAAATCCGCTCCGCCTTCCTGATGACCGAACCGGCGGTGGCCTCTTCGGATGCGACCAACATCGAAACGTCCATTCGCCGCGAAGGCGATGAATATGTGATCAACGGCCGCAAATGGTGGTCCAGCGGCGTGGGCGATCCGCGCTGCAAGATCGCCATCGTGATGGGCAAGACCGATCCCTCCGCCCCGCGCCACCAGCAGCAAAGCCAGATCCTGGTGCCACTGGATGCGCCGGGCATCACCAAGCTGCGGCCGCTGAATGTGTTCGGTTTCGATGATGCGCCGCACGGCCATTTCGAAGTGATTCTCGACAATGTGCGCGTGCCGGCCAGCAACATGATCTTGGGCGAAGGCCGCGGCTTTGAAATCGCGCAAGGGCGCCTTGGCCCCGGCCGCATCCACCACTGCATGCGCTCCATCGGCGCAGCCGAACGCGCGCTGGAAAAGATGGTGAAGCGCCTGAAGAGCCGCGTCGCCTTCGGCAAGCCGATTTCGGAACACAGCCTGTGGCATGAACGCATCGCCGACAGCCGCATCGCCATCGAACAGGCCCGCCTGCTCACGCTGAAGGCCGCCTATATGATGGACACGGTGGGCAACAAGGGTGCCGCCAACGAAATCGCCATGATCAAGGTGGTGGCCCCCAACATGAGCTGCCTGATCCACGATCACGCCATTCAGGCCCATGGCGGCGGCGGCGTGTGCCAGGATTATGGCCTGGCCAGCGGCTACGCCGGCCAGCGCACCCTGCGCCTGGCCGACGGCCCGGATGAGGTGCACCGCCAGGCCATCGCCAAGAACGAACTGCGCCGGTACAACTGATCGCATCGGTTGCGGGGAAGGGCTTGCACGCCAAGCCCTCCCCTGCTACCCGCGCCTCCTGCCGAAGGGGCGCGCAGGCGCTTCATTTCCCTGGTGTGCGGCCATGGCGGAATTGGTAGACGCGCAACGTTGAGGTCGTTGTGGCCGAAAGGCCGTGGAAGTTCGAGTCTTCTTGGCCGCACCACCCAGTTAAGTGGTTCAAATTGAACGACTTTTTCTGATTTTCGGACTGCCATTCTTTGGTCCGGTTAGACCCCTTACAGAAGCTAAAACCTTGGTCCGATTTCGGGCCAGCAGAGCCCGTTTGTCCAAAAGTTATCCACACAGATCACGAAATGACAAAGTTGTGGCCAATCTTGTCACATTGTTCGAGTCTTGTTGCGGAGCACCACGCAGTTTCAGGGTTAGCCGTTTGTCGGGGCCCGGGCTGCGCTCTCTCCAAAATCTGCCCATTCTCCGTGGGTTTGCGGCGAGGCCGCGCCTAGCCTGTGGTCAGAGACCCGGTTCTCAGCCCCACAATTGGGCAACGAAAGAGCCGGAATCTCTCCTCGAAAGATCCCGGCTTCACTTCAGTTTTGCAGGCCTATCTCGGCTAGGCCGCGAGACCGAGCATCCTCTCCTGCTCGTCCCATGCCAACGGGAACTCCGCAGTTAGGAGCGCCTTGCGGGTCACTGGCTTTGGCTGCGTACCGGCAGCGACCGC
>JAIXQY010000053.1 GCA_027485485.1 Sphingomonadales bacterium | reverse complement strand
TGGACGCATGCGGGGCATTTTGCGGCGGCCTTGTGGCTGCTGCGGCACCGGGCGCAGCTGGCGACGCCGGACGCCATGCGCGGGCTGATCATGCGCTATAACGAGGCGACGGGCACGCCCAACACCGACACGGGCGGCTATCACCACAGCATCACCATCGCGTCGCTCAAGGCGGCGGCGCATCATCTCGGCCGGCATGGCGGGGATGCGCCATTGCACGGGGTGCTGGCGGCGCTGATGGCATCGCCGCAGGGCCGATCCGATTGGCTGCTGGTGCACTGGCGCCGCGAGACGCTGTTCAGCCCGGCGGCGCGGTTGGGCTGGGTGGAACCTGATCTGGTGGCGTTGGCGTTTTAGGGGGCATTCGCCGAGAAGATCCGTCATGCTGAACTTGTTTCAGCATCCATGGTGCACTCGCCGCGCGAGGCGCGCATTGCGGGGCCGTCCTCCCATGGATGCTGAAACAAGTTCAGCATGACGAGAACCAAATGACGAAAAAAGGGTGACGGGTTAACCCTGACGCTCGGGCAGCGCAGCCGTGACCTCGATCTCGATCTTCATCGCCGGATCGAGCAGATCGGCGAAGATCACGGTGCTGGCGGGCGGATGATTGCCGAAGGCGGCGCGCAATTGGGGCCAGCAGGGTTCGAAATCGCCGCGATCGGCCAGATAATAGGTGACGCGCACGACATGGGCGAAATCCGTGCCAGCCGCCGCCAGTGCGCGGCCGATGATGGTGAGGGCGTTGGCGCACTGGCCTTCCACATCGGCCGGCAGCTCGCCCGTGTCAGGGTTGCGGCCAACGGTGCCTGATACGAACACGAAGGGCGGGGCGACCACGGCGCGGCAATAGCCGACCAGCGCCTCCCACGGCGCGCCGCTGGCAATCCGGGTGATGGTCATGGCTGGTCAGTTCGGCGGCAGGGTGCGGCCAGCGGAACCGCTGGCGCCGGCCCCAATGCTACCTGCCAGGGTTGGCGCTGACAGGCCGCGATCGCCCAGCGCGGCGATGGCGCTGTCCACGTCCACGGCTTGTGCGACGCGCACCGGGCGTTCGGTCGCTCCGTCAACGGCGAGTTCACTGCCGCCCAGGCTTTCCATCACGGCATCGGGCAGATCATCCGGTTCGGCAAAGCGGGCTGCCACGGTGAGATTTTCGCCCAGTTGCCGGCGTTGCAGCACATCAAAGCCGATGCTGAGCAGATCCTGCACATTGCCGTCGCGGCCCATGCGGCTGGGCCCGCCCAGCACCACGGCGACCAGGCGGCGATTGTCGCGCACGGCCGAGGCGGCGAGGGTGAAGCCGGCGGCGTTTGTGAAGCCGGTCTTGATGCCATCAACGCCCGGCATGGTGGCCAGCAGATGGTTGTGATTGGCCACGGCCATGCCGCGATAACGATAATGGGTTTGTGAAAACACCGGATAATGCGCCGGGAAATCGCGCAACATGGCGCGGGACAAGATGGCGATGTCGCGCGCGGTGGTGGTGTGTTCGGGATGCGGCAGGCCCGATGAATTGTAGAACAGGCTGCTCATCATGCCGAGGCGGCGGGCGGTGGCGGTCATGCGTTCGGCAAAGGCGGCTTCGCTGCCGCTGATATGTTCGGCCAGCGCGACCGATATGTCATTGGCGCTCTTGGTGGCGATCACGCCGAAGGCATCACGCACGCTGATGGTTGCGCCCACCCGCAGGCCCAGTTTGGACGGCGCCTGGGCCCAGGCCCGGCGGGAAATGCGGATCTCATCGTCCAGCGACAGGCGGCCGGCGGCCAGTTCCTCGAACGCGACATAGAGTGTCATCACCTTGGTGATCGAGGCGGGATAGCGGGTTTCATCGGCCCGGCGGGCATAGAGAACCTCGCCGGTATCATGATCGATCAGGATGGCGGCATAGCGGGGCGCGGAATAAAGGCTGGCGGCAAAGGCCGATGGCGCCATCAGTGCCATCAGCATCACAAGAAACCGGGCCAGGCCCTTCATCAACAAACGCTTTTCCCCTTATCCCAGCGTTGACTGCAGTTTAATCACAATGGCGCGGCGCTGGAAAGGGCCGAATGACGGTGCAGCAGCCTGTCGCAGGCCCGGCTGCGCCCAGCCGTGGCGCGGCCGGGTTCAAAGCCCCCACCCATTGCCCTTTTGCCCGGAACCTGCCAAGCGCCGCCCAACCCCTGTTCCCGGCTTATCGTCATGACCCTTGCCCCCAACCGCTCGGCCAATCCGGTGGAAAACCGCCGCACCTTTGCGATCATTTCCCACCCGGACGCCGGCAAGACCACGCTCACCGAAAAGCTGCTGCTGTTTGGCGGCGCCATCCATGCGGCCGGCGAAGTGCGCGCCCGCGGCCAGAACCGCCGCGCGCGATCGGACTGGATGAAGATCGAACAGGCGCGCGGCATTTCGGTGACGTCCAGCGTGATGACCTTTGAGCGCGATGGCATCACCTTCAACCTGCTCGACACGCCGGGCCACGAGGATTTTTCCGAAGACACATATCGCACGCTCACCGCCGTTGATTCCGCGGTGATGGTGATCGATGCCGCCAAGGGCATCGAGGCGCAGACGCGCAAATTGTTCGAGGTCTGCCGCCTGCGCGACGTGCCGATCATCACCTTCATCAACAAGGTCGATCGCGAAGGCCGCGACCCGTTCGATCTGCTCGATGAAGTGGCGGACATGCTGGCGCTGGATGTGGCGCCCTTGAACTGGCCGGCGGGCCTGGGCGGCGAATTCACCGGGCTTTACGATCTGAAGCGCCGGCGCTTCCACAAGCCGGATGGCAGCGACAGCCGGCTGGCCGGTGATGTGGAGCAACTGGAGGGCCTGGATGATCCGCGCCTGGAGGCGCTGGCCGGGCCGATGCTGGGCCGGCTGCGCGAACAGGCCGAGCTGGCCGAGGGCGGCTATGCCGCGCTGGATATCGAAAAATATCGCGCCGGGGCGCTGACGCCGGTGATCTTTGGGTCGGCGCTGAAGGATTTTGGCGTCGTTGATCTGATCGATGCGCTGGCCGCCTATGCGCCGTCCCCGCGCCCGCAACCGGCGCTGCCGGCGGCGGTGGACCCGATGGCCACCCAGGTTTCGGGTTTCGTGTTCAAGGTGCAGGCCAACATGAACCCGCAGCACCGCGACCGCATCGCCTTCCTGCGGCTGGCCAGCGGGCGGTTCCGGCGCGGCATGAAGCTGAAGCAGATGTCCACCGGCAAGCAGATCGCCATCAACTCACCGATCTTCTTCTTCGCCCAGGATCGCGAGATCGCTGACGAGGCGTTTCCCGGCGACATCATCGGCATTCCCAACCATGGCGTGCTGCGCGTGGGTGACACGCTGGTGGAGAAGGATGATCTCACCTTCACCGGCATCCCCAATTTCGCCCCGGAAATCCTGCGGCGCGTGCGGCTGGATGATCCGACCAAATCCAAGCAGCTGAAAACCGCGCTCACCGACATGGCCGAGGAGGGCGTGACGCAATTGTTCAAGCCGGCGATCGGCAGCCAGTGGATCGTCGGCGTGGTGGGCCAGTTGCAGCTGGAGGTGCTGATCAGCCGGCTGGAGGCGGAGTATCGCGTGGCCGCCAGCTTCGAGCCCAGCCCCTATGAGACCGCCCGCTGGATTTCCGGCGCGCCAGCGGCCATGAAGGCGTTCATGGACGAACATCGCAGCGCCCTGGCCGAAGATCGTGACGGTGCCCCGGTGCTGATGGCGCGCGACAGTTGGGAATTGAACTTCATCACCGGCCGCTTCCCCGATATCCGCTTTTCCGCCACGCGGGAACGCGCCTGATGGCCGGCGCGGCTGCCCGGATTGGCCAGATCTGGGCCGTGGTGCGGCCCTATCGCTGGTGGTCGCTGGTTGCGGTGCTGGGGTTGTTTGTCGTGCTGCTCGGCTGGCTGGTGGCCACCGCCCCGCTCGACCGGGCGCTGCAGCCGGCCAAACAGCCCAGCCTGATCATCACCGACATGAACGGCAAGGCTATCGCCCGGCGCGGGGATTACAAGGAAGAGCCGGTCAAGATCGCCAACCTGCCGCCGCATGTGCCCGCCGCGATCATCGCCATCGAGGATCGCCGCTTCAAGGAGCATATGGGCGTTGATCCCATCGGCATCCTGCGCGCGTTCGTCACCAATGCCCAGGCTGGCGGCGTGCGCCAGGGCGGATCGACGCTGACGCAGCAATTGGCCAAGACCAGTTTCCTGTCGAGCGAGCGGTCGATCAAGCGCAAGCTGCAGGAGATGATCATCGCGCTGTATCTGGAAGCGCGGCTCTCCAAGGACGAGATCCTGCAGAATTACTTGAGCTCGGTCTATTTCGGCGATGGCGCCTATGGCATCCGCGCCGCCGCGCGCACCTATTTCGACAAGGCGCCGGAACAGCTGGACCTTGGGGAGGCCGCCATGCTGGCCGGGCTGGTGCAGGCGCCTTCGCGGCTGGCGCCATCGCGCCATCTGGAACAGGCGCGGGCCCGGGCGGCGCAGGTGATTGCCGCCATGGTGGAAACCGGCGTGATCAGCAAGGCGCAGGCCGCGGCGGCGCGGCCGGCCGACTATCGCCCCGGCCGCAAGAATCTGCCCAGCGGCAGCTATTTCGCCGATTGGGTGTTGCCGCAGGCGCGTGAGGCGACCGAGGCGGATTATGGCGAGATCGTCGTGCGCACCACGCTCGATCCGCGCCTGCAGAAACTGGCCGAACAGATGATCACCGATGGCCTGGCGCGGGCGCGTGGCCTGAATGTGAACCAGGCCGCGCTGGTGGCGATGCGGCTGGATGGCCGCGTGGTGGCCATGGTGGGCGGCACCGATTACAAGGCCAGCAGCTTCAACCGCGCCACCCAGGCGCAGCGCCAGCCGGGATCTTCGTTCAAGCTGTTTGTCTATCTGGCGGCGCTGGAAGCCGGCAAGACGCCGGCGGATACCATCGTCGATGAACCCATCGAATTGTGCGAACCGGGCCAGAAGCCGGGCGAATGCTATGCGCCCAAGAATGATGATCTGCGCTTCCGCGGGCAGATCAGTCTGGCCACCGCCTTTGCCGCCAGTTCCAACATCGCGGCGGTCAAGCTGACGCAGGAGGTGGGCATTCCCGCCGTGGCCGCCCAGGTGAAGAAACTGGGCATCACCGGGGGCGTGAGCATCTATCCGGCGATGGCGCTGGGCACCACGCCGATCCCGCTGATCGACATGACGCGCGCCTTTGCCGCCGTGGCCTCTGGCCGATATCCGGTGAAGGCCACCGGCCTGTGGCGTGACGATCCCTGGCCGGCCGAGGTCACGCCGCCCGAAGCCACCAAGGCCAGCTGGCCGGTGCGGGCCGACATGATGCAGCTGCTGCAATCGGTGGTGCGCAATGGCACCGGCAATGTGGCGCGCCTGCCGATCCCGGCCTGGGGCAAGACCGGCACCACCCAGAACCACCGCGACGCGCTGTTCATCGGCTTTGCCGGCGATCTGGTGGTGGGCGTGTGGGTGGGCAATGACGACAATTCGCCGATGGCCGCCAGCATCGTGGGCGGCGGCCTGCCGGCGCGCCTGTGGAAGGGCTTCATGGCCCAGGCGCTGGAAATGGAAGGCAAGATGCAGGCCGTGCCGGAAGTGGCGCCGATCGAGGTGGATATGGACGCGCTGGCGATCGACATGGAGAGCATGTCCGTCGATCTGAACGGGGAGCCGATCAATCCGCCGGCGGTGATCGACATTCCCGACGACACGGTGACCGAACCGCCGCCGCCACCTGAACCGCGTTAGGCCCGGGCGAAGCGCATGATCAGCATGATCAGCGCGAAGCTGACCGGCAGTTCGATGAAGGTCGTCCAGTTCAGCCAGGCATCCTTGCCGCCCCAGATGATCACCGATTGCTCCACCGCGGCCGACGCGAGGCCGAGGATGCCAAGGCCCAGCGCCAGCCGGCGCGGGTTCATGGGGAAGGGCATATAGTTGGACAGGCCCTTGCCCAGCCAGCGCCCACCCAGCGCGGCATCGCCCAGAAAGGCCAGCGCCGACAGCGTGCCCATGATCGTGGAGCGCATCATCACCGCCCGGTCATCCTGAAAGGCGATGGCCAGCCCGGCCGAGATCAGGCCCATCACGATGCCGAAGCGCGCCAACCCGCCAAGCAGATCAACCTTCACGAACCGCTGCACAACGGCGAGAGCAATGCCGGCCACGGCAGACGTGATGGCGGCCGTGGGCAGATCGACCTGCTTGGCCACGACATAGAAGAGCAGGCCGATGCCGATATCGCAGGCCATGGACGGCCAGTTGCGTTTCAGCTGGGCCATCTGGGCCTTGCTCTGGGCGACGCGCTCCGGGCTTGCCATGGCCTTGAGCGATTTTGGCAGCGCAATCGGGCGGCCGGGGTGGCTTTCCCACAGCAGCTGGCCATTCACACGGGCCGCAGCGCCGGTGGTGATCCAGCTGATGTAACCGCATTCCACCACGAGCTGGCGGCCATCGGGCAGGGTCGCGGCCAGATGATGATTGGCGAGGAGATCCGGCGAACGCATCGTCGTGCGCTGGCTGGCCACCTCCGCGCCATCAATCAGCAGCCGGCTTTCCCAGGCGGTGAAATGCACATCGATGATCAGGCGCACGTCATGGCCGGCGATCGCCGGGCTGTGCCGATATTGCCAATAACGCATCGCGGCCTGGATCAGTCTTTGTAGAGCTTGTCCAGCCGGTCGCCATAGACCTGCTTCAGCACATGGCGGCGGATCTTCAGGCTGGGGGTGAGCTGCTGATTGTCGGTGCTGAACGGGGCATCGGCGATGATCACCCGGCGCACCTTCTCAATCACGCTGAGCTTCTGGTTCACCCGGTCCACCGCGCCTTGCATGGCCCGCACGAATTCCGGTTCCTGCCGCAACTTGTCGAGATCGGCGGGCAGGCCCTTGTCGCGCGCGAAGCTGAGCGCCCATTCGGCTTCGGGGACGACCACGCCCACCAGATAGGGGCGGCGATCGCCATAGACCATCGCCTGGGCAATCTCGTCCTGCAGGGTGAGCATGCCTTCCACCCGCTGCGGCGCGACATTGTCGCCCTTGTCGTTGACGAGGATATCCTTCTTGCGATCGGTGATGACCAGATGGCCATCCTTGTCGAGGTGGCCGATGTCGCCGGTGTAGAGCCAGCCATCCTTCAGGGCCTTGTGGCTTTCGGCGTCGTTCATCCAGTAGCCGTCCATCACCAGCTCGCCGCGCACCAATATCTCGCCATCCGGCGCGATCTTCACCTCCACCTGGTCCAGCGGCGGGCCCACCGTGTGCATCTTCAGGCGCGCGCGCGGGCGGTTGCAGCTGATCACCGGGCCGGCCTCGGTCTGGCCATAGCCTTGCAGGATGGCGATGCCCACCGCGGTGAAGAAAATGCCAACCTCCGGATTCAAGGGCGCGCCGCCGGCCACCATGGCGCGCAAACGGCCACCGAACTTAGCCCGGATGGATTTGCGGATGGTGCGTTCCAGCGCCTGATCGATCAGCTTTTCGGCCAGGTTCAGGCTTTCGCCCTTGGCTTCCTTGCGGGCGATGGCCAGCGCCTGGTTGAGCAGGGTGACCGCCAGGCCGCCCTGCTTCTCGATCTGCTTGGCGATGCGCATGCGCAGCACTTCGAACAGGCGCGGCACCACCACCATCAGCGTGGGGCCGGACTCCTCGATATTGGCGGCCAGCTTCTCCAGCCCCTCGGCATACCAGATCTGCCCGCCCATCCCGATCGGCATATACTGGCCGGCCGTATGCTCATAAGCGTGGCTGAGCGGCAGGAACGACAGGAAAATCTCGCCCTTGGCCTCGGCCGGGGGATCCGGAAAATCCTGTTCGATCACGGTGATGGCGCCGGCAATGTTGCGCATGATGGCACCATGATGCTGGCGCACGCCGCGCGGCAGGCCGCCGGTGCCGCTGGTGTAGATCAGGCAGGCCAGATCCTCGCGGCGCATGGTGGCGCGGGCGCGCACGGCAGCGCGATCCTCGTCCATCATCGGGGCGCGGCTGCCCACCAGCCGGTTCCAGTCATGGATCACCAGGCCCTGCACATCGGCCATCGCTTCCATGCCGATGATGATGCGGCAATGTTCGGTGGCCAATGCCGCCGGCAGCACGGCCTTGCCGAGTTTTTCGCCGGAAACGATCACGGCGCGGGCGCCGCTGTTGGTCAGGATATGGGTGTGATCGGCTTCGGTGTTGGTGGTATAGGCCGGCACGGTGATGCCGCCGGCCGCCATGATGGCCAGATCGGCCAGGCACCATTCCGGCCGGTTTTCCGAAACCAGGCACACGCGGTCGCCGCGCCCGATGCCGATGCCGATCAGCGCCGCCGACAGCGCCGCCACGATATCGCGGGCCTCGCCCCAGCTGATCGTGCGCCATTGCCCGCCCACCTTGGCGGTGAGCATCGGCGCCTTTGGCTGTTCATCGGCGCGATCCAGAAACAGGCTGACCAGGTTTTGCGCCTGATCCACGCGTGCAGCCATCAGGGCAGGCCGCATCGGCGGCAGTTTCGGCAACATCATCCTCTCCCAACCAGGGTGTTGATCACCCCTTGTTTGCGTCCAGTCAATAGCCGGCTGGCCGGCCTTCGCCGCGCGCATCGGCACCGCCGCGCCAGCCGCCAGCCGTGCGCTGCACCCCGTTCAGCTTCAGCGGCAGGGCGCTGGCCACAGGCTTGTGGCCCATGGCGGTGAAGGCCGGGATCATCGCTTCCAGGAATGTGCCCTTTTCCACGGCAAAACGATCCCCGCTGGCAATCAGCTGCGGCAAGGCGATGGCCTCTTCCACCGGCAGACCCCAATCGAGCACGCCGATGATGGCCTTGGTCACCTGCGCGATGATGGTGACGCCGCCAGCCGCACCAATCGCCAGGATCGGCTGGCCCTTGGCATCATAAACGATGGTGGGCGACATGGCCGAGCGCGGCCGCTTGCCGGGCTGAACATGATTGGCCGTCAGCTTGCCCTGATCCTCGGGGGCGAAGTTGAAATCGGTCAGCTCGTTGTTGAGCACGAAGCCATTGGAAACCAGGCCGGAGCCGAAGGTCTTTTCCACCGTGCTTGTCCAGGTGGTGATGTTGCCCTGGGCATCGGCGACAGCGAAATTGGTGGTGCCGGCCACTTCATTGTCGGCCGCGTTCACCCGCGCCGTGGGCGCACCGGCGGGCATGCCGGGATCGGCCTTGGCCATGCGATCGCCCGCGCTGATCAGGGCGGAGCGCGCCGCCAGATAGGCCGGATCGGCAAGGCCCCTGGTCGGCACGGCGACAAAGGCCGGATCGCCGATCCATTTTTCGCGATCGGCATAGGCCAGGCGCTGGCTTTCGGCGAACAGATGCCAGGCCACAGGATTGTCCTTGCCCAGCCCCGCCATGTCAAAGCGTTCCAGCTGCTTGAGCATGGCCAGCACACCGGTGCCACCCGACGATGGCGGGCCCATGCCGCACACCTTGTATTGGCGATAAGCGCCGCACACCGGATCGCGCACTTCGGCCTTGTAGGCGGCGAGATCGGCCATGGTCATGGCGGTTGGATTGGCGTCGGCAGTGGAGACGGCCTTCACGATGCCGGCGGCGATGTCGCCCTTGTAAAAGGCGTCCGGCCCGTCCTTGGCAATGGCGCGCAGCGTGGCGGCGAGCCTGTCGTTGCGGAAGGTCATGCCGGCGGGCAGCGGCGCGCCGGCCTGATCGAAATAGAGCGCGCGGCCTTCGGGGCCGGCCTGTTTCAGACTGTCTTGCCCAAAGGCGATGAAGCGGGCGAGCGTGGGCGAGATCGGGAAGCCTTCGGTCAGGCGGATCGCCGGTTCGAACAATTTGGCCCAGGGCAGCTTGCCCCATTTCCTGTGGGCTTCGGCGGCCAGCGCGACATTGCCCGGCACGCCCACGCTGCGCCCGCCGGTGGCGGCCTTGAAGAAGGGCATCGGCTTGCCATCGGGGCCGAGGAACTGGCCGGGGCTGGCGACGCCGGGGGCCTTTTCGCGGCCATCGATGGTGCCCAATTTGCCCTTGGCCGGCTGATACACGATGAAGCCACCGCCGCCGATGCCGGAGCTTTGCGGTTCAACCACCGTCAGCGCCAGCATGGTGGCAATGGCGGCATCGGCCGCGCTGCCACCGGCGCGAAGGATGGACAGGCCGGCTTCACTGGCCAGCGGGTTGGCGGCGGACACCACCGCCTTGAACGGGCCGGCGCCAGCGCTGGCCGCGGCCTGCACCGGGCCGCTGTCGGCATCCCTGGGAATGGGTTGCGCCACGGCTGCGGTGGCGAGGAGCGAGGCGGCGAGGAACAGGAGGCTTTTCATGGGACGAGCACCTTAGGCGGATTTGCGCGCCTGAAAAGTGCCTAAACCGCGCGGCAGGCCGCCGCCACGCTGGCAAAGCCGTCGCGGCGCAGCAGGGCGGCCAGTTCGGCCTTGATGCGGGTGACGAGGCCGGGGCCTTCATAGACCAGCGCCGAATAGAGCTGCACCGCGCTGGCCCCGGCGCGGATGCGATCATAGGCATCCTGGCCCGAGGCGATGCCGCCCACCGCGATCAGCGGCAGCTGGCCGCCGGTCTCGCTGCGGAACCGTTGCAGCGCAGCCAAGGCCAATGGCTTCAGCGGTGCGCCCGACAGCCCGCCGGTTTCGCCGGCGTGGCGGCTGGCCAACGCCGGCCGCGAGACTGTGGTGTTGGACACGATCAGGCCATCCACCCCGCCATCGATGCAGGCGCGCACGATGGTGGCCCAATCATCCTCACCCTGATCGGGGGCAACCTTGACGAAGAGCGGCACATCGAGCTGGCCACGCGCCGCCATCACCCGCGCGATCAGATCGGCCAGCGCGGCGCCATCCTGCAGGGACCGCAGGCCCGGCGTGTTGGGGGAGGAGATGTTGACGGTGACATAGGAGGCATGGGGGGCGAGTGCGCGCAGGGCGACGACATAATCATCGGTGCGATCCGCGCTGTCCTTGTTGGCGCCGAGGTTGATGCCAACGATGCCGGACTTGCCGGCGCGCGCCGTCAGCCGGGCATGGGCGAACTCCACGCCTTTGGAATTGAAGCCGAAGCGGTTGATCACGGCGCGATCCTCCACCAGCCGGAACAGCCGCGGCTGCGGATTGCCG
The DNA here is from genome assembly GCA_027485485.1 of Sphingomonadales bacterium. Classification (GTDB taxonomy): domain Bacteria; phylum Pseudomonadota; class Alphaproteobacteria; order Sphingomonadales; family Sphingomonadaceae; genus Sandarakinorhabdus. Next base: position 29,106 of record JAIXQY010000053.1, on the reverse strand, counting down.
GGCTGTGGGCGCGGGCAGACGCTGCCGCACTCCACAAAGCCAAAGCCCAGCTTCAGCATGGCATCGGGCACCTCGGCATCCTTGTCGAACCCGGCGGCGAGACCGATGGGGTTGGGCAGGCTCAGGCCGGCGATGCTGGTGGCGAGGATCGGATCATCGGCGGCTGCGCGGGGCAGCACAGCCAGACTTTGGCCGGTTTTCAGGGCGGCCAGCGTGAGATTGTGCGCCACCTCGGGATCGAGCGCGAACAGCCAGGGCTTGAGCAGGGCAAACATCGCCTTCGGCCATGGCAGGCCGGGCGCGCCCGTTCAATCCCCTTCCTCCTCCCGCCCCACCAATGCCAGCGCACGGGCGCGGCGCTGGTTCAGCGCGCACCAACGCACCAGCGCCTCCTCGCGGCCGTGGGTGACCCACACGTCGCCGGGGCTCAGGTCGGTGATCGTCGCGGTCAGCTCGTCCCAATCGGCATGATCGGAAATGATCAGTGGCAATTCCACACCGCGCTGCACGGCGCGCTGGCGCACCCGCATCCAGCCGCTGGCCATGGCGGTGACCGGATCGGGCAGGCGGCGGCTCCAGCGGTCATGCAGGGCCGATGGCGGCGCGACGATGATGTGGCCCTTCAGCGCGTCGCCCTTCAGGGTGCCGACGGGCCGCAGATCGCCCAGCGCAACGCCATGCGCCTGGTAAAGTTCGCACAGCGCCGTCATCGCGCCATGCAGATAGATCGGCGCATCGTGGCCGGAACGGCGCACTTCGGCGATCAGCCGTTGCGCCTTGCCCAGGGCATAGGCGCCGACCAGCACACAGCGATCCGGATTGGCGCGGAGTGTGGCGAGCAACTTGGCCACTTCTGCCGCCGCATCGGGATGGCGGAACACCGGCAGGCCGAACGTGGCTTCGGTGATGAAGATATCACAGGCCAGCGGTTCGAACGGCGTGCAGGTGGGATCGGGGCGGCGCTTGTAGTCCCCCGACACGATCAGCCGCGTGGCGCCTTTTTCCAGCACGATCTGCGCCGAACCCAGCACATGCCCGGCCGGCAACAGCATCAACGTGATGCCATCACCCAGCGGCAGCCGCTCACCATAGGCCATGGCCTGCCTGCCCGGTTGCGGGCCAAAGCGTTGCTGCATGATGGCCAGGGTTTCGGCGGTGGCCAGCACGGCCCCATGGCCGGCGCGGGCGTGATCGGCATGGCCGTGGGTGATGATGGCCCGATCGACCGCCCGCCCCGGATCGATCCAGCTGTCGATGCCGGGCAGATAAAGGCCGTGGCCGTGCGGGATGATCCAGTCAGGGCTGGGCATCAAACGGGTTCACCACCGGCACGTCCATCCCGTGGAAATCGGCCATGTTGCGGGTGGCGATGCCCATGCGGTTGGCCAGGGCAATGCCGGCGATCATGGTGTCGCGCACTTCGACCGGGCGGCCGGATGCTTCACGCTGGGCCTGCAGCACGCCGGCCTGCTCCGCCGCCGCCAAATCGAACCCCAGAATGCGGCCGACAAAATCTTCGGTGATCACCGCCCCAAGCGCGGCCTCCAGCTGTTGCCGACGCCGGCCTTCAGCCAGCCGTGCGAGGCCGTAACGCAGTTCCATGATCGAAACACTGCTGAGGAAGAGTCGATTCTGCCGGCTGGCATCGAGCCAGGCCAACACAGCGGTGTTCGGACGGTCACGCATCAGCTCAGAGACGATGTTGGTGTCGATCAGCCAGTCTGCCCGGCTGACAGGCTCAATCAAAGGTCACCGGCTTGATGGCGATGGCCGGCATTGATTCCAGCGGTTCGTCAAGGCCGATACCGGCAAATCGCTGCGCGATCCGCGTCCCCAGCCCGACTTGCGGCGGGTTTACCGCTTCGGCCAGGATTGCCCGAGCCTCGGCCTCCAGGCTGCGGCCATGGCGGGCGGCACGGCGGGCGAGGCCGGCCTTCACATGATCATCAAGGTTGCGAACAAGGATCTGTGCCATGAACATCCTGATATCATGATATCAACGCTTGGGCAAGGCTGGCGAAACCGCGCTATTGGGCTGTAAGGCAAAACCATGCACTTGCCCCCAATCATCGCCAACTGGTTCGCACAGCGCGGCTGGCAGGTGCGTGCGCATCAGCTGGGGATGCTGGACGCAGCGTCGCGTGGGCGGCATGCGCTGCTGACGGCCCCCACGGGTGCCGGCAAGACGCTGGCCGGATTTCTGCCGACGCTGGCCGATCTGGCCACCACGCCCCACGATGGGCTGCACACGCTCTATATCTCGCCATTGAAGGCGCTGGCAGTGGATGTGCAGCGCAACCTGCTGAACCCCATTGCCGAAATGGGGCTGGAGATCACGGTCGAAACCCGCACCGGCGACACGCCGTCTGATCGCAAGGCCCGGCAAAAGGCGCGGCCGCCGCAGATCTTGCTCACCACACCGGAAAGCCTCGCCATCCTGCTCTCGGCGCCCGAATCGGCCCGCATGATGGCGGATGTGCGCCGGGTGATCATCGATGAGATCCACGCCTTTGGCACCACCAAGCGCGGGGATCAGCTCAGCCTTTGCCTGGCCCGGCTGCAGAAGCTGGCGCCCGGCATGCAGCGGGTTGGCCTGTCGGCCACCATATCCGATCCCGAAAGCTGGGCCGGCTGGCTGGCGCCCGATGCCGACGCCGGGGCCGTGGAGATCGTGCGTGCCAGCGGCGGTGCGGACCCCAGGATCGACATCCTGGTGATCGATGACCGTATCCCCTGGGGCGGCCACAATGGCCGCTGGGCCGCCCGCGCGGTGATGCAGCAGATTGCGCGGGCTCGCTTGGCGATCGTGTTCGTCAACACCCGCGCCGTGGCCGAACTGGTGTTCCGCGATCTGTGGGCGGAGAATGACGACGCGCTGCCCATCGGCATCCACCACGGCAGCCTGGCGCCCGAAGCCCGGCGCAAGGTGGAGGCGGCGATGGCCGCCGGCCGGCTGCGCGCCATCGTCGCCACCGCCAGCCTCGATCTCGGGCTGGATTGGGGCGATGTCGATCTGGTCATCCAGATGGGTGCGCCCAAGGGGGCCAGCCGCCTGTTGCAGCGCACGGGGCGGGCCAATCACCGCATGGATGAAGCCAGCCGCTGCCTGATCGTGCCGGGCAACCGCTTTGAGTATCTGGAGGCGCTTGCCAGCCGCGATGCGGTGACGGCTGGCGAACTTGATCCCGATGGCTTTCGCCCCGGCGGGCTGGATGTGCTGGCCCAGCATATGGTGGGGCTGGTGGCTGCCGCGCCGGTGCATGCCGATGCCCTGTATGATGAGGTGAAGAGCGCCGCGCCCTATGCCGGGCTGACGCGCGACGCCTTTGATCATGTGCTCGATTATGCCGCCACCGGGGGCTATGCGCTGAAAGCCTATGAATGCTATCAGCGCATCGTGACCGGGCGCGATGGCCTGCTGCGGCTGCGCACCCCGGCGCTGGCGCGGCAGTGGCGGATGAACAGCGGCACCATTGTGGAAGCCGTGGCCATGAACGTGGTGTTCGGCAGCGGCAAATCCAGCCGCCACGGCCGCCGCCTGGGCCAGGTTGAGGAATATTTCGCCGGGCAGCTCAGGGTGGGGGACAGTTTCATGTTCGCCGGCCAGGTGCTGGAAGTGACCGGCTTTGACGGGGCAGACATTCATGTGCGGCTGGGCCGCGGCAGCCCCAAGGTGCCGGTTTATGCTGGCGGCCGCATGCCGATGACGACCCGGCTGGCGCTGCGCGTGCGCGGCTTGATGAATGATCGCAGCCGCTGGCAGGACATGCCGGATGATGTGCGCGAATGGCTGGACCTGCAGGCCCGCATTTCCCGCCTGCCGGGCCTGGATGACGTGCTGGTGGAAACATTCGCGCGGGATGGCCGCTGGTATATGGCGGTCTATGGCTTTGCCGGCCACCCGGCGCATCAGACGCTGGGCATGCTGTTGACGCAGCGCATGGAGCGAGCCGGGCTGATGCCGATGGGCTTTGTGGCGTCGGATTATGCCATGGTGTGCTGGAGCCTGGAGCCGGTGGACGATCCGCGGCCGCTGTTCGATCCGACCGTTCTTGAGGACGAGCTGGCCGAATGGCTGGCCGCTTCGCCGTTCCTGCGGCGGGCGTTCCGCGAGGTGGCGATCATCGGCGGCCTGATCGAGCGGGTGCAGCCCGGCGTGCAAAAGACCGGCAAGGCGATGAGCGTGTCGGCCGATCTGATTTACGACGTGCTGAGGAAGCACCAGCCCGATCATCTGCTGCTCACCGCCGCCTGGACCGATGCGCGCGGCAAGCTGACCGATATCGCCCGGCTGGCCGACCTGCTGGAACAGGCGCACGCGCGCCTCACCCACGTGCGGGCACCGCATGTGACACCGCTGGCGGTGCCGTCGATGCTCACCATCGGGCGGGAGCGGGTGGGGGCGGAGGCCGATTCGGCGTTGCTGCTGGAAGCAGAGGCGCTGATTGCCGAAGCGCTGCGCCTGGATTGACCGCACGGCCGGCAACAGGCATCAGCCGGCGATGGATGTTGCCTTTTCGTTCGCGGGAGAGACGCTGGTGCCGCTGGCCAGCGGCGCGCTGTTCTGGCCGGCGCAAGCGACGCTGCTGGTCGCCGATCTCCACCTGGAAAAGGCCAGCCACTTCGCGAAAAAGGGCTGGTTGCTGCCACCACACGCCACCACCGAAACACTGGCGGCGCTGATCGATGCGGTCGAGACCACGGGCGCGGCGCGGCTGATCTGTCTGGGGGACAGTTTCCACGATCAGGGCGGGCCCGAACGCATGGCGTCCGAAACCCGCAGCGCCTTGCAGATGATGACGCGCAACCTGGATTGGTGGTGGATCACCGGCAACCATGACGAGGAGGCCGGGGCCCGGCTGGGCGGACGGGTGATGCCGGAAGCGACATTGGGGCCGATGGTGTTGCGCCACGAAGCCGATGGGGCGGACACCACGCCGGAATTGTCGGGCCATTTCCATCCCAAGCTGGTGATCCGCCAGCGTGGCCGCCATATCGCCCGCCGCTGTTTTGCCTTGAGCGCCGCCAAGTTGATCCTGCCGGCCTTTGGCGCCTTCACCGGCGGGCTGGATGTGGCCGATCCGGTGCTGAAGGCGGCGCTGGCCGGGCCGGCCGAGGCGCTGGTGCTGGATGCGGGGCGCCTGCTGCGCTTCCCGGTGCATTGACGGGCGGGGCGCGGTTGGCCGCACGTGCCGGGCAGTTCATCAAACTTTGGCTTGACCAGCCGTTTGCAATCGCAATGGATGGTTGCCATCAGATACGGGGGTATTGTTGACCATGAAACCAGTGAAAACGGCGGTGTTTCCCGTTGGCGGCCAGGGCACACGGTTCCTGCCGGCCACCAAGGCGGTGCCCAAGGAAATGCTGCCGGTGGTGGACAAGCCGCTGCTGCAATATGCCGTCGACGAGGCGCTTTCGGCCGGGATTGAACGGCTGGTGTTCGTGACGGCGCGCGGCAAGAGCGCGCTGGAGGATTATTTCGATATCGCCTGGGAGTTGACGGAAAGCCTGCGCGCCAAGGGCAAGCACGCCGAATTGGCGACGCTGGAGACCACCCAGCTGGAACCCGGCCGCATATCCTATGTGCGCCAGCAGGAACCGTCGGGCCTGGGCCATGCCGTGTGGTGCGCCCGCCATGTTGTGGGCAATGATGCCTTTGCCGTGCTCTTGCCCGATGAATTGCTGTGGAACCCGGCCAATCCCGCGCTGAAGGAAATGCACGACGCCTATAACCGGTTGGGCGGCAACGTGATCTCGGTGCTTGAGGTACCTGCCGAACACACGCACCGTTATGGCATCGTGTCACCCGGTGCCGTTGATGGCCTGATCACCGAGGTGAAGGCGCTGGTGGAAAAGCCGCCGCAGGGCACCGCCCCGTCGCGGCTGGCGGCCATTGGCCGTTATATCCTGCAACCCGAGGTGATGGACGTGCTGGCCAAAGGCAAGCGCGGCGCCGGCGGTGAAATCCAGTTGACCGATGCCATGGCCGATATGATCGGCGTGCAGCCGTTCCACGCTGTCACCTTCACCGGCACCCGCTTTGATTGCGGGGACAAGGCCGGGCATATCATGGCCAATGTCGCCCTGGCGCTGGAACGGCCGGATATCGGCCCGGCGGTGCGCGACTGGTTGCGCAGCCAGACCCTCTGACTGTCAGTCCACCCGGTCCAGCCGATAGCCAAAGCCATAGACCGAACTGAGGCGCCAGCCATGTTCGGGCCGCAGCGCCAGGCGCTTGCGCACCTGGGCGATGTGCGCGTCGAGCGTGCGGCTGCCAGGCTGGTCGCCACGGCCCCACACCGCGGCCATGATGGCATCGCGGGACAGGGCCTGGCCGACATTGTCGATCAGCAGCCGTGCCAGCGCGAATTCCTTGGCGGTGAGCTGGATCTCGTGGCCGCTCACGGTCACCTGGTGGTTGACCCGGTTGAACACCAGCCCTTCCGCCGGGTTCTCGCCATCATATTGGCGGGGGCGGGCCTGTTGTGCCGCCGCCAGCGCGGCAGCCAGCGCTTCCTCGTCAGCCGCATCTTCGAGCACCACATCGGCCGCCTCGGCGATGCCACCCGGCGCGTCGGGGGACACCAGCATGATCATCACCGGCAATCGGTCGTGCGCCTGCCGCAGCCGATGCAGCACGGCAACACCGCACAATTCGGCGCCATCCCAGCGCATCAGCAGCGCATCGAAGCGTTCATGGGGCACGGCCTCGATCACGGCGGCGCCGGTGACCATGGCCATCGGCTTGTGGCCGAGCCGGGCCAGAGCCACTGAAAGCCGCCCGGCCTCCTGCGGCTGGTGATGGAAAATGCCGATCTTCACTGCGACCTTGCCAAAATTTCATTTTTTCATGGCGTGTAATTTGCCCAAATGAAGTGATCTCGCAAGCAGAACAGTTGGCACATTCGCTGTCGATTTCAGGTCGTTCGACGTAGTGATGTGGCCCGAATCAGGGCAGTTGCTGAACGCTCAACGCCCGCAATTGCTTGACAGAACGGGCGGCGCGGGCTTCGCCGGGCACCACCAGCCGCAGCGGGCCATCAGCAGCAGGCAGCGGCTTGCCATCGCACCGGTCGGCGATCAGCACCGGCTTGTTGCCCAGACGGCGATCGATTTCGCTCAAGGCAAACACCACGCGATAGCCATCGGCCGCCTCGGCCCGAATCAGGATGGACAGGGCCGGCCCGCGCACCGCCTCGCCGCTGGGCAGGCCCCTGGCGGCAGCCAGATCGGCCAGCCATACGCCGTCACAGCGGCTGGTTTTGCCATGGGCGGTGAGATCGGCGCTGGCGCGCGGCAGCGGGGCCAGGCTGGCGGCATCCAGCGGCAGGCTGACGGGCAGGGTCGCAAATGCCAGGGCGAGGGCAGCTGTGATCATGATGGGCACCCAGAATTCGAGTTTGTGCGGCTGTTGCCAGCAAGACGCAGGCCTGAAGCGATAACAGCGCAGGGGGAAAGCGCAACATTGACGGGGCTGCGAATCGCGATAGGGACGCGGCATGTCCGCTGCTGTCCCCGCTCCTGCTTCCGAACATCGCCTGGCCACCGCGCCGTTCGAACCGCGCCTGCTGCGCGACGCCTTTGGCTGCTTTGCCACTGGTGTGACGGTGGTGACCGGGCAAACCGCCGCTGGCCAGCGCGTGGGCCTGACCGCCAACAGCTTCACCTCGGTCAGCCTCGATCCACCGCTGCTGCTGTTCTGCCCGGCCAATGGTGCTTCGGCGCTGCCGGCATTTCGCGAAACCGGGCGCTTTGCCATCAATATCCTCGATCTTGATGCCCAAAGCGTAGCCGATCGGTTCGTGCGCAAGGATGTTGATCGGTTTGGCGATCATGACTGGCAGGATTGGGATGGCGTGCCGGTGCTGGCCGCGGCCAAGGCGGCCTTTGCCTGCGAACTTCATGCCGATCATGATGGCGGCGATCACCGCATCATCGTCGGCCGGGTGATCCGCCTCGCGCTCGACACCAGCCGCGAGCCGCTGCTCTATCTGCACGGCCGCTATCGCCGGGTGCATGTTGGCTGATCCGTCCGCCTCCGTTTCCCGCGACGCGGCGGAAACCGCGGCGCTGGCCAAGGGCGGGCGCACCAGTTTCTTTGGTTATGTGTTGCGGCTGGCGGCGCGCCTGCCGTTTCTGTTCATCGCCGGCCGGCTCTATGGCGCCGAGGCGCTGGGCCAGTTCGCCTATGCCACCATGGTGGTGGAACTGGCTGCGATGCTGGCCACGCTGGGGCTGAAGCGCGGCCTGGCCGAAGACATGGCGCGCCGGCCGCAGGACGAGGCCGGCGCGCTGTTCGATGCGCTGGTGCTGGCGCTGATCGTGTCGCTGGCCGGATCGGCGCTGCTGGTCGCGCTGCCGCAACTGCTGTTCCCCGCCGGTGCGATCGGGCCGCTGGGGCAATGGTTTGCCCTGATCATACCGTTCATCGCCCTGGCCGATGTGGCGCTGGCGGGCCTGGCCTATCATCATGATGTGGGCGCGCAGGTGCGGGCGCGGGCCATCATCGAACCCTGGATGCTGTCGATCGCGGCGCTGGCGCTGGCCTTCACCGCCTTGAAGGGCGATGGCATGCTGATCGCCTATCTCTTGTCGATGGCGGCGGCCTGCCTGGCGGCGGTGATGCCGGCACTCCGGCGCTTTGGCTGGCCACGCGGCTGGCGGTTTGATCCGGCGCGGCTGTGGGCGATTGCCCGGGCCAATGTGCCGCTGGCCGGGGCCGATGTGGCGGAATGGGGTGCGCGCAGGCTTGATATCTTCATATTGGGTCGCTTTGCATCTGCCGAAGTGGTGGGCATTTATTATGTGGCGCAGCAGATCGCCTCGCTGCCGCAGCGGCTGAAATCCAGTTTTGATCCGATCCTGGGCCCGGTGCTCACCCGCAATCTGGCGGTTGGCAATCTGGCAAAGGTGGCATCCCATGTGCGCCAGATCAGCTTTTGGGTGGCGTCTGTGCAACTGGCGGTGGTGCTGGCGCTGGGGATGACGGGCAAGGCCGGCATGGGCCTGTTTGGCCCGGCCTTTGCCGCCGGCGTGGTGGTGCTGGCGGTGCTGTTGACCGTGGAATTGTTTGCCGCGCAGGCGGCGGTGGCGGAGGGTGCCCTGATCTATGTGGCGCGCGGGCCCAATCTGATGTGGTCGCTGATCGGGCTGGGCGTCCAGCTGGGGCTGAGCCTGTGGCTGGTGCCGCTGGAGGGGCCAATCGGTGGCGGCGTGGGGGCGGCGCTGGCCCTGGCGGTGGCGGCGTTGCTGCAATCGGTGGCCAAATCGCGCCTGTTGGCGGCCCGATTGGGCCATGCGGTGGCCGGCTGGCGCTTCAGCCTGATCCTGGCGGGCGTGCCGGCCTTTGGCACCGGCCTGCTGGTGCTGCGCACGCCCGAACCCATCCAGCTTTCGATCGGCTTTGTCGCCATATTGGGCACGTTCGGCTTCATCATCTGGCGCTTTGGCTTCAAGGGCGCGGATCGCCTGCTGTTCAGCCGCGGGCTGAAGAAGATCGAGGCGGAGGCGGCGAACCTGCCGCTGGCCCCCGCCCTGCCCGATCAGGCCAGCTGACGGCGCAGCAGCACGCGGAACAGCCACCAGCTGCCGATGGCATACATCACCACGTTCAGGCCGATCACCATCGCCCAGAACTGCACGGGTTCGAAGCCTTCGATGATGCCAAAGCGCGGATTGGTGAGCACCTGGCTGAACCCGGCCATCATCAGGCCCAGCCAGCTATAGGCCATCTGGATCTTGTGCGCCTTCAGGTCTTTCGGCTGGCGATCCCGCAGCCATTTTTTCAGCGCCCACATGCCGGTGGCCAGCGAATAGAGGCTGACGAACGCCAGGATGTGGAAGGGCAGGAACTTGGTGTCGGGCCGGTAACTGGCCAGCGCGCCGATGTTGCACACCAGCATGGCCGGCACATAAAGCCGCCCGGCCAGCGCATGGCCCGGCGTGCCCTGGCGGGCCAGCATCTGATACAGGCCCAGCGGCATGGCGAGGCAGGCGGCCACCAGATGGGCGAGCAGCAGCGGCGAGAGATTGGCGAGCATCGGCGGGTTCCTTTCGGCAGAGGTTGACGTGCGTCGTTTGGCCAATCCCCGCCGCTTGCTGCAACGCCGCTTTCGCCTATGATGCCAATCGCTTCGTCAACCCTGCATGGTGCCGGATTCACGCTTCGTGGAATCGACTCTCAGCCTTTCGCGTGACACCGCCCCGCCGCTGCGGCCGCTGGTCGCCGGCACCCTGTTTGCCGTGGCGGTGTGTGCCGTCGCCGGCCCGTTTGACACCGGGCGGCTGGCCTTTCCCAGCCGGCTGGTGTTCTGGCTGGTGCTGATCGGCTGGAACAGCGTGAAATGGTGGCTGTGGTATGGCTGGGTGGGGCCGCGCACCGGCAATCGCCGCATGGCGGTGCTGGCCGCCGTCACCGGGGCCTTGCTGATCAATGCCAGCATGCCGCTGGAGATCGATCTGATGTTCCGCGCCATTGGCAAGCCGATGGTGCTGCCCTGGTTGGGCCTGTATCTGACGGCGCTGATGGTGGCCGGTTCGATTTCGGCGCTCACGGCCTTGTTGCGTGGGCCGCGCGGAATGGTGCCGGTGGCTGATGCGCCGGCCGCAGCCCCGCCAGCCGCCCCGGTTCTCGCGCCGTCGCTGCTGGCCCAGCGTGCCGGCCTGCCTGATCTGGCCGATGTGCTCATGGTGGCCGCCGAGGATCATTATCTGCGGCTGGTGCTGGCCGATGGCCCCGGAACCTACCGCCGCCCGCTGGTGCTGTTCCGGCTGTCCGATGCGCTGCCCGAACTGGCCGGGTTGGACGGGATGCAGGTGCATCGCAGCGCCTGGGTGGCGCGCAGCCATGTGGTGGGCGCAGCGCGCGATGGCCGGCGCTGGAAACTGGTGCTGGCCGATGGCGGCGAGCAGGCGGTGAGCGAGAGCTTCCTGCCAGCCGTCCGCGCGGCGGGCTGGCTTCAAACGAAACTGTAGGGGTCCACATCCACAACCACGCGCACTGATGATGGCAGGGCCGTGCGGGCCAGCCAGTCCCGCAGGATGGCGGGCAGCGGCAGGTCGCGCCTGGCCTGCACCAGCAGCCGATGCCGGTGCCGCCCGCGCAGCATGGCCAGCGGCGCCGGCGCCGGGCCCAGCACCAGCAGGCCATCGGCTTGCGGCGCGGCACTGCCCAGCGTGTCGGCGGCGGCCTTGGCGGCGGCGGCATCTTCGGAACTGATGATCAGCGCCGCCAGCCGCCCGAACGGCGGCAGGCCCAAATCGCGGCGCGCGGCGATCTCCGCGGCGAAAAAACCCTTGGCATCGCCATGCTTCAACGCTTGCATCAGCGCGGCCCCTGGCTGGTGCGTCTGGATCAGCACGCGCCCCGGCTTCTGCCCGCGCCCGGCCCGGCCCGATGCCTGCACGATCTGCTGCCAACACCGCTCGCCAGCGCGCAAATCGCCGCCCGAAAGCCCCAGATCGGCATCAACAATGCCCACCAGTGTGAGATCGGGGAAGTGATAGCCCTTGGTCACCATCTGGGTGCCGATGATGATGTCCACCTCGCGGGCGTCCACCGCAGCCATCAGCGCGGCGGCGCGGGCCGGGCTGGTGATGGTGTCGCTGGTCACCATCGCCGTGCGGGCGGTGGGGAAGAGCCGGCGCACCTCTTCGGCGATGCGCTCCACGCCGGGGCCGCAAGCGGCCAGACTGTCAGGCGCGCCGCATTCGGGGCAGGTTTCCGGCACCGGCATCTGGTGGCCGCAATGATGGCAGGCCAGCCGGCGCGACAGGCGATGTTCCACCATCCAGGCGGTGCAGTTGGGGCACTGGATGCGGTGCCCGCAGGTGCGGCACAGGGTGAGCGGGGCATAGCCGCGCCGGTTGAGGAACAGCAGCGACTGTTCGCCCTTCGCCAGCGTGTCGGTGAGGGCCGCCACCACCGGCGGCGACAGGAATTGGCCCCGCGCCGGGGGATGGCGCGTCATGTCCACCAGCTGCACATCGGGCAGCTCGGCCCCGCCAAAACGGCCGGGCAGGTGGAGGTGGCGATAGGTGCCCCGATCGGCCAGCACCTGGGTTTCGATGGCCGGGGTGGCGGTGGCCAGCACCACGGGCAGGCTTTCCATCCGTCCGCGCATCACCGCCACGTCGCGGGCGTGATAATGCACGCCCTCCTCCTGCTTGAAGCTGGCTTCATGGGCTTCATCGACGATGATGGTTTTCAGCTTGGCATAGGGCAGGAACAGCGCCGACCGTGCGCCCACCACCACCTTGGCGCGGCCGTCGGCGATGGCGGCCCAGGCGGCGCGGCGCTCGCTGGTTTTCAGATCGCTGTGCCACGCCACCGGCTGGCAGCCAAACCGTGCCGCAAAGCGCGCCAGCCACGGCGCCGTGAGCGCGATTTCCGGCACCATCACCAGCGCCTGGCCGCCGCCGCGGATGGCCTGCGCCACCGCTTCGAAATAGACCTCGGTCTTGCCGGAACCGGTCACGCCTTCCAGCAGCATCGGCGCAAACTGGCCGGCAGCGACGGCGGCGACCAGTTCAGCGGCAACCGCCTGCTGTTCGGCGGAGAGTTGTGGCGGCGCAAACGCCGGGTCTGGTTCGGGCGGGCTGGCATCGCCCGAGACGGTTTGCGCAAGCAGCGTGCCCGCCGCAACCAGCCCGCGAATCACCGCTTCTGACACGCCGGCCATGCGGGCCAGATCGCGCGCACTCCCCTGTCGGCCCTCCAATTTCTCAAGTGCCTGCGCCCGTTCCGGGGTGAGGCGCTTTGGCGGCGGCCCACCCAGGCGATATTCGGTGAACTCCCGCGGATTGAGGAACGCCACCGATGGCCAGGCCATGCGCACCACCGATTGCAGCGACGCGACATAATAATCGGCGGTCCAGTCGATCAGCCGGCGCAAGGGCGCGGCCAGCGGCGGCAGATCAAGCCGGGCCGCAACAGGGCGCAGCCGGCTGGCCGCCACATCGGGCGCGGCGAGCGATTCCAGATCCCACACCACGCCGATGATGCGGCGCGGGCCCAAGGGCACCTCCACCGCATCGCCGGGGTGCAGCTCCATGCCGGCCGGCACGGCATAATCCAGCGCCCCCAGTCCGTGCTGGAAGGGAATGACGCGGACCCTGTTGAGGGTGGGGGCGGGCGACGAACTCACCATCCGACAGATAGGCAATCCCGCCCCGCCATGCTAGGCGCGCCGCGAAACAGGAAGGCCCCGCATGATCCCCCGTTATTCCCGCCCCGACATGGTCGCCATCTGGGAACCCGAAAGCCGTTTCCGCATCTGGTTCGAGATTGAAGCCCATGCGACGCAGAAGCTCGCTGATCTGGGCGTGGTGCCGCAAAGCGCGGCCAAGGCCCTGTGGGATTGGTGGGCAACCAATCCGGCCATCGACGTTGCCGCGATTGACGCCATCGAGGCGGTGACCAAGCATGACGTGATCGCCTTCCTCGATTGGGTGGCCGCCCAGGTTGGCCCCGAAGCCCGCTTCATGCACCAGGGCATGACCAGCAGCGACGTGCTCGACACCTGCCTGGCCGTGCAGCTCGCCCGCGCCTCCGACATCTTGCTGGCCGACATGGATACGCTGCTCGCCGCCATCAAGCGCCGGGCGCTGGAGCACAAGTTCACCCCCACCATGGGCCGCAGCCATGGCATCCACGCCGAACCCACCACCTTTGGCGTGAAGCTGGCGCAGGCCTATGCCGAGTTTGACCGCTGCCGCACCCGGCTGGTGGCGGCGCGGGCCGATATCGCCACCTGCGCGATTTCCGGCGCGGTTGGCACCTTCGCAAACATCGATCCGCGGGTGGAAGACTATGTGGCAGAGCAGCTCGGCCTGAGCGTGGAGCCGGTCTCCACCCAGGTGATCCCGCGCGATCGCCACGCCATGTTCTTCGCCACGCTGGGCGTGATCGCCAGCAGCATCGAACGGCTGGCCACCGAAATCCGCCACCTGCAGCGCACCGAGGTGCTTGAGGCCGAGGAATATTTCAGCCCCGGCCAGAAGGGCAGCAGCGCGATGCCGCACAAGCGCAACCCGGTGCTGACCGAGAATCTCACCGGGCTGGCGCGCATGGTGCGCTCCGCCGTCACCCCGGCGCTGGAGAATGTGGCGCTGTGGCACGAACGCGACATCAGCCATTCGTCGGTGGAGCGCTATATCGGCCCCGATGCCACCGTCACGCTGGATTTCGCCCTGGCCCGCCTCACCGGCGTGGTGGACAAGCTGCTGGTGTATCCGGCGCGGATGGAGAAGAATCTGAACCGCATGGGCGGCCTGATCCATTCGCAGCGCATCCTGCTGGCGCTCACCCAGGCCGGGCTGACCCGCGACGACAGCTATCGGCTGGTGCAAAGAAACGCCATGAAGGTGTGGGAAGCCGATGGTGCGCTCAACCTGCTGGATCTGCTGAAGGCCGACCCGGACGTGACCGCGCGGCTGCCTGATGCCGAGCTGGAAAAACTGTTTGATCTTGGATACCACTTCAAGCACGTCGATACGATCTTCGCCCGTGTGTTCGGTTAAACTTGCCCCCAACCAAAGGAATGTCCTGATGAAGCTGATTCTCGCTCTTGCCCTGGCTGCATTGCCGGCGGCTGCGTTCGCCCAAGCCGCTGCGCCGGCCGCGCCTGCGGCCCCCGCCGCTCCGGCCGCTCCGGCTGCGGCCACCGCGCCCAGCCTCGACACGCCGATCGAAACGCTGCTGGCCAACGAAAAGACCAAGGCCGTTGTCGATGCCCGCATCCCCGGCCTGTCGGCCCACCCGATGCTGGATCAGTTCAAGTCCATGAGCCTGAAGCAGCTGCAGACCATGGCCGGTGGCCAGTTGACCGACGAGATGCTGGCCGCGGTGGCCGCTGATCTGGCGTCGGGCAAATAAGCCTGTGCTTGCCGGGCAGGGGCCATTGATGGCAGCCTGCCCGGCATGACTGACATTGCCAAAATCTGGCTGACGGCCGAAGACCTGCTGGTCGACAGTTACCGGTTGGCGCGTGCCGTGCTGGAAAGCGGCTTCCGACCCACGCATCTGGTGGGCATCTGGCGCGGCGGCGCGCCGATCGGCATTGCCGTGCAGGAATTTTTCGATTGGCACGGGCTGGATTGCGATCATATCGCCATCCGCACCGCCAGCTATACCGGCATCGACCAGCAGGCCAAGACAGTGAAGGTCCATGCGCTGGGCTGGCTGGTGGACAGGCTGAACGCCGATGACCGGCTGTTGGTGATCGATGATGTGTTCGACAGCGGGCGCAGTGTGGAAGCGGTTCTGGCCGAGCTCAGGGCCCGTTGCCGCGCCAACACGCCGGCCGATATCCGCATCGCCACCGTGTGGTACAAGCCGGGGCGCAACCAGACGGCGCTGAGGCCGGATTATTTCATCCATGAAAGCGAGGACTGGCTGGTGTTCCCGCACGAGATTGTCGGGCTGACACCAGAGGAGGTCCGCGCCCACAAGCCGGCGGCCGATGTGATATTGGCGCCCATCGCGGGGTTGAGCCCATGACCGGATTTGCTTGGCCCGCCGAGCGGGCCGCCTTCATCGCCGCCCTGCCCAAGGCCGAACTGCATCTGCACATCGAAGGCAGCCTGGAACCGGAGATGATGTTCGCGCTGGCGCAGCGCGGCGGGGTGGAACTGGCGTTTGAAAGCGTGGACGCCATTCGGGCCGCCTATGAATTCTCCAACCTGCAGGATTTTCTCGACATTTATTATCAGGGCATGGCGGTGCTGCGATGTGAGCAGGACTTCTACGACCTCACCGCCGCCTATCTGGCCCGCGCCGAGGTCGACAATGTGCGTCATGTCGAGATTTTCTTTGATCCACAGGGCCACACCGCGCGCGGCGTGATGTTTGCCGATGTGGTGGGCGGCATCGCCGGGGCGCTGGCTGATGCGAAGGCGCGCGGGATCAGCAGCCGGCTGATCATGTGCTTTCTGCGCCATCTTTCCGAAGCGGACGCGCAGGCGACGCTGGATGAGGCACTGCCGTTCCTGCATCTGATCCACGGCGTCGGGCTGGACAGCAGCGAGCTTGGCCATCCGCCCGACAAGTTCGCCCGTGTCTTTGCCCGGGCCCGCGCTCTGGGCCTGAAGATCCTTGCCCATGCCGGCGAGGAAGGCCCGCCCGATTATGTGTGGCAGGCGCTCGACGTGCTGGGCGTGGACCGCATCGACCATGGCAACCGCGCGCTGGAAGATGAAGCGCTGGTGCAGCGCATCGTGGCCAATGGCCTGACGCTCACCGTGTGTCCGCTGTCGAACCTGAAATTGTGCGTGGTGCCAGACCTTGTGCAGCACCCGCTGCGCCGCATGCTGCAGGCCGGCCTTTGCGCCACGGTGAACAGCGATGATCCGGCCTATTTTGGCGGTTATGTGAACGCCAATTTCATCGCGGTGGCCGACGCGTTGGACTTGACCCGCGACGAGATCATCACCCTGGCGCGCAACAGCTTCACCGGCAGTTTTCTTGAGCCCAGCGAACAGGCCCCGCATCTGGCTGACATTGCTGCACTTGGTTGACGCCGCGCCTTTGCCCGGCCACATAGGCGGCGCACGCTGGGGAGGGTGAAGACGATGGTGAAGGCCGATATCGGATTGAACAGCTGGTTCAGCCGGCGGGTGATGCAAACGCCGGATCGCCCGGCGCTCAGCTTTGATGGCGCCACGCGCAGCTACGCGCAAATGGGCGATGCCGTGAACCGGCTGGCCACCGCGCTCAAGGCCGGCGGCATCTGCCGCGGCGACCGGGTGGGCTATCTCGGGCTGAACCACCCGCTCTATTTCGATCTGCTGTTCGCCACGGCGCGGTTGGGCGCGATCTTCGTGCCGCTGAACTTCCGTCTCACCGGCCCGGAGCTTGATTATATCATCAACGATGCCGGCGTTCACACGCTGGTGGCCGATGCGATGCACCGCCCGGTGATCGACAGCGTGCGCGGCGCCCTGTGCTGCCGCCGCTTCCTGTCCGCCGACAGTGCCGCCGACGGCTGGCAGCCGATCGCGGACTTTGTCGGCGAGGCGCCGCCCCTGGCCGATCGCGTGGAAACCGCCGAAGATGATGTGGCGGTGATCATGTACACATCCGGCACCACCGGCCGGCCCAAGGGCGCCATGCTCACCCACGGCAATTTCTGGTGGGCCAACATCAACGGCGCGCTGGGGGCTGACATCAGCGAGAATGATGTCTCCCTGGTGATGGCGCCGCTGTTCCACATCGGCGGCCTGAATGTGACGCCATTGAGCTGCTGGCAGAAGGGCGGCCATGTCGTGCTGCACCGCGCCTTTGATCCGGCGCGCTTCATTGCCGATGTGAAGGCCTATCGCGTCACCACCAGCTTTGCCGTGCCGGCCATGCTGCTGTTCATCGCCCAGCAGCCGGATTTCGCCGAGGCTGATCTGTCGAGCATCCGGGTGATCATGTGCGGCGGTGCGCCGGTGCCGGAGCCGTTGCTGCGGCTCTACAACGCGCGCGGCATTCCGCTCAATCAGGGCTATGGCCTCACCGAAACCGCGCCGTCGGGCACCTATCTCGGCCCGGAATTTGCGCTGGCCAAGCTGGGTTCGGCCGGCAAGCCGATGTTCTTCGTCGATCTCAAGATCGTTGATGAAGATGGCCGCACCCCGCTGGGCCCGAACGAGCGCGGCGAAGTGCTGATGCGCGGGCCCAACATCATGCGCGGATACTGGAACAAGCCCGAAGCCACGGCCAGCGCCATCGATGCCGAAGGCTGGTTCCATTCTGGCGACATCGGCTATCTCGATGCGGACGGCTTCCTCTATATCTGCGACCGGCTGAAGGACATGATCATCAGCGGCGGCGAGAATATCTACCCGGCCGAGGTGGAAGCCGTGCTTTATGATCATCCCGCCATCGCCGAAGTGGCGATCTTTGGTGAGCCGAACGAGAAATGGGGCGAAAGCGTCACCGCTGTGGCCGCCCTCAAGCCCGGCGCAGCGCTGGATCTGGAAACCCTGCGCTCCTGGGCCACCGAGCGCCTCGCGCGCTACAAACTGCCCACCCGGCTGGAAATCGTCACCGCCCTGCCGCGCAACCCGGCCGGCAAGGTGCTGAAGTTCGAGCTGCGGGATCGGTTCAGGCGTTAGGCGCAGCTTGACGCCGACGAAGTGTGTAGGCGACGGCGATGGCCCCAACCATGCCGGCGCCGGCATATAGCAACCCTAATGGCAGCGGCGCCCTGTGTGCCAACGCCAAACCAGCACCAAGCAAGCCGCCAAGCAACAACCACAAGGCAGATTGGCGGGGCCGGTAGCCAAAACGCCGGATGGCGAATGACATTGTCACAGCAAGGATAAGCGCCGGCAGGAAGCCCTGCACCATCCCGCCTGCTGCGGTCAGCAAAAGCAGACCCAAAGCGGCTCCCCAATCGGACAGTTCAAACGCATATAGTCCAGAGAATCCAAAGAACAGGCCACCGCAAAGCGCGCCCAGCAGCGCAGCGCATAATGTGCGCAGGGCGCTGGGTGCTGCCATGTCGATTGACTGTCGATGGTCGTGCGGCATCGGCCCGACTCAGCGCGGCGGGCTGACCGCCGCCGGCAGATCGCGGCCCCATTTCAGGAACGCCGCCTTCACGTCCGCCCGCGCCTTCAGCGTGCGCAAGCCGGCCTTGGTCGCGCGATCTGGCGCGTTGGCGCGGTCGGCGATCAGGAAGGGCTGCAATTCGAACAGCACGTCGTCGCGGCTGTCGTCGGCCTCCATCCGCTTGATCAGCATGGCGGCGGCGGCATCAAGCCGGCCCAGGCAGGCAAAGGCGGCCTGCACGGCGCGGTTGTTGCCCTCGGCCGTCCAGCCGGCGAGCAGGCCAGCGGCAGCGGCCGTCGCATCGGCGCCACGGCCGACGCGGGCCAGCGCGCAGACGCGGATGCCGGTGAGCGCCTGAATCCCGAACGGGTTCAGCCCCTTGGCATCAATGGCGGCCACCCGCTTCAATGCCTCGTCATGGCGGCCGGCCTCCTCGGCCATGTCGGCGGCGATGATGCGGAAGGCGGCGATGTTGGGGTGGCTTTCGGCCGGCAGCGCCGCCACGGCATCGAGCGCCGCCAGCGCCGCATCGGTGCGGCCGGCATCGGCGAGCAGGCTGGCCTTCAGGCTGATCGCCCACAGCTCGCGCTCCCCCATGCGGGCCAGCGCTTCGGCGGTGCTGCCGATATCGGCGATCCGGGCCAGCGCTTCGGGCTCCTTGCTGGCGATGTTGAGCGCTTCGGCCACGCCGGCCCGCGCGATGATCGATTGCGGCGCCTTGGCCAGCGCCCGTTCGGCCGCGGCGATAAAAGCAGCATCGGCGGCATCGGCGCCGGCGCCCAGCCGGGTTTCCAGCGCTGGCCACAGGCCTTGAAAGCGGCGGTCAATCGCCAGCCGCACGATGCTCACCGTGTTGACCAGTGCGGCAACCATCGGCTGGGCTTCGTCCAGCCGGCCGCGCTTGGCCAGGCCGGCGATCACCGCCAGCCGCAGCGCATCACCATCGCCCACGGTCTGATCGGCGGGGGCATAGCCGGCGCTGACCAGGGTGAAGGCCAGATCGAACTTGCGCTCATCGTCCTTGGTGTCGGCCAGCACGGCGCTCACCAGATCGGTGGGCAGATCGGCCAGCCATTTGGCATCGGTGACGGCGATCAGCTGCAGCGCCTGGCCGGCGGCGGCGGTATCGTCGCTGATGGCGCGCAGCACGAACAATTGCCGCAACAGCAGCTGCGACGGCGTCATCGCCGCATCCACGGCAAATTCGATGGCGGTGCGGGCTTCGGCAAATTTGCCGGCGCGGGCGAGGGCAAAGCTGCGCAGGCCCTCCACCTGGCCGCGTTCGGCCGGCAGATCTGATGCGGCCAGCAGCTTGTCCAGCACCGCCAGCGCCTCATCGGCCTTGCCGGCATCCACCAGCGCCGCGGCCTGGGCCAGTTGTGTTTCGCGGTCTGGCGGCGCAACGCTGTTGCTGGGCGCGGCGGCCATCAGCAGCATGGCCAGCGGAGCCAGCAAAAAGACCGGTTTGAAACGATGCATCATGGCCGCACAGTAACCGCAATACAGCGTTTGGGGAGAGGGTCATGACGGCACAGGTGGAATTCTTCTTCGATTGTTCTTCGCCCTGGACCTATCTGGGGTTTGAGGCGCTGGTGCAGGCGGCGGCCGAAGATGGCTTTGGCATATCGTTCCGGCCGTTTCTGGTGGGCGGCGTGTTCAACACGGTGAACCCCAGCGTGTATGAAATGCGCTCCAAACCGGTGGTGCCCAAGGCGCGATATTTCACCAAGGATCTGCACGACTGGATCCGCCGTTCGGGCCTGGCGATCAAGTGGACGCCCAGCATCTTCCCGGTGAACAGCGCGCGCGCCATGCGGCTGTGCCTGGTGGCCGATGAAGCCGGCCAGTGCGAGGCGGTGGCCCGCCGCATCTTCCAGCTTTACTGGGGCGAGGATCGCGACATTGCGCAGGCCGATGTGCTGGCCGAAGCGGCAGCGGCTGGAGGATTGGGCGCGGTTGCGCTGGAACAGGCCGATTCGCCGGAGCTGAAGGCGCGGCTGCGCGCCAACACCGATGAACTGATCGCGCGCGGCGGCTTTGGCAGTCCGACCTATTATGTCGGCGGCACCGACATGTATTTCGGGCAGGACCGGCTGGTGTTGGTGCGCGAGGCGGCGGCGCGGGCGGTTTGATGGCCAGGGCGGCCGTCAATCGACGATCGTGAGCCAGGGCCAGCGCTGCTGGTAGGTCTCGGCCTTGTGCCGGAACAGGTCAGGCTTGGGATTGCGCGGGTTCATCTTCAGGATGCCGGCGGCCAGATCGTCGAAGCCATCGGGGGCATGGAGATCGCCGGTTTGCACGTCGATGCCAACGCAGGTGCAGCTGACCAGATAAAGATCAATGCCGGCACGCGTTGACGTCAGCTGCGGGTAATCGCTTTTGAAGCGGTCGCGGTACCAGAGATGGACACGGGCCTGATTCTTGACCTCGACCTTGATCGGCAGGTCGCAAACGGCTGAATTCACACGCTGAATAACCCGGTCTTCCGCGTCCCAAGACAGATCCTCGTCGTCAAAATAGAAGACGTCATAATCCTTGATGCCCCAATCCGGTGCATTGCCGGCAATCCGGTTCCAGACCGTTTGAAACAGGCATCCAGCCGCGAGATGGCATTGCCCCAGCCCCATGCTGCCGAGACGGTCAAGCAGTGCCGTGTTGAGCGGATTGGCCGCGACAGCAGCGCGGAATTCTGAAGCGTTCATCGGTTCGGTTATTCTGCATACGGCGGCGTTCGGCAACCAGATGGCCCGTGGCGGTTTCGGCCGCACGGCCTAGGGTCAGGACCTGTTAATTCCATGCCCCGTCATTGTGTCATGCTGCCAAATGGCTAGGCGCGGGAGCGCGGCGGGGCTTTGCCCCCCGGCAAGCGACTGCAACGACGCCATTTGGCAGCATGACACAACCCGAAGGGCGGCCCTGAGCAGCCCCGAACAGCGCTCGCTTCGCTTGGACGCACCCTTCAGGGTGCGCCACTGCGCTCACTCACTCGTGCGGGGCTGCTCAGGGCCGTGCCGGGGCATGGAATTAACAGGTCCTGACCCTAAGCTACAGCCCCGCTTCCGCTTCGGTTGGTTTGCGAACATAAGGCAAATCCTCCGGATCAGCGGCGCCAATGCACAGGTAGTTTTGACGTGCGGCTGTTAGCGACAGCCCATTGTTCGGGCCACCCCGCACTTCGTCGGCAGAAGCATCGTCTTGGCCGTCATCTTCCCAGAAACAGACCGGGCATATTTCATGGACTGCACGGCCCGTGAGCGTGCGATGGCCACAGCAAGGACAGCCAAATTTGGACATGGCAGATTGGGACACCGCGTGAGCTTTTCAGGAAATGCGAGCGTCCGCAACCGGAGCGCTAGCCGACACCCTTCCCAACGGCACACCCGAGAACGATCGTGGGCAAGAGCCTCGCCCCTGCCCGCCGGAGGCATGACAGCGCCTTTGCTCAGCGGCCTTCGAGCACGCCCGCGACCGCGAGGAACACGTCGGGCCGGATCTGCACACCCAGGTGGCTGCTGCTGATCTCGATCGAGCGGCCGTGGCTGTCGCGGCAGATCTGGCCTGCCACCAGCCCGTCGGACTGGCTCCAGATCGCGGTGTTGGGCACAGGGAGCGGGGCGGCAATCTCGGCGCTGCGGGCGGCGACGGCCGGATCATCGAGCCGTTCGCCGGTGAACCATTCGAAGACGCGCCAGACGTTGGTGGCCTTGCCGCTGCCGGCGAAGGGCGAGCTGATGGTGATGACTTCCCTGACCAGATCGGGCCGGCGGTGGGCGACCAGCCGGGCGATCAAGCCGCCGAGGCTGACGCCGATCAGGGTCACCGGGCCGCTGGTGGCGGCGATCGCTTCGAGGCGGATGATCAGCTGTTCGGCCTGGGCGCCGGTTGTCTTCGCCCCGAAGTTGCGGCCCAGGCCCCAGCTGTGCGCCTGATAGCCACGTTCGCGCAGGAAGCGCTGCAGCGGGAAAAACGCCCGCTCGCCTTGCATCAGGCCGGGCAGCAGCATCACCGGGCGGCCGTCACCGGTCCGTTCGCCGCGCAGCAGATTCTTGTGGCGTGGCCGGCTCATCACGGTCCAGGCGGCACGCGGCAGTTCTGCGGCCCAGAGCAATTTGGAGGGTGGCTGGATGGATTCGGCGAACAGTGTCATCGTTATGTCATATAACGGTAACCGCTTTGTCGCAAATGACATCTGAGGCCGGCATGGTGTCGCAATCGCAACAGTTTGCGCGCCCATCTCAGTCAACGCGCTATCCGGAATCGAACGTGGCTACAGGGCTTCAGGCCCTGCCCGCCGGAGGCCGGCTTTCTTTTGCTTCAATCCACTTCTATCGCCACCGCATCTCCCGGCGCCATCGCCGCCAGCCAGCGCGCCAGCACGGCGCGATCCATCGCGATGCAGCCTTCGGTGGGGCGGCCATCGGGTTGGCGGACGTGCCAGAAGATGGCGCTGCCCAGGCCGGGGATGGGCGGGCTGTCGTTGTGGGCAAGGACGAGGATGATGTCGTAGGCGTGGTCGTCGCGCCACAGGGACTCGTGACTGAAAGGGTGCGGGGTGGTGACCGGGCGGTTGTAGGCCGGGTCGTCCACGCCGTCGCTCCAGCCATCCCACGGGCGCAGCCAGCGCCACGGCAGGCGGGTGGCGGGCGCGGGCAGGCGATCGGGGCGGATGAGCGCGGCGCGGATGGGCCAGAGGCCGAGCGGCGTCTTGCCGTCGCCTTCGCGCTTGTCAGCCGCAGGGCAGAAGCCGCCCTTGCCGAAGCTGGCCGCGTGGGTTTCGCCGATGGCGCTGACCGTGCCGGTGGCTGGGTTGGCGTGAAAGATGGTCAAAGCATATGCCCTTGCCGGTCGCGCTTGGTGGCAAGGTAATGCGCGTTGTGCGGGTTGGGCGGCATGTCATGCGAGACGCGGCTGACGGTGAAGCCATGGGCGGCCAGGCCCTCCACCTTCAACGGATTGTTGGTCATCAGCGCCACGCTGTTCACGCCCAGCGCCTTGAACATGGCGGCGGCCAGTGAAAAGTCGCGCTCGTCCGGCTCAAAGCCCAGCCTTGTGTTGGCGTCCACCGTGTCCCAGCCCTGATCCTGCAGGGCATAGGCGCGCAACTTGTTGAGCAAGCCGATGCCGCGGCCCTCCTGTTGCAGATAGAGCAATATGCCGCCGCCGGGGTTGGCGGCGATGGCGGCGATGGCGGCGTGGAGTTGCGGGCCACAGTCGCATTTCAGGCTGCCCAGCACATCGCCGGTGAGGCACGAGGAGTGGATGCGCGCCAGCACCGGCTGGCGCACATCAGGATCAGCGATCATCAGCGCCAGATGCTCCGGCCCGCCATCGGCCGGGCGGAAGGCGACCACCTGGCAATCCTCCGCACTGGCCAGCGGCAGCCGGGCGCGGGATGAGACATGCACGCGCGCCTGCGCCGGCGGCAGCGCCAGCGCGGTTTCGGCCGGGCAGGTGATGGCCATGTTGGACCCGGCCAGCGGCACGGCATAGACGGCGGGAATCAACCCGGCATGTTTCACCAGCGCGATGGCAGCACGCGCCGATGCGGCATCGCCGGCCAGGCTGCGGGTGCGGAACGGGCCCTTGAACGGGGTGGCGAGATCGAGCACCGGATCGGCCACGGCGCGGCTGCCGGGCAGATCGAGCCAGTCGGGCCGATCCACCCACACCGGTTCCGGATCGGGCGCCGCGGCCGCAATCTGGTTGGCCAGGTTCAAAACGGCGGCGCGGCGCGCAGTGATGATCAGGCCGGCGCGCGTGTGCGCTTCCAGCGCGGCCAGCGCATCGGCATCGGCCAGTTCGGCGGACAGGATGGCGAGGTTGCCCACCCCCACCGCGCGGCCCCGGCGCAAGGCGTCACTGGCGGCTTCGCCCAGATAATCGGGCGCGATGCTCACAGGTCGAGCGTCACGATCTGCGGGATATGATCGGAGGGCTTGCCCCAATCGCGGGCATCCTTGATGGCTTCGAAGCCGGTCGCCACCCTGGCCACCTGTGGTGAGGCCCAGATATGATCGAGCCGCCGCCCACGATCAGAGGCGCGCCAATCATTGTTGCGATAGCTCCACCATGTGAAGAATTTCTCCGGCGCCGGATTGAAATGGCGGCCCAGGTCCACCCAGTCATGGCTGGCCTGCAGGCGGCCCAGCAGATCGACCTCCACCGGGGTGTGCGAGACGACATCCAGCAGCGCCTTGTGGCTCCACACATCGCATTCCAGCGGCGCGATGTTGAAATCGCCGACGATCACTGCAGGTTCCTTCAGTCCTTCTGACCAGCGGGTCATGCGCTCGACGAAATCCAGCTTCTGGCCGAACTTGGGGTTCACCTCGCGATCGGGCACATCGCCGCCAGCGGGCACATAGACATTCTCAAGCAGCACACCGCCGGGCAGGCGCACGCCGATGTGGCGCGCCTCGCCATTGTCCTGCCAGTCGTATCGCCAGGCGCCATCCAGCGGCACGCGGCTGATGGTGGCAACACCGTGGTGCATGCGCTGGCCGTTCAGGATGCGGTGGGCATAGCCCAGCTTTTCAAACAGTTCGTGCGGGAAGATGTCGTTGGCGACCTTGGTTTCCTGCAGGCACAGCACATCCGGCTGAGAATCGCGCAGGAACTGCTCCACGATATCGGCGCGGGCGCGCACGCTGTTGATGTTCCAGGTCGCAATTCGGATGGCCATGGCGGCGGTTATTGGGCGGATTCGCGGCGCAATGCAACGCCATCGGCCAACGGGTGCCGCGTGTTGACCAGCTCCACCAGGGCGGCCGATGCCACATGGGTGTAGATTTGCGTGGTGGCGATATCGGCATGGCCGAGCAGCATCTGCACGGCGCGCAGATCGGCCCCGCCATCAAGCAGATGGGTGGCAAAGGCGTGGCGCAGCACGTGCGGGGAAATGCGGTCGGGCGGGATGCCGGCCTCAGCCGCCAGCGCCTTCACCAATTGCCACAGCCGCAGGCGCGAAAGATGGCCAGACCCACCCCGGCCGGCGGGGAACATGAACTTGGCTGTTTCCGGCACATGCTGGGCCCAGGCCAGCACGGCGGCTTCGGCGCGGCGGCTCACCGGCACCAGCCGTTCCTTGTTGCCCTTGCCCAGCACCACCATATGGCCCCGCCCGGCGCGCACACTGCCGCGCGGCAGCGCCACCAGCTCGGTGGCGCGCAGGCCAGACCCATAGAGCAGCTCGAACAGGGCAGAAAGGCGCAACACCGCCGGATCCTCCGGCCGCGCCGCCAACTGCTCGGCCAGCGCGGCGAACAACCGCTCCACATCGCCGGCACCCAGCGTCTTGGGCAATGGCCGGGCGCTTTGCGGCAGGGCGAGATCGCGGCCGGGATCATCACGGCGCAGGCCATCGGCCATCAGGAAGGCGAGGAACTGCCGCACCGCCGAGCCTTTTCGCGCTGCACTGGCCCGGGCCAGCGGCGCCCAGTGCCGGGCCAGCCGCGCCAATGCTGCTGCATCGGCCGATGCCAGCGCACCGCCCAGCCAGTCGCTGGCCTGGTTGAGATCGCGGCCATAAGCCAGGATGGTGTTCTTCGCCGCGCCGCGCTCGCTGGCCAGATGATCGAGGAACAGCGCGATGGCCTGGCGGTCGGTTATCACGGCATGGCGGTCCGCATCACCGCCTCGGCGGCGAGCAGCCTGGCCTCTGTGCCGCGTCCACAGGCGACCAGCGCCGCCACGATGGCCTCCACATGCGCGGGCGGCACATCGGCCCAGCCGCCGGTGCCGGCCGCCTGCAGGCCGGTCGCGGCCAGCAGCATCACCTCACCCGCCGCGCCGCGCCGGCTGGCCGCCGCCAATGCCGCCGTCCAGCGGTTTGACACCGGCTGCACACGATCACGCTTGGCATCCGCCCAGTCGCCGCCGCGATTGAGGCCGGCCAATGCCGCCGCCAGCATGGCCTGGCCTTGATCGGACGCACCGGCCTGGCTGACAAAATCCTTGAACCCCGCCGCCGTGGCCGGCTGCGCGCCGGCCACCGCCAGCAACGCCCAGGCCCGCGCCTTCACCGCCGCATCCGCTTCTGCCGCCACCGGCCACCAGGCGCCGGCCCGGCGCACATCGCCCACCGCCAGCAGCGCGGCGATGATCATATCGGCCTGATCGGCCAGCGTCGCATCGGGCTTCAACGCGGCCGCCGGCCCGGCGGTTTCGATCAATGCGCCATAATCCCGGCCATCGCCGCGCAGCGCCGCAATCGCCGCGCCGCGCGCCGAAACACTGCCGGCGGTGAAGGCATCGCGCAGCAGGGCCGCCCGGCTGCCGCCGGCAAAGCCGCCGCTGGCATCGGCCGGCGACAGCGCCGCCACTCCGCCGGCCAGTTCCTGCCCCGAAAGCGCGCCCATGGCCGCTGCAGGCCGCAACAGCGTCAGCCGCGTGGCATCGGCCAGGCCGGGGTTGCGCACCGCCCAGCCGGCATGGGCCGGGCCCAGCGCCGCCAGCCGATCAGCCGGCACCGGCACGCCGGCCGCCGTGGCAACGCCATAGCGATATAGCGTCATGCCCGGCACTTCTTCCCAATTGATGCCATCGGCGCGGCCGGCACCGCCCGCCAGCACCACGACACGGCTGGCCAGCCGCACATCAAAACTGGCCACCCGCCTGCGCTGGCTGCGCAACGCGTCCATCAGATTGGCCGCCGTGATATCATCCCCGTCCATCGCGGCGCACATGCCCCAGGCCAGATCCCACAGCGGCGAAGGCGACAAGGCGCGCCCGGTTGCCGCGATCGGGCACAGGCCGGCAATGTCGCCGGCGGCCAGGCTAATCTGTGCGGCGGCCTGATAGGTGGCGGGGGTGTATCGATCCACCGGCAGTGCATCGATCAGCCGGCGCGCACCATCCAGCACGCCCAGCCGCAGCAGCAAGCCGGCGCGCGCGGCGACCCAATCGCCATCATTCACCCCCGCCGGCGTCGGCGCGCGGGTGAGCAGTGCACGGCTGAGCATGATGGTGGCCCAACGCGAGCTGAGCGGCCGGCCGATGCGATCACTGAGCGTGCTGACAAAGCGGCCCTTGCTGCCGGCAAAGGCGGTTACCGGCAGTCCGCCATTGGCCGGACCCAGCGTGCCGATCGGTGCGCCCGGCGGCAGCATCACGCCGCCGGCAAAGGGATCGGCCACCGGCAGGGCAGGCTCGCCCGGCGCGTCGGGCAGCAAGGGCGCATCAGCCGGCGTGGTGTCGGGCGCGGCCAGGCCGGGCAGCAGCGGTTCCGGCGCCGTTGTCGGCGTTGGCGCCGGCGCATCAAAGCCCGGCGGCAGCAGCGACTTGGGCGTGTCCGGCCGTTGCCCGGCCACCGGCACGGCCATCGCCACCGCACCGGCCAGCACGGCAAGATGCCGGCGTTTGAAATTGCGCTTGCTTGCAGGGCCCATGCCCCGGTGTATAGCGGTGAGCGCAATGGACGGCGACCCGAAAATCCCTGATGACAGCGCCGCGCTGCTGGCGCGCGCCGCGCGTTGGCCGATCACGCTGATCGGCCTGATGGGGGCAGGAAAATCCAGCATCGGCAAGCGGCTGGCCGATCGGCTGGGCCTGCCGTTCGTGGACGCGGATGATGAAATCGTGCTGGCCGCCGGCCTGTCGATCCCGGAAATCTTTGAACGTTTTGGCGAAGCGCATTTCCGCGATGGCGAACGCCGGGTGATCGCCCGGCTGATCGATGGCAAGCCCAAGGTGATCGCCACCGGCGGCGGCGCCTTCATGCAGGATGAAACCCGGGCCCTGATCCTGGCGCGCACCCAGGCGGTGTGGCTGGATGCCGATATCAGCACGCTGGTCGACCGGGTGCGGCGGCGCGGCGGGCGGCCGCTTTTGGCCGGGCGCGATCCTGGCCAGGTGCTGCGCGATCTGGCGGCGGTGCGAAACCCCGTCTATGCGCTGGCGCCCATCCGCGTTGCCAGCAAACCCGGCCCGCACAGCGACACGGTGGATGCCATCATCACCGCGCTGGCCGCTGCCGAAGCCAAGGATGTTGCGCCATGATCGTTGATGTCGCGCTGGGCACGCGCGCCTATCCCATCCATATCCAGCCAGGCCTGTTGGCCAATGCCGCCAGCCTGCTCGCCCCGTTTGCGCGCGGCCAGCGCCTGGTGGTGGTGACGGATGCCACGGTCGCCGCCCATCACCTGCCTGCGCTCGCCGCCGGCCTGCCCGGCACAAGGCTGCAACCCATCGTGCTGCCGGCGGGTGAGGCGACCAAGGATTGGGCGCATCTGCAACTGGTGGTCGAACGCCTGCTCGAACTGGGGGTGGAGCGCAGCGATGCCGTGGTGGCGTTGGGCGGCGGCGTGATTGGCGATCTGGTGGGCTTTGCCTGTTCGATGCTGCGGCGCGGTTGCCGGTTCGTGCAGGTGCCGACCACGCTGCTGAGCCAGGTCGACAGCAGCGTGGGCGGCAAGACCGCGATCAACGCAAAGGCCGGCAAGAATCTGGTCGGGGCCTTTTATCAGCCGGTGGCGGTGCTGATTGATCCGTTGGTGCTGGCCACCCTGCCCCGCCGCGAACTGATGGCCGGATATGCCGAGGTGGTGAAATATGGCCTGATCAACGATGCG
>JAIXQY010000188.1 GCA_027485485.1 Sphingomonadales bacterium | reverse complement strand
AGGCGTTCGGCCGGCGGCCGGCGATCATCATTGCGGCCCTCGCCCAGCACCTGGCCATCGATCACATCATCGGTGTGGCGGCACCAGGCATAGAGCAGCATCGCGCGGTCGCGCGTCGGCGCATCGAACAGGCGGCTGGCCAGCGCGAAGCTTTTGGACCCCCGCGCGATGGCGTCACGGGCATTGGCGAGAACATCAGACACGATGGACTAACTGCCCGGATGGCGGGCGCTGTGCAAGCGGAGTGAATGGCCAAGTGTGGGACGCGACGCTCAAGCCGCCTTCTTGGCCAGCAGATCGTCGATCATCAGCCTGGCCGTCGCCTTGGCGCTGCCCACCACGCCGGGGATGCCGGCGCCGGGATGGGTGCCGGCACCGACGAAATAGAGGTTGGACAGCACATCATCGCGGTTGTGGGTGCGGAAATAGGCGCTTTGCCACAGCACCGGTTCCAGGCTGAAGGCGCTGCCCAGATGGGCGCCCAGCACGGTTTCGAAATCCCTGGGCGTCCAGGTGCGCATGGTCACCAGATCGCGGCGCAGATTGGGGATGCAGCGGCGTTCCAGCGCCTCAAGAATGGAATCGGCATAGCGCGGGGCGGCCTTTTCCCAATCAATGTCGAGCTTGCTCAGATGCGGCACCGGCGACAGCACATAGAAGGCGCTGTGGCCGGCCGGCGCCATGGCCGGATCGGTCGCGGTCGGGTGGTGGAGATAGAGCGAGAAATCCTCGGCCAGCGTGCCGCCCCTCCCACCACCATTGTAGATATCATCCATCAGGCCCTTGTAGCGGTGGCCGAACAATATGGTGTGATGCTTCACATCCGGGCGTTCGCCCTTCAGGCCGAAATAGGTGACGAACAGCGACGGCGAGAAGCTGCGGCGCATCATCCTGGCGGCCATTTGCTGGCCGCGCGGATGGGCCCGCAGCAGATCCTTGTAGGTGTGCACCACATCGCCGTTGGACACCACCGCATCGAAGCGGCCCGACCAGCCATCGGCGCAGCGCACGCCGGTGACGCGGCCGCTGTCGGCCATGATGGTTTCGACCTTGCTGCCCATGCGCACGGCGCCGCCGATATCCTCGAACAGCTTGACCATCCCCCGCACCAGCGCGTGGGTGCCGCCGCGCGGGAACCACACGCCCCATTTCTTTTCCAGCGCGTGGATGAGGGCATAGACGCTGCTGGTCTTGAACGGGTTGCCGCCCACCAGCAATGTGTGGAAGCTGAAGGCCTGGCGCAGGCGGTCATCCTTGATGTGGCGTGCAACCATGGCATAGACCGAGCGATAGGCTTCATAGCGCATCATCTGCGGCGCGGCCTTCAGCATCGACTTGAAGTCCAGAAAGGCTTCGTGGCCAAGCTTCTGATAGGCTTCGCGAAACACATTGTCGGAAAATTCGAGGAACTTGGCGTAACCGGCCACGTCTTCGGGATTCAGCGCGGCAATCTGGGCCGACAGCGCCGCTTCGTCGTTGGAATAATCGAACACCGTGCCGTCTTCCCACAGCAGGCGATAGAAGGGCGCGACCGAGATCAGCTCGACATAATCGGACAAGGCGTGGCCCGACAGGTGGAACAATTCTTCAAGGCAGGTGGGATCGGTGATGACGGTGGGGCCGGCATCAAATTTGAAGCCATCATCCTCAAACACATAGGCGCGGCCACCCGGCTTGTCGCGCGCTTCGATCAGGGTGGTCTGGATACCGGCGCTTTGCAGGCGGATGGCCAGCGCCAACCCACCAAAACCCGAACCAATCACGGCTGCGGTCGTCACTTCAATCCCAATTCATATTTCACCAGCGTGCCGAGCGCCCGCAATGGCGGGATGGGCGGCCGGCCCGAGAAAACCTTTGGCCAATCGCTCAGCCGGTTGTCTGCGGCATAAAGCCGGCCGACCAGCGCGTCGGGGTGTTCGTAAAAACGCTCGAGGATCGTGCGCCGTTCCTCATCCTGCGCGGCCAGGAACAACATGCGGTTGAGCACGCGATACATGCCGCGGCTGTTCCACACCCGGATCGCATGGTCGCGGGCCGCGCGGTGGATGGTCGCCGCATCAAAGGCCGGCAGCGCGGCAATCATATCGGCCATGCGCACCGCATCGGGGAAACTATACCCCGTCACCGGGTGAAACAGGCCGGCACCCAGGCCCACGCGCGCCACGCCCGGCTGGCCTTCATCGAGGAATTTTTCAATGTCGCCGCCGATGGCCAGCGGCAGGATGCCGGCTTCCTCGCGGGTTACGGCGGTGATCCGCCAGCCCTGCGCCACCGCATAATCAGCGATATGCCGGCGCAGCAGATCGGGGGCCAGATCGCGCCCGTCGGAAAAATATGTATCCTCGATCAGCACATGGCGCGGGCCGAAGGGCAATGTGTAGATGAAGCGATAGCCATCATGCTGCGGCACCGTGGCATCCATTATGATCGGCCCGGCCAGCCCGTGCGGCTCCGCCAGTTCCACCTCTTGCCCCAGGAACTTCTGCCAGCGCAGATCCAGCGCGGTGGATTTGCTCTGCCCGCGCCCATCGATCACCGCATTGCAATTCAGCACCCGTTGATCCGCCAGCGTCACGCTGGTGGGCGACATCGCCACCACCGGCACCTCAGTGATGATGCGGTCAGGCGGCAGCGCGGCGGCGACGGCGGCGGCGAGTCTCTCGCTGTTGCTGCTGCCATAGCCCACGTTCAGCGTACGGGCATGGCGCGGGAAGCGCACCGAATAACAATCCCAGCGGTGGGCAAACAGCGGCTGCGTCCAGCGGCGCTGTTCCTCATTGATATCAAGCCCAAAGCTGGACCAGGTGTGATCGCCGCCGATGGCCGGCCCGGCCTCCACAATGGCCACACGCAGTTCCGGGCGCAGCTGCGCCAGGCGCAGGGCGATCAGGCCATTGGCGAGTCCGCCGCCGGCCAGGACAAGATCGAAATCCGGTGTCACGCTTTGCCTGTTAGCCTTGCGCCGCCGTGGGGGGAAGGGGCGCATTGCCGCTGCGATTGCGCCGGAGCGATATAGTGCGTATCCCACCTCCGCACCAAGGGAGAGGCTGCAATCCATGAATGCCCCGATTTCCAAGAGCGAGTTCATTCCCGCCAACCTGCCCGAACCCAGCTTTGACGAGCTGAAGCATATTCCCGGCATGGAGCCGGCGCGCTTCACGCTGCTGCGCACGTTGAAGTTTCTCGCCAACCCGCTAGGCCGCAGCCGCGAATTGTTCGCGCAGCACGGCCGTATCGTGCGCCGGCAGGATTTCGGTGGCTGGGGCGTCTCCATGATCGGGCCGGAAGCCAATGAGATGATCCTGTTCAACAAGGACAAGATTTTTTCGAGCGAACTGGGCTGGAACCCGATCCTGGAGCTGCTGTTCCCGCGTGGCCTGATGCTGATGGATTTCGAAGAGCATCGCATCCATCGCAAGACGCTGTCGGTCGCCTTCAAGACCGAGCCGATGCAGCATTATTTCACCCAGCTGGACGAAGGCATCACCCGCGGGCTGGCCAAATGGCCGCGCAATCAGAGCCTGAACTTCTACCCGTCGATCAAGGCGCTCACGCTCGATCTGGCCGCCACCAGCTTTCTGGGCGTGCCGTGGGGCGGCGAAGCGGAAAAGATCAACAAGGCCTTCTGCGACATGGTCGCGGCATCAGTGGCGGTGGTGCGCAAGCCCCTGCCCTTCACCGCAATGAAGCGCGGCGTGGATGGCCGCGCCTTCATGAGCGCCTATTTCGCCCGCGAAATCCCCAAGCGGCGCGGTACGGACGGCAACGACATCTTCACCCAGGTCTGCAACGCCCGTGACGAGAATGACCAGCTGCTGGGCGAACAGGACATCATCGATCACATGAACTTCCTGATGATGGCGGCGCACGACACCACGACATCGTCGATCACCAGCATTGTCTGGTGCCTGGCCAAATATCCGGAATGGCAGGACAGGCTGCGCGAGGAGATCAAGGGCATCCGCGAACGCCACGGCAAGCTGACCTATCAGACGCTGGGCGAGATGGAGTTGACCGACATGGTGTTCAAGGAAGCGCTGCGGCTGATCCCGCCCGTGCCGTCCATGCCGCGCCGGGCGGTGAAGAGCTTCACCTTCCAGAACCATGTCGTGCCCGCGGGCGCCCATATCGGCGTGAACCAGATGATCAGCCACCGGCTGGAAGAATATTGGCCGAACCCGGAGCATTTCGATCCCACCCGCTTCACGGCGGAAAATGCCCGCGGCCGGCACAAATATGCCTGGGTGCCATTTGGCGGCGGCGCCCATATGTGCCTGGGCCAGCATTTCGCCTATATGCAGGTGAAGATGTTCTTCTTCGCGCTGCTGGAAGGCCATCGCATCGTGGCGGACAAGCGCCTGGGTGACGTGGAAAGCGATTTCCGCATGTTCCCGATTCCCAAGCCCAAGGATGGCCTGCCCGTGCGGATCGAGGCAATCTGATGGCGGGCGGCAAGAAGCGCAGCTGGTGGCGCGGACTGGGCTATGGCCTGGCGGTGTTTGCCGGCCTGATCGCGGTGTTGTGGGCGGTGTTTGCCACGCCGGATATTCCGGTGGCGACGCTGAAGGCCAAATATGCCAATGCCGCCAGCCAGTTCGTGGAACTGTCACCCGGCACCACCATCCACTTCCGCGATGAAGGCCCGCGCGATGGCTTGCCCGTCGTGCTGGTGCACGGCAGCGACGCCTCGCTGCACACGTGGGAGCCCTGGGTGCAACGCCTGACGGCCAAGGGTTATCGCGTCATCACCCTCGATCTGCCGGCGCACGGCCTGTCGGGCCCGACGCCGCAGGGCGTCTACACCGGCGCCGCCTATGCCGGCATTGTTGAACAGCTGGTGGATCGGCTCGGCCTCCAGCGTTTTGCACTGGGGGGCAATTCGATGGGCGGCGGCGTTGCCTGGCGCTATGCCGTGGCACATCCGGAGCGATTGAGCGCACTGATCCTGGTGGATGCAGCCGGCAAGCCGATGGCCAAGGGCTCGTCCCCACCGCTGGGCTTCCGGTTGGCGCGCATCCCGGTGGCGCGTGACATATTGGCCACCGTCACCCCGCGCATCATCTTCGAGAAATCCTTTGCCCAATCGGTCTCCAACCAGGCCATCGCCACACCGGCGATGATCGACCGCTATTGGGAACTGCATCTTTATCCCGGCAACCGCCGCGCCACGGTGCAGCGTTTTGGCCAGTATAGTGGCGACGATGGCGCCGCTGCCAAGCTGACGTCCCTCAACGTGCCCACCCTCATCCTCTGGGGCCGGGAAGACAAGTTGATCCCCGTCTCCGTCGCGGCCTGGTTCAACAGCCAGATCAAAGGCAGCCGGGTCAGCATCCTTGATGGCATCGGCCATATCCCGATGGAGGAAGCCCCCGATCGCAGCCTGGCCCCGGTGCTGGAATTGCTGGAACAGACCGGCCAGCGCTTCCCCATCGGTGCCGGCGACGCGAACGTGCCGGTGGGCAGCGCCGGCTGATCAGCGCAGCTGAAACTGCGCGGCAAAGCGCCTGAGCCAGCCGATCATGGCGTCGTGCGCCTGATCCGAAAGGCCGATGAAGCTGCGGCGGGCGTCGCCCGGATCGGTGCGGCGCACGAAGATGCCGGCTTCGGACAGGCTGCGCACCCAGCGCAGCGCCGTGGTGGTGGGCACGGCGGCGGCCAGGCACAGGCTGGAGACCGGCACATCCACCCGCTCCATATGCGCTGCCGTCAGATCCAGCAGCATGTCCCACGCCGGATCGCCGAACAATTCGTCTGGCAGATGCCGGTCCCGATCGCGGCGCAGCTTGATCAGCCGGCGCACCAGCACGGCGTTCACCGGGGTTTCCGCATCTGAATCGGCGGCCAGCGCCAGCCGGGCCAGCGTATCGGCGATGCGCTGGGCATCCTGGCTGAGCGCGGCGATATGCTGGGCGGTCAGCGATTGTTCGGCAACGCCCAGCGGGCGAAGCTGCGCCAACCGCAGGGCCAGCAGGCCCAGCATGGCCGGATCATCACCCGGCAACAACAGGGCATCGGCCCGATCCAGCCAGCGCGCCTGTGCCGCGCCGCCATCGGCCACCCGCACGATCAGCGGCAGGGCCAGCCGATCCACCTGCGAATCAGCAATATCGGACGCGGCGGACACCAGTGCCACGTCTGCAACAGGCCCCAGCGGGCCATCAGCTGGCACCACATGCCAGCCCTGGCCCCGCCCGGACACGGCTTCATCAAGCGAAAGGATGCGACAATCGTTCACGACACGTCCGGTTTGGCAAAAAGCAGCGGGCTTTCCAATTACATATTCGTCAGATTGGAAGCAATCGACCGCGCTTTGCCATTGTATTCCTGCGTATAGCGGCGACGGCACAATCCTCGGGCAGGAGGAAGGTGCCAGTGAGCGAGTTGATTTTGTGTTAAGGGGTGGCAACATGAGCAGGGAGCCCAAGCGTTTTTCGCAAATGCGAATTGACAAAGATCCCGTTAATCTTGCGCAACTGATCGGCACCAGTCCGGCGATTGCCAGGATCAGGGATGAAATATTGAAAGTGGCAGATGCCACGGCTTCGGTGCTGATCACCGGCCCATCCGGCAGCGGCAAGGATGTGGTGGCCCAATTGCTGCACCAGCGCAGCCGCCGCGCCCACCGGCCCTTTGTGGCGCTCAACTGTGCCGCCGTGCCGGCCGATCTGCTGGAATCCGAAATGTTCGGCCATGAACAGGGCGCCTTCACCGGCGCCGTGAAGGCCCGCGCCGGCCGGTTCGAGGCGGCCAATGGCGGCACATTGTTCCTGGATGAAATCGGCGACATGCCGCTGGCCATGCAGGCCAAGCTGCTGCGCGCGCTGGAAACCCGGATGGTCGAGCGGGTGGGCGGCATGTTGCCGATCAATCTGGATGTGCGGGTGATCGCCGCCACCAGCGTGGATCTGGCCAGCGCCATCGCCCAGAACCGCTTCCGCTGTGATCTCCTCTATCGGCTGGATGTCATCCATTTTGCCATGCCGGCGCTGGCCGATCATGCCGAAGATGTGCCCTGCCTCGTGCAGCATTTCCTGGCGACGCAAGACCATCCGGTGCGCTTCACGGCGGCCGCCATCGACCGGCTGAGCCGCTGGCCGTGGCCCGGCAATGTACGCCAGCTGCGCAATTTCGTCGAACGCGCCTGTGTGCACCACGGCGGCGAGGTGATCGGCAGCGAAGCGCTGGATGGACTGTTGCGCGGCCAGCAGCCAGTGCCGGCCGACAGCCCGCCGGCGCTGGGTGCCGGGGTGGACAATGAAGCGCTGCTCGGGCCCAACGGCGTTGATCTCAAGCAATTGCTCGCCGATCTGGAACGCGCCTATATCTGCGCCGCGCTGGAACAATCGGGCGGCACCGTGGCCCACACCGCCCGCCTGCTCGGCCTGCAACGCACCACCCTCATTGAAAAAATGCGCCGCCTGTCGATCGAGGCCCGCGCGGCTTAACCGTTCCGTTCGGCGGTCCACAGGGCCATCAGCTGTTCCAGCTGCTGGCCCGCCGCCCGCGATTGGCCCACGGCGGTTTCCATGGCGGCAAATTGCCGGGTCAGGCTGGTGCGCATCACTTCCACGCGTTGATCGATGCGCGTCAGTTCGCGGCTCGCGCCGTCGCGCTGGCGGCTCAGGCCATCGCTGGCGGTGGCGACGATCTGGGCAATGGTCTGCAGCCGGTTTGGCCGGTCGGCCCGGGCCGCGCCCGACAATTCGTTGAGCAGCGCTTCGGCATCGCCCAGCCGGGTGGGCGGCAGATTGGCCAGCCGCGCCGTGTCCACCGCAATCGTGCCATCGCGCAGCACGCTCACCCCCAGATCAGACAGGCGCAAGCCGCCGGCCTGGGGAACCGGTGCCGTCACCAGCCGCACGATCTGCTGATCCAGGCTGCGCGCGGTGGCATCGGTGGCCAGCGGCCCGGCCGCCTCCCCGCCTTGCGCCGGGCGGCGGAAATCGCCGATCAACTGCCGCATCGCCTGCAAGGTGCCGGCAAAATCCGCCAGCGCACCCGAAAGCGCCTGGCCATCGCGCGCCCCACTCACCGTTGCGGCGCTGGCCTCGCGCCGCAGGGTGAGGCGCGCGCCGGGGATCAAGTCATCGATGCGGTTGGCCGGGCGGGTGACGGGGATGCCATCGATCACCAGCTCGGCGTCGCGCGCCGCATCGCCCAGCGCCATGGCTTCAGCCCCCGGCGTGTGGTTGAAGTGCTCCAATCCCGGCCCGCCACTGGGCGCAGCGCTGATGATGAAGCCATTGTCCCGGCCTTCGCCACCGCGCAGCACCAGCGTGGCGCTGCCGGCCGATGCCACGATGCTGGCGCTGATGCCGGCCGCGCTGTCGTTGATGGCCTTGGCGAGGCCGGCCAGGCTGTTGTTGTCGGGCCCGATCGTGATGTTCACCGGGCTGCCGGCCCCGGCGGCGAAGCTGAAGCCGCCATTGCCATCCGGCGTGCGGCGACCTGCGATGAAACTCAATGTGCCCTGCCCCACCGGATCGGCGGCGCTGGTGAAGCCGCCGCGATTGAGGCGCTGGCCGGCGGCGGTGCGGGTGATGCTGATCTGGTTGACCAGTGCGCTGGCCGGGCCGGACCCAAAGCGCTCCACCGCCACCGCACCATCGCTGCTGGCCAGTTGCAGGCCCAACTCGCCGCTGCGCACCCGCGTGCCGAGCGAGGTGGCAATGCCAGTGAGCGCCGATCGCAGCTGGCCCAGCGCCGAAATGCGCGCGGTGAGCGCCTCCACCTTGCGGGTGACCGGCTGGGTGCGGCTGGTGCGCTCCACATTGACCAGGCTTTCGACAATGGCCCGACTGTCGAGCCCAGAGCCGGCGCCAAAGGCGATGAGGGGGTTGCTGGCCATGGCGATTACAACGGCAACGGCGCGCCGGGTTTGCGCGGCTGGCCGGTTTCATCGAAATCCAGCGCCGCCGGCACGAACACATCGGGCACCGTTTCCTGTTCGGGATCATCAAAACGCATCACGAACGCCAATATCGTGGCCACCGCCTGGAACAGATCGGGCTGCACCGCCTGCCCGCGCCGGGCGGACCAGAACAGGGCGCGGGCCAGCCGCGGCGTGCGGATCACCGGCACGCCCAGTTCGCGCGCCGCCGCGATCAGCGCCACGGCCATATCCAGCCGGCCCTTTTCCACCACCACCGGCGCCTCATCCCGGCCGGGGCGATAGCGCAGCGCGACGGCGAAATGGGTGGGGTTCACCACCACCACCGACGCATCGGCCAGCCCCTTCTTCATCCGCCCCTGCGCCGCCTGCATCTGGGCCCGGCGCAGCGCCGCCTTCAGTTCGGGGGCACCATCATTCTCGCGGGATTCGCGTTTCACCTCTTCGCGGCTCATCATCAGTTGGCGCTCGCGCCGCCACCAGGCAAAGCCGAAATCCGCCCCCGCCACGCCCGCCATCAACAGCGCCGATGCCAGTGCAAGGCGCACCAGCGCCGCGCCGATCACGGGCAAGCCGCCCTCCTCCAGCCCTGCCAGCCCCGGCAACAGCGGCAGCAACACCCCCCAGGCCAGCGCCGCCATGCCGCCAATCTTCAGCAGGGCCGTGCCCGCCCCCGCCAGCCCCTGCCAGCCAAACAGCCGCTTCAGGCCCGACAATGGCGACAGGCGGTTGAATTTGGGCGCGGCCATTTTGAGGCTCACATGGCGGGTGACCGCCAGTTGCAGGCCAAAGGCCGTCACCGCCACCGCCGCCAACAGCACGGCCGGCCACAGCAGCGGCGCGCGCCGGGCCAGTGCCGCCACGTCGGGGTTCGCCGCCCGTGCCAGCGCATCGGCCAGAAACCCGGCCAGTTCCTGCCACAGCAGCGGCCCGGCCAGCGCCAGAAAGCCCGCCGCCAGCGCCAGGCTGCCGGCCGAGGCCAGTTCGCGCGGGGCCAGCACATTGCCCTCCTCCAGCGCCTTCTCGCGGCGTCTGGGCGTGGGCTTTTCGGTCTTGTCCCCGGCCATCAGCCCAGCTGCCCCAGGCCGCTGGCCAGCGCTTCGGCCAGCCGGGACATGATATGGCCAAACACCAGAGGCAACAGCGTGACAAAGGCCAGCAGCAGCGCCGCCGGGCCGATCGCCATCGCCGAAAGCTGTGGGGCGGCGCGGTTGGCGATGGCCACCACGGCTTGTGCCAGCAACAGCACCGCCAGCAGCGGCAGCGCCAGCTTCAGCCCCCACAGGAACATCAGCCCACCCAGCGCCGCAATCGCCGTCAGCCCCAGCCCGCCGGGCGGATAGAGGCTGGTCCCGCTGGCCAGCATGGCGAACAAGTCCAGATGCAGATCACCGGCGAGCAGCATCACCCAGGCCAGGGTGGTGAACAGCGCCGGCACCGCGCCGCCATTGCCGCCCATCGGCCCCAGCGTGGCAAAGCCCAGCCCGATCATCTGGGCCAGCAGTTCGCCGGCCAATGCGGCCGCAGCAAAGGCAAGCGCCAGCCCCAGCCCGGCCACCAGCCCGGCCAGCATCTCGGCCGGAATATCCCCCGCCGCCAGCAGCGGCGCACCGGGCCGGAACGCCGCAAACAGCGCCAGCGCCGCCACCAGCGCCAGCCGGCCGCGCCAAGGCAGGCTGGCCCCGGCCAGCGGCGGCAGCAGCGCCACACAGGCCAGCGGACGCACGGCGGCCAGGGTGAAGCGCGTCATCAGCTCCAAGCCGTCAAAGGCCGTTATGCTGAAGTTCACCTGATCGCCCCCACCATATCGGTGAGGCTGGTGGTGAGATAATCAGCCAGGCCGGTCATGGTGGCCTCCCCGGCAATCGCCAGCACCAGCAGCAGCGCCGCCAGCTTGGGCAGGAAGGAAATGCTGCTTTCCTGCACGGAGAAAATGGTCTGGATCAGGCCCACGAGGATGGCGACCACCAGCAGCGGCAGCAGGAACAGCGTGGCGGTGCCGGCAAACAGCAACACCGCCTCCCGCGCCAGATCGGCCAGCATCACATCATCGGGGGCGGGCGCCAGGCTGCTCATCAGGCCGCGCCAAAGCTTTTGGCCAGCGCGCCGAGCACCAATGTCCAGCCATCGACCACCACGAACAGCGCGATTTTCAGCGGCAGCGACACGGTGGCCGGAGACACCATCATCATGCCCATCGCCATCAGCACCGATGCGACGATGAGATCGATGATCAGGAACGGCAGATAGATGACCAGGCCGATCTCCAGCGCCGTCTTCAACTCGCTGGCCACAAAGGCCGGCATCACCACCACCAGCGGCACATCGGCCGGCCTGGCATAGGGCCCGCCACCGGCAATTTCGGCAAAGCGGGTGAGATCGCGGCTGCGGGTCTGGGCCAACATGAAGCTCTTCAGTTCCGCCCCGGTGCGGGCCAGCGCCTGTTCGGCCGGCAGGGTGCCGGCCACCATCGGCGTCCAGGCGCTGCTGTGAATGCGATCCAGTTCGGGCTTCATCACGAACAGGGTGAGCAGCAGCGCGGTGCCGACCAGCAACTGGTTGGGCGGGCTCTGCCCCAGCCCCAGCGCCTGGCGCAAAATCGCCAGCACGATGGTGATGCGGGTGAAGGCCGTCATCATCAGCAGCGCCGCCGGCAGCAGCGTGAGCGCCGACATCAGCAGCAAGATCTGCAGCGTGGTCGACAGCGGCGGCAGGTTGATGATGTCGGTCATTCGGCCGGACTTTCGGCCAGCATGGCCAGGCCGGCGCGCGATTGGCCCAGCAACAGGCGGCGGCCGGCAAATTCCACCACCAACAGCCGCGACCCCGGCCCCAGCGGCAGCGCCTGCACCACCTGGGCATGGCGGGCCGGCAGCCGCAGCGCCAGCCCGACCGATCGCGCCCGCACCGCGGCCACCAGGGTCTGCAGCGCCGTCATTGCCCGCCGCCCGGCAGCACTTCG
Organism: Sphingomonadales bacterium; assembly: GCA_027485485.1. Taxonomy (GTDB): domain Bacteria; phylum Pseudomonadota; class Alphaproteobacteria; order Sphingomonadales; family Sphingomonadaceae; genus Sandarakinorhabdus. The sequence goes on along the minus strand of JAIXQY010000188.1, from coordinate 2,602 downwards.
GTGAGGCGCACGCCGAACTTCTCGCCCACCGCCACGATCTCGCCGCGCGCCACCAGGCGTTCGGAAATCAGCACGTCCACCGGTTGATCGACGCGGCGATCCAGCACATGCACCTGCCCCGGCGCCATCGCCAGAACATCGACCAATTTCAGGCGGATACCGCCCACTTCAATGGCCAGCCGCACGCTGATGCCGCCAAACATGCCCAGATTGGCCACATCGGCCGGCGTGGTGGTGGGTTGGCCGTGCAGGTTGCCCGGTTCGATGGTCATGCGCGTTCTCCGGTTGGTTTGAGGTCGATGGCGATCAGGCTGGCCTGCTGGCGGCCATCGGGCAGCGGCACCAGGCTGGCGATGCCGATCTGGTGATCGCCCAGCATCACCGGCATGTCGGGGCCACTGTTGAAGGCAATCACCAGGCCGGGTTGCAGCGGCAGCAACCGGTGCAAGGGCAACATCTCGCTGGCCAGCCGCACCGGCAGCCGCAGCGGCAGATCGAGCGCGGCAGCGCCCAAGGGCTGCACCGGCAGCACCGGTTGCGGCACCGGCGGGGCCGGCAGCCGCACCGATCCCACCACGCTGGTGCCCGGTGACAATGTGACCAGCACATCGATGATCAGCGCCGCACGACGGCTGCCTTGTGGCCACAGCGCGCGGGCCTTGGCCTGCAATTGCTCGGCCAGTTGGCGGGCGTGGCGCTGGGTGGTGACGCCGGTCATCAGGCTGACCGGCCGTGTGGCATCACCGCCCAACCGCACGGTAGCCAGCAGCGCGCCCAGTTCCAGCGCCACATCCGGTGCGCCGGGCGGCAGGCCGCGGCCGGGATGCACCGCCACCTCCAACCCGAACTGGCCGGACATGTCAGCCTCCAGCGCCAGGATCAGCGGCATGAACGGCGTATCATCGCCATCATCGGGCGGGGCCTGGGCACTGCGCGGACGCCAGTCGTCGACGAACTGGGCACTGGGCGGAGCTTCGGTGCGGATGCGCAGCTCGCTCACTGCACCACCAGCGAGGTGAAAAACACCTCCTCAACCGTTCCGGGTTCGCCCTTGGTTTTCAAGGTGTTGTTGATCACATCCTTCAGGCGGACGCGCAAGCCATCCTTGGCCTTGGCGTTCTCGATATCGGAGTCGCGCACCTCGCCCAGGGCGGCCAGCACGGCCGAGACGATGGCCGGCTTGTGCTTGCCGATGGTGGCGGCTGCTTCGGGCCCGCCAAAGGTGGAGACCGACAATTTCACCTGCAGATAGCGCCCGGAATCAGCCAGATTGCTGGTGAAGGCATTTTCCACCTCCACATATTCCAGCGGGCCGGCGGGCACGGGCGGCGCCTCGGCATGGGCGGCCGTGCCATGATCGCCGCCCCCGCCGCCGCCGGCAAATTGCAGCACGGCAATCGCCGCGCCTGCCCCGCCGGCCCCGGCACCGGCGACAAAGGCGATCACCGGCAGCACGATGCCCATGATGTTTTTCCTTGGTTTTTCCGTCTTCTCGGGCTTGTCGGCCATGGTCGTGATCCTCAGGCAAAGCGGTCGGTGGAGGGGGTGGCGGGCCGGTTCAGCCGGGCGGTGGCGCTGCGGTCGAGCGCGGCCACCTCTGCCGGCGGGCCACGGCGCGGCTGGCGCTGGCCCCCACCCAGATCACTGCGCTGGCCGTTGATGGAGAGGGCCGACAGGGTGATGCCGGCCTGGGCCAGATCCTGCGCCAGGCGCGGCGCGGCGGCATCGATGATCGGCGCGGCCGGCGCCGGGCTGGCCAGGCTGATGGCCAGGCCGGCGGCATCGCCCGCCACCTCCACCTGCACCAGGCCCAGCCGGTCGCTGGCGATGGCAAGGCCGCTGGTGGCCGGATCGGGCAACGCGGAGCGCGCCAATGGTGGCGCATCGGGTGGCGGCGCGGTGGCCGATTGTGGTGGCCCGTTGCCCGGCGCTGGCGCAAATGCGGGCGTGGGTGGCGGATTCGGCGCGGCGGTTGGGCCCGCAGCCTCGGCCGGTTCGGCCCGGGCGAGGCGGGGCCGGATCGCCGCTGCCACGGGCACCGAAACCGCAGCTGGCGGCGCAGCTGGGGGCGGCGCTGCCGGCGGCTCCGGCAGGCTGATGCTGGCCGGCATCGGCATCTCGGCCGGGGCGGCGGCTGGCGGCGGCGCGATGGCGGGCAGGCTGCGCTGCCAGTTGGCCCCCGCAGGGCCGCGCGGTGCCGGCAGGGCGGCAATGGGGGGCAAGGCGGCGCGCGGCGCGGGCGGCGGTGTCCACAAGGCCGGCCCGGCGACCGGGGCCGCCGGGGCCGACAAGGCCTGCGGCTGGGCCGTTTCGGGCCATGCCGCTTCGGGCAGGGCAGGCGCGGGCAGCAGCATGGGCGGCGGCACGGCGGGGGCTGGGGCGGGGGTTGAAGCTGGCTTTGACGCCGGGGTTGGAGCTGGGGTTGGAGCTGCGGCCAGGGGAGCCTCCGGCCATGGGCCCAGCGGCGCGGGGGGTGCGGACGCCGGCGGGGCAGCCCGGCCGGCGGCCGCCAGCAACACCGGCTGGGCAGGCCCAGGCACTGGCGCCGGCGGTGGCGGCGGCAGGCGCAGCAGTTCCGGCACCAGCAGGCTGGCCCAGGGCT
>JAIXQY010000150.1 GCA_027485485.1 Sphingomonadales bacterium | reverse complement strand
TCGCTGTCGCCCTTGATCTGGGTGATTTCCACCACCGGCTCCAGCCGGGCGCGGCGTTTGGCATAGGCCGCCGTCATCGCGCCGCCGCCGGGCATGGTGAGTTCGAACATCAGGCCGTTCGACAGATTGCTGTTGTGCGGAATGGCCAGCACGCGGCCGCCGGTGGCCTTTTCATAGGCCTCCATATAATTCCAGATCTCGTCGGGCGTGGCCTTATAGGTCGGGTCGATCGGCACCACGGTGCGCACCCTGGCCTCGCCGTCGCGGAAGATGATGTTGCGGTGCAGATTGTTGCCGCCCTGCATCAACGTATATTCAAAGCCGTGGAAGGCGGTGAACTTGCCCGGTTCATTATAGCGTTCCACCGCATCGACATTGCTGTTCCACACATCCTTGGTGCGTTTCGCAGCGCCGGATTGGTTCAGCATGGCTTCGGGCACATCGTTGCGGCCGCGCGCATCCAGGATTTCGGCCATTGCCCGCTGCGATCCGGCCGGGCCTTCCTGCATCAGATCATGCCAGCGGCGCATGCGATCATCGCGGATCAACAGGCGCGGCGCGTCATACAGCGCCTTGGTGGCGCCCAGGCCCTCGGCATGATCGGTCACCACCAGGAAATCGAGTGGGCGCGACAGCCTGGCCTTCATCCCGGTGGTGGCCGTCACCTCCTCACCGCGGGCAAAGCGCAGCGCATCCTCCGGCCCCAGCCGCACGCCAAAGCCAAAGGCATCCACCGAATTCTGGGTGTGCAGATGCGTGTCACCCCACAGCACGGTTTGCGGGAATTCGCTTTCCGGCACCACCACATCGGGCTTGGCCGCCGGTGATTTGAGCTGGTCGCAGCCAACCAGCAGCCCGGCACTGCCCAGCAAAAGACCGGCCATCAACATGGTACGACGCATCACGATTCCCCATCATCCGGCATGTTCCCACCGGCTTTGCCTGCCAGCATGCCATGGAGCCCGCCTGCGTCAATGGCTGTTGTTGGGGGCTGTTGTTGGGGGGTTTTGGCCATGCGCCTGCCGGTTGACTTGGCCGCAGCCCCGCGACACCATCACCACCATGGAACGGGCCGGTTTTCTCTCGGCATTGCAGCGCGCCTGTTGGCTGTTGCTGGTGGCGCTGTGGGCTGGATCAGCAACGGCGCAGCCGGCGCCGCCGGCACAGCCCAAGATCGTGGTGCAGGCCATGTCCGAAGCCGGGATCGATGTCGCGGCCTGGTCGCCCGATGGCCGTTATATCTGGACGGCATCGGGCCTTGCCCGCGAATTGCTGCTGTGGGACGTGGCAAGCGGCATCATCCTCGATCGGCTGCGCCTGCCGTCACCGCCCGGCGTGGCGGCTGATTTCATGCGGCTGACCAGCATGGCGATGGCACCCGATGGCCGCACTCTGCGCATCGATGGCCAGGTGCTGGATCGTCAGCGGGAGAATGGCATCGGCGCGCGCGGGTATAACGTTGAAATTGCCAGCCGCCGCATCAGCATCGTGCCATCCACCTTGCCCGCAGGGGCAGAAACCGGCGATTGGCAGCAAGCCATTGTGACGTGGGTGGATGCCCTGATGGCGTTATATGGCCATGGGGCCGACATGACGCCCGAAGCGGCGCTGCGCCTGCTGCCGCCCTTGCCGCGATCACCCGATGGCCGCACCCAGATGCTGCGCGGCGGCCGGGGCTTTGTGCTGCGCGGGCGGGATGGTGTTGATCGGCCCACCCGGATCATGGACCATCTGGGCAGCATCGCCGATGCCGAACTCTCCCCGGATGATCGCTATCTCGCCGTGCTCACGCTCAACGATGAACTGGATTCCAGCACGACGGACCGGGTGCAATCGGTGCAGATGCTGGATCTGGTGACCGGCCAGATGCTGCCATCGATTGTGGTGCCATCCAGCAATGATCGGCTGGCCTGGCTGGATCAGGACCGCATTGCGCTGTTCGAACAGGATGACAAGGACGATCCGCTGGCAGAGGTCGCCATCGGCCCACCCCAGCCGCTCTCCATCATCAAGGCCACCACGGGCGCCGTGCTGGCCCAGTCGGATGGCCGCTGTTTCATGACCAGCCTGCCCGATGGCCGCATCCTGGGCGCCGGCCTCGCCAATTGCCGGAGCGAGGTGGGCAACGACAAATCATTGCAGATACTGGAAAATGGCCGGTGGCGCCGCTTCACCACTCAGCTGATTCCGCGCGATGCCCATGTGCGCCTGCTGGCCGTGTCACCGGCGGGGGATCGCTTTGCCTATGCCCTGCGGCTGGGCAATGGCGAAACCCGCATCCAGATCGTGGACATTGCCACCGGTGCCTCCGGGCCGTCGAGCGAACTTGATGACTCGGCTCTCCTCACCCAGATCAGTTTTTCACGCGATGGCCGGCGCCTGTGGATTGCCGGCAATGGCACGCTGGCGGAGTGGACCATCGATGCGCCGCCGGATGCCCAGGGCAAGCCTGCGGTGCGCGATCTGCCGGGGCTGGTGCTGTTGCCGCAGCGCATGGCCAGCAACGGCCGCCGGCTGCTGGTGGGCGGTGCCTTCGAAGAACGCATCCAGCAAATTGATCTTGCCACCGCGACCATCGTGCGCGCGATCGATTTTCCGGGGGCGGCCGCGGTGGGCTATATGCGCACCCGCCCGGCCTTCTGGTCGGCGTCCACCACCGAGGGCATTCGGATCTGGGATCAGCGGTCGGGCGCGGTGCTGGTGACGGTGCGGCTGCTGCCCGGCGGCCGCTTTGTCGCGGTGGCGCCCGATGGCCGTTATGACACCAACATGGGGCCGGATTCGGAGAGTTTCCGCTGGCTGATCAGCGATCAGCCGTGGCAATCGCTGGCGCCGCAAACCCTGATGCGCGATTATTACGAACCGCGCCTGATCGCCAAGCTGATGGACTGCACCCGTGCCGGCAATTGCGCCACCGCGCTGCACAAGGTGCCGCCGGTGGGTGGGTTGAACCGGCAACTGCCCGATGTGCGCATCACCGCGGTGACGGCGACCGAGCCGGGCTGGGCGGAGGTGCGCGTGGCGGCGACGGACACGACCGATCCGGTGAACGGCCGCAGATCCGGTGTGTTTGGCATCAAGCTGCTGATGAACAACCGTGAAGTCGCGCGCGATCCCGATCTGATTTCGCCGCCGCCGCAGCGCACGCTGGCAGATTGGCGCGCGGTGAATGCCTCGCTGCCCGGCGACGTGCCGGGGGTGCATGATTGGACGTTCAAGGTGCAATTGCCCAGCGACGGCCGCAAACTTGAATTCGCTGCCTACAGCTTCAACAGCGATCGGGTGAAAAGCGATACGGTGCGGCTGGCCTGGACACCGCCGCCCAGCCCGCCACGCCAGCGCCGGGCCTTTGTGCTGACCATCGGCGTCAATGATTATGCCGAACGCCGGCTGACGCTGAACTTTGCGGTGCCCGATGCCGAACTCATCGCCGAACGGTTGGTGAATATTCCGGGTTATGTCACCCGCCAAGCCCGCCTGACCACAGCGCAGCTGCCGGACGGCCGCATCCGCCAGGTGACGAGTGATGATATCATCATGGCATTGTCGATCCTGGCCGGGTTCAAGGGCGACGGTGTGCGCGACATGCTGCGCGTGGCCGGGCATGATGTGGCTGCCCTGGATGAGGCCACCCCCGATGATATCGTGATCATCAGTTTTTCGGGCCATGGCTATGCCGATGCCACCGGCAGTTTCGCGCTGCTGGCTTCGGATGTGCGCTGGGGTGCGCTTGATGCGGCACCCGATCTTGGCACGACCATCAGCGCCAACACGCTGACAAACATGCTGCGCTATATCCAGGCCGGCGAGATCGCCTTCATCATCGATGCCTGCCATTCCGGCGCAGCGGTGAACACGCCGGATTTCAAGCCCGGCCCGATGGGCGATCCGGGGCTGGGCCAACTGGCGTTCGACAAGGGGATCCGTATATTGGCGGCCACCCAGGGCGATGATGTGGCGCTGGAGAACCCCACATTGGCCCATGGCCTGTTGACGGCTGCGCTGGGCGAAGGCCTCACGCCCACCGGCGGGCCCGCGGACATGGACAGGAATGGCAAGATCCCGCTGGATGAATGGCTGCGCTATGCCGTGGCGCGGCTGCCCAGCCTGCACGAGGAGGTGCGGCGCGGCGGCGGGCCGGTGATTGCCCGCGGCGTGCGGCTGGTGCTGCGCGGCAGCAACGAACCGCCGCCGGTGCAGGAACCCAGCCTGTTCGATTTCACCAACACCACATCCCCGGTGCTGCTGCGGGGGCAACCATGATGCGTGTGCTGCTGGCGCTGCTGATCGGCCTGCTCGCGCTGCCGGCCAGCGCCGCGCCCACCATCCGTGCGGTGTTCGTGGGCATCGACACATATCAATATTCCCGCCAGCGGGTGGCCAGCAGCAAATTTGATGATCTGTCGGGCGCGGTGGGCGATGTGGGCCGCATCAAGGCGGCGCTGGGCAGCGCGCTCGGCCTGGATTTCGGGCCCATGCCGGTCGGAACGGGCTGCCAGACCGCCACCAGCATGGCCATCACCCTCACCGATCGCTGCGCCACCAG
>JAIXQY010000120.1 GCA_027485485.1 Sphingomonadales bacterium | reverse complement strand
GGCAAGGGCTGGGTGACGGCGGAATATGGCATGCTGCCCCGCGCCACCCACACGCGCGGCAGCCGTGAGGCCGCCAAGGGCAAGCAATCGGGCCGCACCCAGGAAATCCAGCGCCTGATCGGCCGCAGCTTGCGCGCCGTCACCGATCTGGTGGCGCTGGGCGAGCGCCAGATCACGCTGGATTGCGACGTGATCCAGGCCGATGGCGGCACCCGCACCGCCGCCATTTCCGGCGCCTGGGTGGCGCTGCGGCTGGCGCTGGATGGCATCCATGCCAAGACGCCGTTCGCCGCCGATCCGCTGGCCAGCCAGGTCGCGGCGATCAGCTGCGGCATCTACAACGGCAATCCGGTGCTCGATCTGGACTATGTCGAAGACAGCGCCGCCGATACCGATGCGAATTTCGTGCTCACCAATGCGGGCGGCATCGTCGAGGTGCAGGGCACCGCCGAAGGCGCGCCGTTCGACGAGGAAAGCCTGCTGCGCCTGCTGCGCCTGGCCCGCATCGGCTGCAATGAGGTGTTCGCCGCCCAGCTGAAGGCCACCGGGCGGTGAGACGGCTTGAACGGGGCCGGCTGGTGCTGGCCACGCACAATCCCGGCAAGGTGGTGGAACTGGCCGAACTGCTGAACCCGCAAGGGCTTGAGGTGGTATCGGCCGGCGAACTCGGCCTGCCCGAGCCAGACGAGACAGAAACGACCTTCATCGGCAATGCAAGGCTGAAGGCACTGGCCGCCGCCACGGCGAGCGGCCTGCCGGCGATTGCTGATGACAGCGGGCTGTGCGTGCACGCGCTGGATGGCGCGCCGGGGATCTACTCGGCGCGCTGGGCAGGGCCGGGCAAGGATTTTGCCGTGGCGATGGCCCGCGTGAATGACGAGCTGGGCGACAAGCCCCGTTCGGCGCATTTCATCTGCGCGCTGTGTGTGGCCTGGCCGGATGGCCATACCGAAGTGGTGGAAGGCCGGGTGGATGGCACTTTGGTGTGGCCACCGCGCGGGGGCAATGGCTTTGGCTATGACCCGATGTTCCTGATGGACGGCCGCGATGCCACCTATGGCGAGATGGCGCGTGCCGAGAAAGAGGCCGACAATCACCGGGCGCGGGCGTTTGCGCAGTTGGCGGCGCTGTTGCCGGCGGTGGTGCAATGACCTCAACCCACCCCCGGCACCTCTTGGCTGCGGGAGGGGAGCCGGTTGCGTATGGACCCAACGACTCCCCTCCCGCAGCCAAGAGGGGTCGGGGGTGGGCATGACCGACAGGCCGCCCCTCGCCCTCTACGTCCACTGGCCGTTCTGCGTCACCAAATGCCCTTATTGCGACTTCAACAGCCACGTCCGCGAGTCCGTTGATCAGGATCAGTGGCGCGATGCCCTGCTCGCCGATCTGGCCTTTGAAGCCGCGCGCCTGCCCGGCCGGCGGCTGGCCAGCATCTTTTTCGGCGGCGGCACCCCCAGCCTGATGCCGCCAGCCACGGTGGCGGCCATAATCGAAGCCGCCTTCCAGCATTGGTCGCCGGAACCCGATCTGGAAATCACCCTGGAAGCCAATCCGTCGAGCGTGGAGGCCGGGCGCTTTGCCGGGTTCGCCAGCGCCGGAGTCAATCGCCTCAGCCTGGGTGTGCAGGCGCTGGATGATGCGGCGCTGAAGCTGCTCGGCCGGCCGCATGATCTGGCCGCCGCCTTGGCTGCGCTGGATGTGGCGCAGGCGACATTCGGGCGGGTGAGTTTCGATCTCATCTACGATCGGCCGGGGATGACGCGGGATGGCTGGCAGGCCGAACTCACCCGTGCGCTGGGCTTTGGCACCACGCATCTGTCGCTCTATCAGCTCACCATCGAACCCGGCACCCGCTTTGCCGCCCTGCACGCGCGGGGCCAGTTGGTGATGCCGGATGAAGACACGAGCGCCGATCTGTTCGCCATCACGCAGAGTGTGACGGCGGCGGCGGGCGTGCCGGCCTATGAAATCTCCAACCACGCCGCCCCCGGCATGGAGAGCCGGCACAATCTCACCTATTGGCGTTATGGCGATTATGCCGGCATCGGGCCGGGCGCACACGGCCGCCGCGAGGGCATTGCCACCCTGCGCCGCAAGAAGCCGGAGGCCTGGCTGGCCGGGGTGAACAGCGCCGGCCACGGCATGGAGAGCGAAACCCCGCTCAGCGTGGCGGAACGCACCACCGAAGCGCTGGTGATGGGCTTGCGCCTGGCCGAAGGGCTGGATGCGGCCCGCTTTGGCGTGCGCAGCGGCACGGCGCTGGCCGATGCGGTGAAGCCCGATGCCGTGGCCCGGCTGGTGGAACAGGGCCTGCTGGCCGCCAGCCCCACCGGCATCCGCCTGACGCCCGCTGGCTGGCCGCTGGCCAATGCCGTGCTGGCCGAGATCGCGCGGTAAGCCAAACGGGTCACACGAGAGCCCACCAACCAAAACAGGCTCGTCATGCTGAACTTGTTTCAGCATCTATGGGATCAGCGCCTCGCAAGGCGCGCCCATCGGGGCATACTCCCATGGATGCTGAAACAAGTTCAGCATGACGGGTGATGGTTGGCAGGGCGCCCGTCAGAAGCTGGACGGCGCCGGGGACACGGTGCCGGTGCCGAGCTGGTCCACCTCCAGCCCGCGCTCCACCACGCCGCTGGGCGTGAAGCGGAAGGCGCCATCGATGCCGGCAAAGCCATCGCGGGCCAGCAGGCTGGCGCGCGGGAACGCTTGGCCCAGCGGCCAGCGCGGCGCCAGACCGTGCGCCAGCAACACCGCATCATAGCCCAGCGAGGCCAGGCGCGACGGGTTGCCGCCATGTTTGGCGCGATAGCGCGCGGCCAGGCTGTTGAAGCGGCCATCGGGCACCGTGGCATAGATCGCGCCCTTCAGCGCCGGCACGGCATTGAGGCCGGGTTCATTGTTCCACAATTCGGTGCCCAAAATCACCACCTGCCCCGGCCCGGCGCCAAAGCGCGACAGCGGTTGCAGCAGCCGCGCCGCGGTCGCGCCCGAATCGGCGACCAGCAGCGCCTGGAACGGCACCGGGGTGAGCGCGCCGGCCACGCGGGCCACCGTGCCATCAGGGCGGATCATCGGCTTGCCGCTGGCGCGCACGCGCGCATCATAATTGGTCACGGCGCGCGCGGCGGCGAGCAGCTTTTCGGGCTCGCGCGCATAGGGCACCACGGCGGTGGAGCGGCCACCGGCATCATTCACCGCCTTCACGAACGCCAACTGGGCGCGCTGGCCATAGGTGCCCTGCGGCACCAGCGCGGCAAACCGCTCCACGCCGCGCGAACGGGCATAGGCCACCACGCGGGCTATGGCCTGGCCGGGCTGGAAGCCCAGCACGAACACATCGCCGCCGGCCCCCACATTGGCCACGGCCGCATCGTTGGAGAAGGACAGGATCGGCACCGGCCGGCCCGCCACCGCGGCCTGCACCGCCGGCACTTCGCTGCCCAACAACGGCCCCAGGATCAGCCCGGCGCCATCGGCCATCGCCTTGGCCGCCGCCTCTCCGGCACCGGCGGCAGTGTCATAGGTGTGCAGCTGCACCTGCGGCTTGCCCAGATCGGTCATGGCCAGCGCGGCGGCATTGGCGATGGATTCGCCCAGCGCGGCATTGGCGCCCGACAAGGGCACCAGCAGCGCCACCCGGTTCAGCCGCGCTTCCGGCAGCGGCGGCGGCTTGGCCACCACCACGGCGGGCGGCGGCGGCGCCACCACCGCCGGCACGGCCTTCTTCGGGCCGGAACAGGCCGCGACCAGCAGGCCAAGGCCCAAAATCACCGGGCGCAAGGCTTGCCAGGCGCGCGGCTTCACGCTCTTGATGCTGTTGTGCACGAGTCCATTTCCCATCCGCCCGACACGATCGGGCTTGCCGCCGGCCTTTACATCGTTGCCACCCCAATCGGCAATCTGGGAGACATCTCCGCCCGCGCCCTGCTGGTGCTGGAACGCGCCAGCCGGATCGCCTGCGAGGATACGCGGGTGACGGGCAAGCTGCTGCATCATTTCGGCATCAAGGCGCGGCTGACGCCCTATCATGATCACAGCGCCGCCAGCCTGCGCCCCGCACTGATCGCCCAGGCCCTGATCGAGCCGGTGGCGCTGGTGTCCGATGCCGGCACGCCGCTGATTTCCGATCCGGGTTACAAGTTGGTGGCCGATGCCCGCGCCGCCGGCGTGAATGTGGTGACGGTGCCCGGCCCATCGGCGCTGATCGCTGCGCTGTCCATTTCCGGCTTGCCCACCGACCGTTTCCTGTTTGCCGGCTTCCTGCCCGCCAAGGCCGGGGCGCGGCGCAGTGCGATTGCCGAGCTGGCCGCAGTGCCGGCCACCCTGGCCTTTTATGAATCCGGCCCGCGCCTCGCTGCCTGTCTGGCCGATCTGCGCGATGGTCTGGGCAACCGCCCGGCCGCCGTGGGCCGCGAGCTCACCAAGAAGTTCGAGGAGATGGTGACCGGGCCCCTGGACATATTGGCCGCGCGCTGGGCCGATGCGCCGCCCAAGGGCGAACTGGTGGTGCTGGTGGGCCCGCCGCTGCCGGCCGCTGCCCCTGAGGCCGATGATATCGACGCCGCGCTCACCGCCGCGCTGGCCAGTCTGAGCGTGAAGGACGCCGCCCGGCAGGTGGCCGAAGCCCTGGGCCTGCCGCGCAGCGACGTCTATGCCCGCGCGCTGGCGCTTCGCCATGGCTGACCGGCGCAGCCGGGAGCGCTGGGGCCGCCGGGCCGAATCCATCGCGGCCTTCTGGCTGATGGCCAAGGGCTATCGCCTGCTCGCCCGGCGGGTGCAGACGCCGGGTGGCGAGATTGATCTGGTGATGCGCCGCAACGACAATTTGGTGTTTGTGGAGGTGAAAGCGCGCGCCACCCTCGACTCCGGGCTGGCGGCACTGCATCCTGCTGCACAGCGACGTTGCCAGGCGGCAGCCCGCTGGCTGGCGCCGCGATTCGGCTGGTCAGGGGCGAGCCTGCGGCACGACGCGGTGTTGATCAGGCCGTGGGCGCTGCCCCGCCACCTGATTGCCATCTGGCGGGAAGAGTGATGATGGAACTGGCCACGATCGGGCTGATGGATGATGACGATATCGATCTGATCGATGCCGGCATTGCCTTGAGTCTGGCCGATCGCCCGAACGCCGATGCCACAAGGTTGCGCCGGCTGATGTCGGGTTGGGCCATCGCCTTGCAGCGTGATCCCGCCCCGGCCACCGCCCAGGGCCGTGCGCTGCGGCTGGCCGGGCTGATTGCCGGCGAAGCCGGGCTCACCGGCGACACCAGGGATTATGACAATCCGCTCAACGCCGATCTGGTGGCGGTGGCCACTCGCGGCCTTGGCCTGCCGATCAGCCTGACGATCCTCTATGTCGCGCTGGCGCGGCGGGTGGGCTGGCGCGGCGATGCGCTGGCGCTGCCCGGCCATGTGCTGGTGGAAGTGCATGGCGGGGGCACATCGGCGCTGATCGATCCGTTCGATCATGGCTGCAGCATCACGCCGGCCCGCGCCGCCGAGATCGCCCGATCGGGTGGCACTGTTGCCGGCGCGTTTCCGGCGATGACCAACCGGCAGATGCTGGTGCGGCTGGTGTCGAACCAGGCCAGCCGCGCCCGGCTGGCCGGCCAGGTGCTGCGCGCGCTGGCGCTGTATGAACGCATGACGCTGATCGCGCCGCGCACGGCGGCGCTGTGGTGGGAACGCGCCGCACTGGAACAGCGCATCGGCCGCCTGCCCGCCGCCCGCGCCAGCCTCACCGCCATGCTGGAAACCACCCATGATCCGGCGGTGGCGCACCGCATCAAGGCCAAGCTGGCCAGCCTGGCCCGTTCCGACAACTGATGGAAAACCCACTATGACCATGCGTGTCGCGGTTCAGATGGACCCGATCGAAACCATCAACATTGGCGGCGATTCGACCTTCGCGCTGATGCTGGAAGCCCAGGCGCGCGGCGCCAACCTGATCCATTATCTCGCCGGTGATCTGTCCGCCGAAAACGGCCGGGTGCGGGCAAAGGCGCGGGCCTTGCGGGTGAAGAACGAGGCGGGTGCGCATTTCGAATGGCTGGGCGAGGCCCACACCGTCGATCTGGCCGATGAGGCCGATGTTGTGCTGATGCGGCAGGACCCGCCGTTCGACATGGGCTATATCACCGCCACCCATCTGCTGGAGCAGATCCAGGATCGCGTGCTTGTGGTGAACGACCCGGCCGAGGTGCGCAACGCGCCGGAAAAATTGTTCGTGCTGCGCTTTCCCGATCTGATGCCGCCCACACTGGTGACCAAAAGCCTTGAGGAGGCGATGGATTTCCGCGCCCGCCATGGCGCCATTGTCGTCAAGCCGCTCTATGGCAATGCCGGCACCGCGGTGTTCCTGATTGACCAGAACGACGGCAATCTGCCGGCGCTGGTCGAACTGTTCGGCAGCGTGTGGCGCGAGCCATTCATGGTGCAGGCCTTCCTGCCCAGCGTGGCCGAGGGTGACAAGCGCATCGTGCTGGTGGATGGCGAGCCGGCCGGCGGCATCAACCGCCTGCCGAAAAAGGGCGAGATCCGATCGAACCTTGCCGCCGGCGGCAGCGCCCAGCCGACCGAACTGACGGCGCGGGAGCAGGAAATCTGTGCCCGGCTGGGGCCGGAACTGAAAAAGCGTGGGCTGATCTTCGTGGGCATCGATGTGATCGGTGGCTTCCTCACCGAAATCAACGTCACCTCCCCCACCGGCATCCGCGCCATCGATCGCTTCAACGGCACCGACACCCCGGCACGGATCTGGGATGCGATCAAGGCCCGGCTGGACGCGCGCAGCGCTTGACATTTCGATAATTGTCGAATATTTCGATGATTATCGAAAGGATGCCGGATGGACTCATCGCTTGCCGTGTCCGCGCTTGCGGCGCTGGCCCATGATCGCCGCCTTGCCGTGTATCGCACGCTGGTGGTGGCCGGGCCCGACGGCCTGGCCGCCGGGGCGATCGCGCAGGCGCTTGATGTGCCACCGTCCAGCCTTTCGCATCATCTGGGGCTGTTGGAACAGGCCGGGCTGGCGACGGTGCGCCGGGCAGGCCGCAGCCTTTTCTATGCGGCGGATTTCGCCGCGATGCGGGCGTTGATCGATTTCCTCACCGAAGATTGCTGCCGGGGCCTGGCCCCGCTGGCCGAAACCGCCTGTCAACCGGGAGAGTGCCAATGAAGCGTTTGCATGTGCATGTCGGCGTGACCGATCTTGATCAGTCCATCGCCTTTTATTCGGCGCTGTTCGGCAGCCCGCCAAGCTTGGTGCGCGATGATTATGCCAAATGGATGCTGGACGATCCGCGCGTGAACTTCGCCATCAGCCACGGCCATGCCGCGCCGGGGATCGAGCATCTGGGCATCCAGGCCGAAAGCGCTGAGGAACTGGCCGAGGTGACAGCGCGCATCACCGCGGCCGACCGCCCGGCGCTGGCCGAAGGCGAAACCACCTGCTGCTATGCCAGATCGGAAAAAAGCTGGACCAGCGATCCGCAGGGCGTGGTGTGGGAAGCCTTCCACACCATGGAACAGGCCCGCACCTATGGCAGCAGCCCGGCGCTGGATGCGCTGGCCGCCATGGCGCCACCGTCAAACAGCGGTTGCTGCTGACCTATTTTTTCTTCGCGGTCTTGGCGGGCGGGCCGTCCACCCGTTCCCAATCGCCCAGGCCGCAGCCGCCGAAGTTGATGCCGCCCAGGGTGAAATCCACCACCTGCACGATATCGCCACGGCACTGGCTGCCGATCGGGCTGCTGTGGACCAGCGCGCGGCCGAGGCCGAGGGCCGGGCAATCCATGCGGTTGCGCCACCAGCTGCCGTCGCGCAGCCGGGCATACCAATGCTTGTCGGCGCCGGGCTGGGCCTGCTGAATGCTGCGGGTGTTCAGGCAGGATTGCACCGCCGGTTTGGCCGGGGCGTCATCCTCGGCCATGGCCGGGGCCGCCACCATCAGCGCGGCAAGCAGGAGCGCGAGTCTGTTCATCCACATGATCTGCACACCTCAGCCTGTATACAGTCTGAACGGCTCACCCGCGGAAATTGTCCTTGGCGGCGCGGCGGCGGGCGAGTTCCTCAACGCTGCCGGCGCGCACGAACGGGTTGGTGGCGGCTTCCATGGCCAGGCTGAACGGCACAGTGGGCTCGCCGCGCTCGCGCAGCCGGTCCACGGCTTCGGCCCGCTTGATCAGCGCCTCATTCTCAGGCTCCACCGTCACGGCAAAGCGGGCGTTGGACTGGGTATATTCATGCGCACAATAGACCAGGGTGCGCGGCGGCAGCGCCATGAACTTGGCCAGCGCGCTGTGCATCTGGGCGGGCGTGCCTTCGAACAGGCGGCCGCAGCCCATGGCAAACAGCGTGTCACCGGCAAACAGCGCGCCGTCAAAGGCATAGGCATTGTGGCCGGCGGTGTGCGCCGGGCAATCAATCACCCGGCCAACCTGCGTGCCGATGCTGACCGTTTCGCCTTCGACCACGGCGCGGCTGATATGGGGGATTTTCTCGGCTTCGCCTTTCGGCCCGGTCACCTTGGCGCCGGTGGCGGCCACGATCTCGGCATTGCCGCCCACATGATCGGGGTGCCAATGGGTGTTCAATATCTGGGTGATCTTCCAGCCCCGGCTGGTCGCGGCTTCCAGCACCGGGCCGGCCACCGCCGGATCGATCACCGCGGTTTCGCCCGAGGCCGCATCATGCGCCAGCCAGACATAATTGTCTGACAGGACGGGCACGCCAATCACTTCCAGCATGTCACCAGCTCCCGATATTGGGCATGGAGGCCCAGGGCTCGGCCGGGGGCAAGGCGGGCCCGGCCTGCAACAATTCCACCGAAATATTGTCCGGCGATTTGACGAACGCCATGCGGCCATCGCGCGGCGGCCGGTTGATCACCACGCCGCCATCCATCAGGCGCTGGCAGGCGGCATAAATATCATCCACCGCATAGGCGACATGGCCGAAGTTGCGGCCACTGCCATAACCGGCCTCGTCCCAATTGTGGGTAAGCTCGATCTGGGCATCCTCATCCCCGGGCGCGGCGAGGAAGATCAGGCTGAAGCGCCCGGCTTCATTGTCATAACGGCGCAACTCCTTCAGGCCGAGCAGCTCGAAAAAGCGGATCGTTTCGCCCACGTCAGACACGCGGATCATGGTGTGGAGATATTTCATTTCAGCAACTTGCCCTCAAAGGCTTCAAACAGCGCCACCACGGCATCGGGCACCGGGGTCGGCCGGCCGCGCGGTTCATCGACATGCACCGAAACCTCCACGCCGCTGGCGCGCAAATCATCGCCGCCCTCACCCCCAGCGTCACCATGCACCTCGAACGCGAAGGTGAGCGAGGTGCGGCCAATCTTCTCGCAGCGCACGCAGATCGCCATCATCTCATCGAGCAGCACAGGCGCATGATAGGTCACCTCCGCCTTCACCACATGCAGCTCGGGCGCGCCCTGCAGATTGGGTTCGGGATAAAGGCCGACGGCGCGGAAATATTCGGTGATGCCGATATCGAAATATTCGAGATAGCGGCTGTTGAACACCACCGCCTGGGCATCAACCTCGGCATAGCGCGCACGCTGGTGCCAGACGAATTTGAAATCAGACCTTGCCATCAGCGCGGTGTAGCAGGCGGCAGGCCTTCTGCCACCGGCTTTTCCGGAAAAACCGGCAATATGCGCGACAGCGCCGCAGAGGCGGCATCGCCGGCCGGGGTGCCCGCGCCATCGGCGGCGGCGGCTTCCCAGGCCTTGCGGGCCAGCGCCATGTCGCCCTTGGCCGCCGCGATGTTGCCGGCCTCCAGTTCGACATCGGCCGATTCGGGCGCCAGATTGGCCGCCTGCACCAGCGCCGCCTCGGCCGCGGGCAGATCGCCGTCGCGGCGTGCCAGCGTGGCGAGCAACAGCCAGGGGGTGAAAAAGTCCGGCGACAGGGTGGTGGCTCGGGTGAGATCGGCCCTGGCCTCCGCCGGTTTGCCCAGTTCCACCAGCACTTCGGCGCGGAAGCTCAGCAGATCAGCCTCGGCGCGCGGGCTGAGGCTGCTGCCCGGCGGGCGGGTGAGCGCGCGGGTGAGAAAGCGCTGCGCATCGGCCGGCCGCCTGGCAATCATCGCCGCATCCGCCGCCTGCCGCCACAGCGGCACCGTCTGGGGATCGTGGGCATCCTCACTGGCCTGGCCGGCGGCTTCATAGCTCTTGATCGCCGCATCATGATGGCCGGCGCGCATCTGGGCCACGGCCAGGCAATGGCGCTGCGCCGCGCCGCCGCCTTCCAGCCGCCAGCCATAGGCCATCTGCAGGGCGCGGGCCGGATCCTTGCCGGCCATGGCGATGCAGGCGGCATAGCGGGTGGGATCGGATGGGGCGGAATAGGCCGGGGTCGCCAGCAACAGCAGCACGGGCCAGAATTTCACAGCAAATCCTCAACGGTGGCGATCAGGGCGGCGATATCCGCCTCGCGGCTGAGCCGATGATCGCCATCCTTGATGAGCCGCACCTGAACATCATCCCCCGTCAGGCGCGCGGCGATGTCCAGCGCCAGCCGCCACGGCACCGCATCATCACACTGGCCGTGCAGCAGCCGCACCGGCGCGGTGATGCCGATCTGGCCATCCAGCAGCAGATGGCGCGGCGCATCATCGATCAGGGCGCGGGAATAACGATAGGGCTCGCCATAGTCCGATGGGCGGGTGAAAAACCCTTCCTCGATCAGGTGGCGGCGATCGGCCTCGCCCAGTTTCAGGCCCCAGTTGGTGAAATCCGGCGCGGCGGCCACGCCCACCAGCCCGGCCAGCCGATCCTTCAGGCGCAAGCCGGCCAGCAGCGCGATCCAGCCGCCCATGGATGAGCCGACCAGCACCACCTTGCCCGCCGGCCAGACATGATCGATCAGCGCCAGCACATCCTCCGTCCAGCGCCCGATGCTGCCATCCAGAAAATCGCCGCCACTGGCGCCGCAGCCGGAATAATCCAGCCGCAACCGGGCCCGGCCCTGGTGCTTGGCCCAATCGGCCAGCGCCACCGCCTTGGACCCGGTCATGTCGCTCATGTAGCCCGGCAGGAACACCAGCAATGGCCCGGTGCCCGGCCCAAAGCGGTGCGCAAGGCTGATGCCCTGGTGGACGAAGCTGGCAGGTCCCTTCATGCCGCCGGTCTACGCCATGGCGCCGGCCGGCGGAAGCCTGTTACCACCCAGCCGCCTGGCCATCCTTGCGATGATCGGAGCCGGCGCGATAGACCGGCTTGCCATCCTTGTCGTGGCTGATGCGGATCGCCTGATAACCGCCCACCAGATCGCTGCCCGGCGTGCCCAGCCGATGGCCCATGGCCTTCAAGTCAGCCCCCACCAGCGCATCCAGCGCCGGTTCCAGCGTGAGCTGATCCGAAACCTGGCCGTGGCGGAAGCGCGCCATGTCGGTGGCCATCTGCACATTGGCGCCCAGATCGAGCATGTTGACCAGCACCTGGCCATGGCCTTGCGCCTGCATGTCCCCACCCATCAGCAGCAGCGACAGCCAGGGCGCGCCATCCTTGAGCACAAAGCCGGCGGCCAGCGTGTGATAGGGGCGCTTGCCCGGCGCGATGATGTTGGGGCTGGCCGGATCAAGGCTGAACTGCACGCCGCGGTTGTGCAGGATCATGCCATACTCCTTCACCGTGAGGCCCGATCCCCACACCGACGAGATGGAATTGACCATCGCCACCACATTGCCCTCGGCATCGGCGGTGGCCAGCACCACCGTGTCACCGCTGCGATCGGCCGGGCCGGGAGTGGTCGCCTTTGCCCGCGCCGGATCAACCTGGCGGCACAGCGAGGCGGCATAGGCCTTGGACGTGAGCCGCTCCACCGGCACGGTCACGAACTTGGGATCGCCATTCCACGCCGACAGATCGGCATAGGCCAGCTTCTTGGCCTCGATCAGATAATGCCAATAACGTGGGCTTTTCGGCCCCAGGCTGGCCAACGTCTGCCCCGGTGACCACACCGGCACACAGGCTTCCAATATGTTGAGCATCTCCAGCGCGCCCCAGCTTTGGGTGGGCGGCGGAAGTTCATAGACATCATGGCCCTGATAGCGCGTGTGCAGCAGATCGACCCATTCGCCCTTGTATCCGGCCAGATCGCCCGCCGTCATCGTGCCGCCCAGCGCGGTGGATTTGGCCAAAATGGCCTTGGCGATATCGCCCCGGTAAAAGGCATCGGCGCCCTCAGCCCGCAGCAGCGCGAAGGCGCGGGCGAGGCCGGGGTTGCGGAACATTTCGCCCACCTTTGGCGCCTGGCCGCCCGGCGTCCACACCGCCAGCGTGTCGGGATCATGATCGGTGCAGCAGGCCTTCAGCGGCAAGGCCTTGTGCATCGGCATCCAGTCATCGGCGATGCGCGGGGAGAGCGGGAAGCCATCGCGGGCATAATATTCGGCATCGGCCAGCACATCGCCAAAGCCCATCGTGCCAAAGCGTTTCAGCGCCGCATCCCAGCCCCACACCGCGCCCGGCACGGTGACGGTGAGGATGCCGCCCGATGGCATGCCCGATCCCAGCGCCCAGTTCTTCGGGTCCTTGCCATAGCCAAGCTCGGCAAAGCGCTGCGGCGTCGCGCCGGTGGGGGCGGTGCCGGCGGCGGCCAGCGCGTGGAGCTTTTTGGTCTTGGCATCCCAGACGATCATGAAAAGATCGCTGGCAATGCCGGTGCTGAACGGTTCCACCACGCCCAGCACGGCCGCGGTGGCAACGGCGGCATCCACCGCATTGCCGCCCCGGCGCAGGATGGCCAGCCCGGCCTGGGTGGCCAGCGGCTGGCTGGAGGTGACGACCCCGCGCCGGGCAATCACCTCGCCCCGGCTTTGCGCCGCCCAGCCTTCGGTGCGGCCACCCGCCTCGGCGGCACAGGCCGGTTCCGGGCAGCGCGGCGCTTCCTGCGCCTGTGCTGCTTGCGCCCACAGGCCCAGCACTGCCAGCAAGCCCAATGCGCGTATGATCATGCCCAGCCCCCTGGATGACAAATATTGGTGTGATGATGATTGGCAGGCGCGGCGCTGTCCAGTGGGCGAATGCGCCGGGCCGGCGGCAGTCAAGGGTGGCAAGAGCCGCCAATATTGGCTAAGCGGCCAGCGCTGCCCTGCGTGCGGCACGGTTCATCAGCGAAGGCCACCATGTCCGATCTCATCACCCTCACGCTTCCCGATGGCTCTGAGCGCAGTGTTGCGCGCGGCACCACCGGCGCGGATGTGGCGGCCAGCATCGGGCCGGGCCTGGCCAAGGCGGCGCTGGCCGCGAAGGTGGATGGCGAGCTTGTCGATCTCACGCGGCCGATCACGGCCGATGCCGCCCTGGCATTGGTGACCGCGAAGGACGAGGCCGATGCGCTGGAGCTGGCGCGCCACGATTTCGCCCATGTGCTGGCCGAGGCGGTGCAGGGCCTGTTCCCCGGCACGCAGATCACCTTTGGCCCGTCGACGGACGACGGCTTCTATTATGATTTCGCCCCCGCGCCCGATCGTGGCCCGTTCACCGAAGATGATCTGCCGGCTATCGAAGAGGCGATGCGCGCCATCATCCGCGCCGACAAGCCGCTGCGCCGCGAGGTGTGGAGCCGCAGCCAATTAGTGAGCCGCTGGAAGCAGCAGGGCGAAGCCTTCAAGGCGGAATGGGCCGAAAGCCTGCCCGATGGCGACGAGCTGACGGTTTACTGGTCAGGCACTGACTGGCTCGACATGTGCCGGGGCCCGCACCTGCCCTCCACCGGCAAGCTTGATCCCGCCGCCTTCAAGCTGACCCGCGTGTCGGGCGCCTATTGGCGCAGCGATCCCAAGAACCCGCAACTGAGCCGCATCTATGGCACCGGCTGGCTCAACAAGAAGCAGTTGGACGCCCACCTCACCCGGCTGGAGGAGGCCGCCAAGCGCGACCACCGCAAGCTGGGCCGCGAGATGGACCTGTTCCATCTGGAAGAGGTCGCCCATGGCAGCGTGTTCTGGCACCCGCGCGGCTTCGTGATCTATCGCGCGCTGGAAGCCTATATGCGCCGCCGGCTCGATGCCGCCGGCTATCAGGAGGTGAAGACCCCGCAGATCATGGACGCGCGCCAGTGGGAGCAATCCGGCCACTGGGGCAAATATCGCGAGAATATGTTCGTCATCCCCGACGAAGTGCCCAACACCGAGGATGAAGGCCCGGTGGTGAGCAACGAGGCGCAGTGGATGGCGCTCAAGCCCATGAACTGCCCGGCGCATGTGCTGATCTTCCGCCAGGGCATCAAGAGCTATCGCGATCTGCCGCTGCGGCTGGCGGAAATGGGCTGCTGCCACCGCAACGAACCGCACGGGGCGCTGCACGGCCTGATGCGCGTGCGCCAGTTCACCCAGGATGACGCGCATATCTTCTGCCGCGAAGACCAGATCGTGGCGGAAATCGCCGCCTTCTGCGATCTGCTCGACGTGGTGTACAAGGATCTGGGCGGGTTCAGCTATGCCATCAAGCTGGCGCTGCGCCCGGAAAAGCGCTTCGGCAGCGATGAAATGTGGGACTGGTCGGAACAGTCGATGCGCGACGCCGTGCGGGCCACCGGTCGCGACAACGCCGATTGGGGCTGGGAAGAGCTGCCCGGTGAAGGCGCCTTCTATGCGCCCAAGCTGGAATTCCACCTGACCGACGCCATCGGCCGCACCTGGCAGGTGGGCACGATCCAGACCGATACGGTGCTGCCGGAACGGCTGGACGCTTCCTATGTGGCCGAAGACGGCAACCGCCACCGCCCGGTTATGCTGCACCGCGCCATCCTGGGCAGCTATGAACGCTTCATCGGCATATTGATCGAACATTTCGCCGGCTGGTTCCCCACCTGGCTGGCCCCGGTGCAAGCCGTTGTGGCGACCATCGTGTCCGACGCCGATGCCTATGCCGGCGATGTGGCCGAGGCGCTGCGCAAGGCCGGCATCCGGGTGGAAACCGATCTGCGCAACGAGAAGATCAACCTGAAGGTGCGTGAGCACAGCCTGCAGAAGGCGCCTTACATGCTGGTGGTCGGCCGGCGCGAGGCGGAAGAAGGCACGGTGGCGCTGCGCAATCTGAAGGGCGGTGAGCAGAAGGTGATGCCGCTGGCCGACGCCATCGCGCTGATCACCGCGGATGCCACCCCGCCCGATCTGAAGTGACCCGCCTGCGCCAATTGGGCCATTGGCGGCCGGCGCGGCGGGGGATATGGCAGGCAGGGCCGTAGGGCTGCTGAAGGAGAGACCATATGATGCTGCGCACTGCACTTGCCGCCGTTCTGGCCGCCGCCGTGATCCTGCCTGCCACCATGGCCACCGCCGGCCCGATCGAGGATCGCAAGGCGATCATGAAGGGCAATGGCCGCGACACCAAGATGGGCGGCGACATGCTGAAGGGCGTGACGCCGTTTGACGCCGCCACCGCCACCAAGATCCTGGCCAACTATGCCGCTGCCGCCAAGGCGTTCCCGGCGCATTTCCCGGCCACGTCCAAGACCGGCGGCGAAACCGAAGCCTCGCCCGCGATCTGGACGATGACGGCCGATTGGAAGATCGCCACCGACAAGTTCCAGAAGGACACCGCCGCTGCAGCCGCGATGACCGTCACCGATGCCGCCAGCTTCGGCAAGGCGTTCGGCATGGTCACCGCCAACTGCAAGAGCTGCCACGAAGGCTTCCGCATCAAGAAGGGTTGAGATGCGCCGGCGGCTGCCCAGCCTGATCAGTCTTGTCGCGCTGGGCGCGGTGATGGCCGGCTGGATCATCACCGCGCCGCAGCCGCTTGGCGCCGATGCCGTCGCCACCGGGCCGGGTGATGCCGGCCGGGGCGCGCGCATCTTCCATGCCGGCGGCTGCGCCTCCTGCCATGCCGCCAAGGGTGCCAAGGGCGATGCCCGGCTGGCGCTGGGCGGCGGCGCGCCGCTGGTGACGCCGTTCGGCACATTCCAGCCGCCCAACATCTCGCCCGGCCGCGATGGCATCGCCGGCTGGAGCCTGGCCGATTTCGACAATGCCATGCGCCGCGGCATTGCTCCCGATGGCCGACATTATTATCCCGCCTTCCCCTACACCAGCTATGCCCGGATGACGGCGGGCGACGTGGCCGATCTGTTTGCCTATCTGAAATCCCTGCCCGCCGTGGCCGGCAAGGCGCCCGAAAACAGCATCGGCTTCCCGTTCAACATCCGGCGCGGCATCGGCCTGTGGAAGCGCCTGTATCTGAGCGACAAGCCGGTGGTGCAACTGCCGGGCGATGCGCCGGAGCCGGTGCGGGTGGGCCGCTATCTGGTGGAAGGCCCCGGCCATTGCGGCGAATGCCACACCCCGCGAGACCGCATCGGCGGGCCGAATCCAGACAGATGGCTGGCCGGCGGCCCGGATGCGGAAGGCAAGGGCAAGGTGCCCGGCATCACGCCCGCCACCCTGAAATGGAGCGCTGCCGACATCGCCGAATATCTCAAAACCGGCTTCACACCCGAATATGACAGCGTGGGCGGATCGATGGTGGAGGTGCAGGCCAACATGGCCGAACTGCCCGATGCCGATCGGGCCGCCATCGCCGCCTATCTGAAAGCGCTTCCGGCTGGCAAATGAGCGACAATTTGGTCGTTACTCAAATTTATCGGTGGCACCCCTTGGCCGGGCGCTGTCTTGTCTCTATATGGCACCCACAAGGGGCGCCGGCCAGCTGCGCAAGCGGCTGGGTTGATTGAAGGATATCGTTGGAAATGCAGATGCTTGGCCTCAGGGCATTGAGCCATCGTCCTGCCCGTACCCTGGCCGTGGCGGCGTTGTTGGCCGCATCGGCGCTGGGCGCCGTGGGCGCGCAGGCCGAAACGCTGAACCAGGCGCTGGCCAAGGCCTATCAGACCAACCCGACGCTGAACGCCGCCCGCGCCAACCAGATGGCCACGGATGAAAATTATGCCATCCAGCGCGCCGCCGGCCTGCCCACCGCCCAGATCAATTCCACCTTCAACGAAAACGTGCTGATCCCCGGCGGCCAGTTCGTGGTGATCCCGCGCACCCTGCAAACCCAGGTACAGGTGAACGTGCCAATCTATCAGGGCGGGTTGGTGCGCTTTGGCATGAAGGCCGCCGATGCCCGCATCGCTTCGGGTGCCGAAACCCTGCGCGCCACCGAAGCCAGCGTGTTCAGCCAGGTGGTCGCCGCCTATAACGATGTGCTGCGCGACACCCAGATCGTTGAGTTCAACCGCGCCAATGTGCGCACGCTGGAAACCAACCTGCGCGCCACGCGGGACCGGTTTGAGGTGGGCGATCTCACCCGCACCGATGTTGCCCAGTCCGAAGCGCGGCTGGCCCAGGCCCAGGCCGATCTGCGCAACGTGGAAGCCAATCTGATCGGTTCCAAGGAGCGTTATATCCAGCAGGTGGGCGAAGCCCCGGCCGATCTGACGCCGCCGCCGCCGCTGCCCGGCCTGCCGGCCAGCGTGGATGAAGCGGTGGAAATCGCCATCAAGGAAAATCCGGATATCGCTGCCGCCACCAAGAACAGCGAAGCCGCCGGGTTTGACGTGAAGGCCGCCCGCGCCGCGCGCCTGCCCACGCTGTCGGCCTTTGGCAACATCAACCGCAGCGACAACTTCGGCGGCGCCCGCGCCAACATTCCGATCAATATCCCGTCCACCCAGGAATCGGGCGTGATCGGTGCACAGGTGCAATTGCCGCTCTATCAGGGTGGCCGACCTTCGGCCCAGATCCGCCAGGCCCAGGCCCGCAAGGCCGCCGCCATGGAAAACCAGATTGCCTCGGAACGGCTGGTCATCCAGCAGGTGCGCTCGGCCTTTGCCAGCTACAAGGCCAGCCTGGACGTGATCCGCTCGGCCGAAGCCGCGATTGCCGCCAACAGCCTGAGCCTTGAAGGCGTGAAGGCCGAAAATGGCGTGGGCAACCGCACCATCATCGAACTGCTGAACGCCGAACAGGAACTGATCAACGCCAAGGTGATCCTGGCCACCGCGCGCCGCAACGCCTATGTCGCCGGCTTCACCCTGCTCGCCGCCATCGGCAGCGCCGAGGCCCGCGACCTCGATCTGGAAGGCGTGAAGCTGTATGAATCGAAGGACAATTACCGCCGGGTGAAGGGTGATATCCTCGATTGGTCCGGCCGCCCCACGCCCGCCATCCGCTCAACCCGCACGGTGACGACACCGGCGCAATCGGCCGACGCCGCCGCGCCGCAATAAGGCCGGTGCGCCGGGTGGGGGTTCACCCCACCCAGCAGCCGTGGAAACTGTGCGGCAGGGCCATGCCGGCCAGCCAGCTCACCACCGGGCCATCGGCCACCCGCCGCGCGTCCAGCACATGCAGTTCGGTGGCGCGGGCTGCCATGTTGATGGTGGTGCCGATCAGCCAGCGCCCCACCGGTACGAACTCCTCCACAATCTGCTGCGCGCCGAAATCATGCGCATCGTCGCGGCCGCTTTGCCAATCCCAGATGCCGATGCTGCGCGCAAACGGCCGGTCAGGGCGATAGCCGCCCACATGCACGGTGCGGGTGCGCGCCAGCCCGGCCAGTGCCGGATCGCTGCGCGGGAATTCTGCCGTGATACCGGCATCACCCAGCTCGGCGCGGCCATCGGGGCGCAGCGTCACCAGCTTCAGCATCGGCTGTTCGGCACGCACGAAGCGGCCTTCCACCAGCGCCGTGGCGGCATTGGTGACAAAGCCGGCATCGTTATCGAAGCAGCCATCAAAGCGGATAGTGCCATCCGCCTCTTCCCAAGCATCGCCCAGATGGAAGAAGAACAGCGGCGGCAGTTCGAACACCCGGCGCTTTGACAGATCCGCCTTGTCGATCACCAATATCTTGGTGCCCAGTTCCGGCCGCCAGGCCATGGCATCGGCAAAGGGCAGCACGTTGCGCTCCTGCACCCAGGGTTGCAGCACGATCACCAGATGCCGCGCCGTGGCAGTGAAATCATGGGCATAGCTGGCCATCGGCAGCGCAATCGCCTGCCCGGCTTCAAAGCGGCCATCCTTGGCAAGCCGCCAGACAAAGGCATATTTGCCGCCCATGCCCAGGTTCCAGAT
>JAIXQY010000018.1 GCA_027485485.1 Sphingomonadales bacterium | reverse complement strand
GTGTTCTGCAGCGTGTCGGCGCGGCGGGTGGCCGTGACGATGCTCTCGCCCTCATCAGCGGCGGGGGCCGGCGCAGCGGTTTGCGCCAAGGCCGGAACGGCAACCAGTGCCGACGTTGCCAGCAAGCGGTACCCGAAACGGGCGAAGTTCATCTGCATCTTGTGCCTCCCCAGAGATTCGGCGTGACCGACCCTGAAGGCCACGCCGGGCCCATTTACGGGCCTTGCTTTGGGGCGATAATGCTTCGCCATGCGAAGTCAAGTTCGATATGCGAATTCTGACACGCGAAATGCCGCACCTGCTGGCGTGAAGGACTTGTCCTACGCTTGGCTCAACGGGCCAGGGATCGCGCCAGCATCGGCGTGCGGCGCAATTCCGCTTCGATGCGGCCGGCGGCATCGCGCAGCAGCGGCAGACGGGTGCGCACCAGTTCATCCTGGCTGATGCGCGTGGTGCTGGTGGAACAGTTGATCGCCGCCACCACCTGGCCCTGCCCGTCGCGCACCGGCACCGCCACCGAGACGATGCCATAATCCAGCTCGTCCAGCGCGCTGTCATACTGGCGTTCGCGCACCAGGGTCAGCCTGGCGCGCAGGGCGGCGGGATCGGTCACCGTCCGCTCCGTCAGGCGCGCCAGCGGGCCATGGCCGAGGAATTCCTCTATCACAGCCTCCGCGCCGTAGGACAGCAGCACCTTGCCCATAGAGGTGGCATGCAGTGGAAAGCGCGTGCCCACGCCGGCGCCCAGCCGGATGCGCCGGTTGCTGGGCACATGCACGACATAGAGGATCTCGCGCCCCGACCGCACCGCCAGGCTCACCGAATCCCCGGTGGCTTCGGCCAGGGCCTGCAACGGCGGCACTGCCACGCTTTCGACATTCATCGATGACAGATAGGCCGACCCAAAGGCCAGCACCTCCGGCGTGAGCAGGAAGCGCCGGCCATCCTGTCGGATATAGCCCAACGAAACCAGTGTGTTGAGGCAGCGCCTTGCCACCGCCGGTGAAAGCCCGGTCACGCTTGCCACGTCGGACAGCGCCATATCCGGCCGGCTGGCATCAAAGGCGCGCAACACGCGCAGCCCCCGTTCCAGCGTGGACAGATATTCCGGATCCTTCTCCTCACCCATGGGCTTGGTGTGACAGGCTTTGCGCGGCGCGGTCAACTACTCCGCCGCCCGGGCGTGCCGGCCCAGCACCGCCGCATTGTCCTGCCCCAGCAGCGGCGGCGCCGTCACGGCCAGGTTGCGCTGCCCATCGAACGAGATGGGCGAGCGGATGGTGCGGAACTCGCCCATCGGGCCGGGGGCCGAAACCTGCAACTGCAGATGCCTGGCCTGATCATTTTCAAGCACTTCGGCGCTGGTTGCCACTGCCGCCGACGGCACTTCCAGTTCGCGCAGCCGCGCCAACCAGTCAGCGCGCGGACGGCCGGCAAAGATCGGCGCCAGATGCGCCACCACATCATCATAATGGGCAATGCGCGCGTCGCGGCTGGCAAAGGCCGGCAGCGCCAGCATATCGGGCTGTTCCACCGCAAGTGCCAGATTTTCCCAGAATTTCGGCGGCGAGCTCATGTGCAGCGCCAGCCACAGGCCATCGCTGCACTGGAACACATAGGATTGCGACACATGCGGCCGGCTATAGGCGTCCATCACCTGATCGGCGGCAAAAAGATGCGTGAAATCATCAAGGTTGAAGTGCGCCATGGCTTCGAACATCGATGTTTCCACCAGCCGCCCCTGCCCCGTGGCCTGCCGCTGGAACAGCGCCGCCAGCACGCCCTGCGCGGTGTAGAAGCCGGTCATCGCGTCGGCAATCGCCGGGCCGACCACGCGCGGGTGCACGGGGTTGACCAGCAGGCGCAGGAAACCGCTGGCGGCCTGGGCCACCGTGTCAAACGCCGGCCGGTCCGCATCCGGGCCGCTGCTGCCAAAGCCGGAGATGCTGGCATAGACCAGCGCGGGGTTGAGGGCGTGCAGCCGTTCCCAATCCACGCCCAGCTTCCTGGCCACACCGGGCCGGAAATTCTGAATGAACACATCGGCTTGGCGCACCAGCGCATCAAAGGCGGCCAGATCATCGGGCTGCCGCGTGTCGAGCGTGATCGATTGCTTGTTGCGGTTATAAGTCTGGAAATGCGGGCTGTAGAGCGTGCCCTTGTAGGCGCGGAACGGATCGCCGCTGCCGGGCTGTTCCACCTTGATCACCCGGGCGCCCAGATCGGCCAGCAGCATGCCGGCGCACGGCCCGGTGATGAACGTGCCCATTTCCAGCACGGTCACCCCGGCCAGCGGCAGCGCGGCCTGGCCATCGCGGTTCGTCTCTGCCTGCATCGCCTCACCCTTTCAAAACCGGTTCCAACCGGGATAATTGGCCCGGCCGGTGGCCAAAATGCCGCTGTTGGTGGCCCAACATCGGGCATTGGTGCGCGCACTGCCCTGCGCGGTGGCCAATTTGCTGCCAACTGCCAGCGCCGGCCGGGTTCTGCCCCACCCGCCGGCTTGCTCCGCCTAAGCTTTTCGCATATCGAAGGCAAGTTCGTATTTCGAAGTTTTCAGGAGCCCCATTTATGCGCATCGGCAAGCAGGACGCCCCCTTCACCGCCATCTGCACATCCGATGCCCACTGCATCACCGTGCGCGGCAAGGACCTGACCGGCGAGATCATCGGCAACACCGATTTCACCACCTATTTCTGGATGCTGGTGACCGGCGTGGTGCCCAGCGAAACCCAGAAGTTCTTCGCCAACGCCGTGCTGTGCGCCATTGCCGAACATGGCCTGGTGCCCAGCGTGGTCGCCGCCCGGATGACCTATGCTGCCGCGCCCGAGGCCTTCCACGGTGCGGTCGCCGCCGGGCTGCTGGGCTGCGGCAGTGTCGTGCTGGGTTCGGCCGAAGTCGCCGGGCGCTTCCTGGCCCAGGTCGTGGCCAGCGGCGATCCGGCCGCCGCGGTGCTTGCGCTACGGGCCGAGAAGAAGGCCATCCCCGGTTTCGGCCACCCGCAGCACAGCGAAGGCGATCCGCGCGCCAATCTGCTGCTCAAGCTGGCGGCCGAGCATGGCGTGGAAGGCCCCCACATCACCGCCCTGCGCGCCATCCAGGCGGCGCTGCCCGAAACCATCGGCCGCCCGCTGCCCATCAACGTCAACGGCGCCATCCCCGCCGTGATGCTGGATGTCGGCTTCCCGCTGGCCGCGCTGAAGGGCATCTCGCTCCTCGCCCGCACCGCCAGCCTGATCGGCCATCTGCAGGAAGAAACCGAGCGCCCGATCGGCTTCATCATGAGCGGCGCGGCAGCAGCTTCGATCGGCTATGACGGGCCGTGAGCTGATCAATCCGGGCGGGTGGCGGCGATCAGAAACTCCACATTGCCTTCCGGCCCGGTGATCGGGCTGGGGGTGATGCCGGCCACTTGCCAGCCTTCGCCGGCCAGCCAGGCCGCGACATCGTCACACACCCTGGTGTGGACCGCCGGATCGCGCACCACGCCGCCCTTGCCCACATCGGCGCGCCCGGCTTCGAACTGCGGCTTGATCAGCGCCAGCAGCCGCGCGCCTGGCCTGGCAAAGCCCAGCGGCACCGCCAGCACCTTGGCCAGCGCAATGAAGCTGGCATCACAGACGATCAGGTCCACCGCTTCGGGAACATGCGCCGGCGTGAGCAGCCGGGCCGACAATTGTTCCAGCACCACCACGCGGCTGTCCTGCCGCAGCTTCCACGCCAGTTGGTTGGTGCCTGAATCCACCGCATAAACCCGCACCGCACCGCGGGTGAGCAGCACATCGGTGAAGCCGCCGGTGGAACTGCCGACATCGATGGCGACGCTGCCCGCCACATCCCAGCCAAAATGCGTCAAGCCATGATCCAGCTTGATGCCGCCGCGCGACACCCAGGGATGATCCTTGCCCCGCACCTCCAGCGGCGCATCGGCGGGCAATGTCTCACCCGATTTGGCGATCTTGCGGTCAGCTGAAAACACCAGGCCGGCCATGATCAGCGCCTGCGCGCGGGTGCGGCTTTCCACCAGCCCGCGCTCCACCAGCAATTGATCCACCCGCGCCTTCAAAAACGCGCGCCCTTGGCCAGCGGTTCGAACGGGCCGAACCGGCACAAGCTGAACACTTCCGGGGTGAAATTGTCTTTCACTTCAAACAGATCATTGGCGCAGGCGCGTGGAGACGCCTCGCGGCGGACGATGATCATGTTGGGCTTGAGGCCAGGGCAGCCACCGGGTAGCAGCGACCGGTGCCAGCGGCCACCGGCGCGGATCAGCAGCCCGGTTTCGCTGACCACCTTGTACTCCAGTTGCCGCCCGGTGATCAGACAGGTGGCCGGATTGGCCGCGGCGGCGGCGGCAAGCAACAGAGTGGCTGCAACGATCATGCGGGGCAGCCTACAGGAATGCCGCCGCCGCGGCCAGCCATCAGGGCACAAACACGATCTTCGGCCCCGGATCGGCCATGGCATCGGCGGCATCGGCAAAGCCGGCAACCCGGTGGGTGACATGCTCCGGGTGCAGCTTGCCGCAGGCGATGCAACCCAGCACGGCCGGCAGATGCGCGCGCGAATCCACCCGCGCCGTCACCAGCGTTAGGCCGCGATAATAGGCTTCGGTGAGCGGAACCGGCGTTAGCGGTGACAGATGGATGGCAACGCTGGTCAGGACGCCGTTGCGCCCCGCCGATCGGATGGCAAAGGCCAGGGCCTCGGCCGTGCCGGCGGCTTCCACCACGATGTCGAACAACTCGCTGGCGCGGCGGCCATCGCGCAGGCCCAGCGGCGCGGCTTCGGCGCCCAGCGCTGCCGCCCGCGCCCGGCGGCCTTCATCGTCATCCAGATAGAGCACGCGCCCCGCGCCCGCCGCCACGGCGCAGCCAGCGGCATAGATGCCCACACTCTGTGCCAGCCCGCCGATCACCAGCACGCTGGCGCCCGGCCGCTCCGCCAGCTGTGGGCCAACCGCCCGCCAGCCATCGGCGATATTGTCGCTGGCGCTGGCCACCGCCACCGGATCAACGCCATCGGGCAGCGGCACCAGCATGTGATCGGCAAAGCGCACATGCATGGCACCACTGAGCGCGCCGCCATAATCGGTGCGCGGCCCGCCGCCCAGGCCATAATTGGCCAGCGGCGGAAAGGCATCGCAGCTACCGGTGTGGCCGCGCCGGCAAGCATCGCAGCGCCCACAGCTCAACTGGAACGGCACCACCACCCGCTGCCCCGGCACCACACCGGCCGCCGGCCCGGCATCGATCACCTCCGCCACGCTCTCATGGCCAAAGGCGAAGGGCCCCGGCAGCGGCACCACGCCGGTGGCGATATAAAGATCGAGATCGCAGCGCGCGACCGCGAGCGGGCGCACGATGGCATCGGTGTCGGCCGCAAGACGGGGCATCGCCACCTCGCGCCATTCGAACTGGCCGGGCTTGAGGAAATACAGCGCCTGCATGGGCTCAGCGCTTTGCGGCATTGTCGACAACCAGCGGCACGTCGAAATAGCTGACGCTGGCCGGGGCGCCCCAGCGCTTCTGCACACCGGCCTTCCAGGCATCATTGTACCAGGCTTCGGCGGCGGAGCGGCTT
The DNA here is from genome assembly GCA_027485485.1 of Sphingomonadales bacterium. GTDB lineage: Bacteria > Pseudomonadota > Alphaproteobacteria > Sphingomonadales > Sphingomonadaceae > Sandarakinorhabdus. Next base: position 11,620 of record JAIXQY010000018.1, on the reverse strand, counting down.
TCCCACAGATAGATGCCGCCGGCGCGGTTGTCGTCGCCGATGGTGTAATATTTGCGGATCAGCCCGGCGCGGCCCTGATAATCGCCGACACTCTGGGCAAAGGCGGCTTCGAGCTGGGCGCGCGGCAGGCCGGCCGGCACCGGCACGGCGACCAGCACGGCCACCGGGGCGGCCGTGGCGGCCGTGGCGGCGAGCAGTGCGCCCAGCGCCAGCATGGGGATCAATTTCGGCAACATCATCGGGTTCCTTTTCTGCTGATGTGCCAAGGCTAGGCGCGGCGGGGGTGTTCACGCTATGCACAAATGAGCAAACCAGCGTTGCAATATTGGAACGAAGCGCCATGGATATCGCCGAATTGACCCTGCTGGCTGCAGTCGGCCGCCTGCAATCGATCAGCGCGGCGGCGCGGGCGCAGGGCATCGCCATTTCCACCGCAACGCGGCGGCTGGACGGGTTGGAGGCGGCGCTGAAGCTGCGGCTGGTCGATCGCCGCACCGATGGCGCGCGGTTGACGGCCGAAGGCCAGCGGCTGGCGCTGCTCGCCGAACCGCTGGACGCGCAGATCGCCAGCATCGAACGCGCCGCGGCCGCGATGCGCAGCGGCGGCCCTGCCATGGTGCGGGTGACGGCCACCGAATCCATCATCACCGATCGCCTGGCCCCCGCCCTGCCCCGCCTGTGGGCACGCCATCCCGATCTTGGCCTCACCCTGCAAAGCCAGAGCGCGGTGGTGAGCCTGGCCGGGCGCGAAGCCGATCTCGCGGTGCGCATGGTCCGCCCCGAAGGCGCGGCGCTGATCATCCGGGCGCTGCCCATCGAGCAGGTGGCGCTGTTCGCCAGCGCCCAATGGCTGGCGGGGCGCGATGCTGCCGCCATCGATGCCGCTGCCGGCCCGATCCTCGCCTATGACGACAGTTTCGGCCGCATCCCGGAAATGGCCTGGCTGGCCGGGCTGGGGCTGGCGCCGGCGGTCAAGCTCGCCACCGGCTCCACCCGCGCGCTGTTGCTTGCCACATTGGCCGGCGCCGGCATCGGCCTGCTGCCGCGCCGCGCTGCCGGGGCCGCCGGACTGGTGGAAATTCCCACCGCCACGCCAGCGCCATTGCGCACGCCATGGCTGGCCGTGCACCGCGACGTGCACCGCCTGCCGGCCGTGCGCGCGGTGAGCCGATGGATTGTCGCTGCCTTTGCGCCTGACGCCAAAGCCGATTAAGCCCCGCAGCCATGACTCGATTTGCGTTCAGCATCCACGCCCGCGATGGCAAGGCCCGCACCGGCAGCATCAGCATGCAGCGCGGCGAGATCCGCACGCCGGCCTTCATGCCGGTGGGCACGGCGGCAACGGTGAAGGCGATGCGGGCCCGCGAGGTGCGGGCGGCGGGGGCCGATATCATCCTGGGCAACACCTATCACCTGATGCTGCGCCCCACCGCCGAGCGCATTGCCCGGCTGGGCGGGCTGCACAGGTTCATGGGCTGGGATCGGCCGATCCTGACCGACAGCGGCGGTTACCAGGTGATGAGCCTTTCCGGCCTGACCAAGCGGACGGAAGACGGCGTGACCTTTGCCAGCCATCTCGATGGCAGCCGCCACCTGATGAGCCCGGAACGATCGATGGAAATCCAGCGCCTGCTGGGCAGCGATATCGTGATGGCCTTTGATGAACTGGTCGCCCTGCCCGCGCCGCGCGAGGTGGTGAAGGACGCCATGGACCGTTCGATGCGCTGGGCGGCGCGCAGCCGGGCGGCCTTTGATGCCGGCGGCGATCATGCGGCGGGCGCGGCATTGTTCGGCATTCAGCAGGGCGGACTGGATGAACGGCTGCGGGCGGAGAGTGCCACGGCGCTGCGGGCCATCGGCTTTGATGGCTATGCCATTGGCGGGCTGGCGGTGGGCGAAGGCCAGCCGGCGATGTTCGGCGTGCTGGATTATGCGACCGACCAGCTGCCGGCGGATGCGCCGCGCTACCTGATGGGCGTGGGCAAACCCGATGACATTGTGGGCGCGGTGGTGCGCGGGGTGGACATGTTTGATTGCGTGCTGCCCACCCGCTCAGGCCGCAATGGCCAGGCCTTCACCCATGATGGGCCGCTCAACCTGCGCAACGCCAGCCATGGCGAGGATCTGCGCCCGCTGGATGCGGATTGCCACTGCCCGGTGTGCCATGGGCCGGACGCCGCCAGCCGCGCCTATCTCCACCATCTGATCAAGGCCGGCGAGATGCTGGGCGCCATGCTGCTCACCCAGCATAACATCGGTTTCTATCAGCAACTGATGGCAGGATTGCGCGCCGCGATTGCCGCCGGCACGCTGGCCGATTTCGCCGCCGCCTTCCTGGCCCGTTACAACGCTCGCGTTGCCAGATAGGGCGCGGCCTCCAGCGGCGGCGTGGTGCCCAGCAGCATGGCGGCGCACAGCCGGCCGGCGGCGGGCGCGGTCTGGATGCCGAAGCCGCCCTGCCCGGCACACCAGAACAGGCCATCCACATCGCCATCCGCGCCATAGATCGGCACCCGATCCGGCGCGAATGTGCGCAGCCCGGCCCAACTGGTTTCCAGGCGCAGCAGCTTCACCGTGGTGGCCTGTTCGAACTGGTCGATCACCCGGGCCAGATCGAGCTCATCCGGGCGCACATCATGGGGCACATCCGGCGTTTCATCATGCGGGGACAGCCACAGCCGCCCGCCATCGGGCTTGAAATAGAAGCGCCCGGCGGCATCCATCACCACCATCAGATCGGCCGGCGGCGGCGGATCGAGCCGCAGCACCGCCATGGTGCGGCGCAGCGGCTGCACCCCGCGCGGCCGCGCCCCGGCCAGTGCCGCCAGCTCATCGGCCCAGGCCCCGGCGGCGTTGACAATGGTGGCCGCGGTGAAATCGCCCGCCCGTGTGGTGATGCGCCACTGGCCGCCGGAGCGTTCCAGCCCGGTTACCTGCGCGTTGGTGACCAGCTGCGGCCTGGCACCCTCCACCCCGCGCAGAAAGCCCTGGTGCAGGCCGGCCACATCGATATCGTGGCAATCATCCTCGATCAGGCCGCGCCGGTTCCAGTCTGGCCGCAGCATGGCCGCCGATGGCAGCGCCGCCATCGCATCACCATCAAGCCAGCGATAGTCGGTGTCGCTTTCATCAAATTCCGCCGCCATGCGCTCCAGCCCGCCCGGATCGTCCGGCGCCTCGATGGTGAGCGCCGGACGCGGCGACAGCAGTGGCGGGAACCCGGCCGGCGGCGCACCGAAAAAATCCCGGCTGGCGCGCGACAGGGGCACGATGGCTGGCCCGCCATAGCTTTCCACCCAGAAGGCCGCCGATCGGCCGGTGGTGTGATAGCCAGGCCGCTCCTCCATCTCCAGCAGCAGCACGCGCAAGCTGGGCGCGGCTTCCAGCAGGGCCCAGGCGGTGCTGGCCCCGGCGATGCCGGCGCCGATGATGGCGATATCGAATTCCGCCATGCTCAGGCCAGATGCGCCAATGCCGCCGCCAGCACGGCGCTGCGGATGGCATCCGCCTCGCGCAGCAGTTCGTGGGCGCCGCCTTGATGCACCAGCAGTTCGGCCCCGGCGATGCGCGGCACCAGCCGGCGGGTGGCGGCGCTGTCCACCAGTTCATCCTCACGCGGGATCTGGAACAGCAACGGCGTGGTGATGGCTTCGGGCACGCCGGGTCGCAGCAGGGCATCGATGCTGGCGAAGGCATCATCCAGCCAGCCCCAGGTGACACTGCCCAGCGCCAGCGACGGATAGGTGCCGATCCACCAGCTTTCATCATGGAAACGTTCCAGATCGCTGGTGAGCCAGCGTTGCCGGTCTTCCCCCGGCCGGCCGGGCTGCCACGGGCCGCCGCCCAGCACATAATCCCCGCCCTTGCCGCGCACCACCTGCAGGGCGGCAATGCGCCGGGCGATGCCGACGCCCAGCGGCTTGGCGCGCAGGCCGATCATCGGCGCCAGCAGGACCGCGCGCGCGATGTGGCTGTTGCCAGCCGCCAGATGGCGCAACAGCAGATGCCCGCCCATCGAATGCGCCATGGCCACCAACGGGCCTTCGGCGCGGGCCTGGGCCCAGTCCACCATGCTGGCCAGATCGCGCAGCCACAGGCCAAAGCCCGGCGATGCGCCATGCTGCGGGGTTTTGCCCACCCGGCGCGACAGGCCCTGGCCGCGCCAATCGAAGATGGTCGCGCCCCAGCCGGCATCGGCCAGATTGTGCAGCAATTCGGCATATTTCTCGACGAAATCCGCCCGCCCGGTGATCAGCAGCACATGGCGGCCCACGTCCGCCACCGGCCGCGGCATATGCACCACCCGGATCGGCCAATCATCGGCCATGAACTGAAAACTCTGCACCGCCGCATCGGGCAGACGGTGCCGGCGCTGCCAGGGATCGGTTTCGGGAACATGATCGGCCATCATCGTCAGATAGACGCCTCTGCCGCTGCTTGCCAGCCCGAAGCCGGGGCTTTACGGCAATTGATCATGCACAACGGCGTGAAATTGCTGACCGGGCTGGCGGTGACCGTGCTGCTGGTGCGCGGCTATGCCATGCACCGCGGGCAAGCCCTGCAAAGCCTGTTGGCACAGGCTGCCGTGACGGCCCTGCAGGCCGAAGGCGTGCCCGATGGCAGCGTGGCCTTCCGCAATGATCTGGGGCTGATCAGCCGGGTGGCGCATATTTCGGGCACCGCCGATGCCGCCACCCGCGCCCGGGTGATCGCCGCCACCCGCCGCCACCCCGGTGTGGCCGATGCACGCTGGGTGGCGCGATGATCTGGCTGTTTGGCGAGATCTGGCTGTGGGTGCTGGCCGGCTTTGCCACCGGCCTTGCCACCGGCTGGTGGATGTGGCGGCGTTAGGCCCTCAGGCCTTTTTCAACGCCGCCTGGGCTGCCGCCAGCCGCGCGATCGGCACGCGATAGGGTGAGCAGGAGACATAATCCAGGCCCAGTTTCTCGCAGAAGGCGATGCTGGCCGGATCGCCGCCATGCTCGCCGCAGATGCCCAGCTTCAGGCCCGGCTTGGCACCGCGCCCACGTTCGGCCGCCAGGCTCACCAGTTCGCCCACGCCGTCTTCATCGATGGAGACAAACGGGTCCTTCGGGTAAATCCCCTGCTCAACATAAGGCCCCAGGAAGCGCGCGGCGTCATCGCGGCTGATGCCCAGCGTGGTCTGCGTCAGGTCGTTGGTGCCAAAGCTGAAGAATTGCGCATGTTCGGCAATCTCGGCGGCGCGCAGGGCCGCGCGCGGCAGTTCGATCATGGTGCCCACCAGATATTCCAGCGTGGTGCCGGTTTCGGCGAACACCGTGGCAGCCTCGGCATCGATCACCGCCTTGGTGATTTCCAGTTCCCGCGCCGTGGCCACCAGCGGCACCATCACTTCGGGCACCACTGCGGCGCCGGTTTCTTGGCGCACCAGCACGGCGGCTTCGAAAATGGCGCGGGCCTGCATGGCATAGATTTCGGGATAGGTGATGCCGAGCCGGCAGCCACGATGGCCCAGCATCGGGTTGAATTCATGCAGTTCGCCGATGCGCCGGCGCACCAGCGATTCGGTCAGGCCGGTGGCGGCGGCCACATCGGCATAGCCGGCATCATCATGCGGCAGGAATTCGTGCAGCGGCGGATCGAGCATGCGGATGGTCACCGGCAGGCCGGCCATCACCCGGAAAATCTCGGCGAAATCCATGCGCTGTTCCGGCAGCAGTTCGGCCAGCGCCGCCGCGCGCCCGGCGGTATCCTCGGCCAGGATCATGCGGCGCACCGCGGTGATGCGCGCCGGATCGAAGAACATATGTTCGGTGCGGCACAGGCCAATGCCTTCGGCGCCGAACTGGCGCGCCACCCGGCAATCGGCCGGGGTTTCGGCGTTGGTGCGCACCTTCAGGCGGCGGTGCTTGTCGGCCCACACCATCAACGCGCCGAAATCGCCCGACAGATCGGGCTCCACCGTCGCCACTTCGCCCCACATCACATCGCCGTTGGACCCATCCAGCGTGATGCGATCGCCTTCGGCAATGCGCCGGCCGCCGCAGTTCATCGTGCGGGTGACCATATCGATGCTGATGCTGCCGGCGCCCGACACGCAGGGGCGGCCCATGCCGCGCGCCACCACGGCGGCGTGGCTGGTCATGCCGCCCCGCGCCGTAAGGATGCCGCGCGCCGCGTGCATGCCGTGAATATCTTCAGGGCTGGTTTCGGTGCGCACCAGGATCACGGCTTCGCCGGCGCGGGATTTCAGCTCGGCCGTGTCACTGTCAAACACCACGGTGCCGCTGGCGGCGCCGGGGCTGGCGGGCAGGCCGCGGGCGATGATGTCGCGCGGGGCCTTGGGATCGAGCGTGGGGTGCAGCAACTGGTCGAGCGCGGCGGCTTCGACGCGCAGCACGGCTTCGGCCTCGGTGATCAGCCCTTCCGCCACCATGTCCACCGCGATCTTCAGGGCGGCCTTGGCGGTGCGCTTGCCGGCGCGGGTCTGCAGCATCCACAGGCGGCCATCTTCCACCGTGAACTCGATATCCTGCATGTCGCGATAATGGCCTTCCAGCAGATCGAAGGTGCGGCCCAGCTCGGCGAACACCACCGGCATGGCCTCTTCCATCGACGCCGCCTTGGCCCCGGCCTTTTCGCGGGCCGTCAGCGTGAGATATTGCGGCGTGCGGATGCCGGCCACCACATCCTCGCCCTGGGCGTTGATCAGATATTCGCCATACCAGGCCTTTTCGCCGGTGCTGGGATCGCGGGTGAAGGCCACGCCGGTGGCCGATGTGTCGCCCAGATTGCCGAACACCATGGCCTGCACGTTCACGGCGGTGCCCCAGGCTTCGGGAATATCATTGAGGCGGCGATAGGTGCGCGCCCGGTCGCTGCGCCACGAACCGAACACCGCGCCGATGGCGCCCCACAATTGCTCGTGCGGATCCTGCGGGAACGGCCGGCCCAGCGCGGTTTCGACAATGGCCATGTAACGGGCGACCAGCGCCTGCAGATCATCGGCATCCAGGCCGGTATCCTGCGTCACGCCCTTGTCTTCCTTGGCGATTTCCAGCGCATCCTCGAACAGATAATGATCGAGGCCGAGCACGACATCACCATACATCTGGATGAAGCGGCGATAGCTGTCCCACGCAAAGCGGGCGTTGCCGGATGCGGTGGCCAGGCCCTGCACGGTGACATCATTCAGGCCAAGGTTCAGCACCGTGTCCATCATGCCCGGCATGGAGACGCGCGCGCCGGAGCGGACGGAAACGAGCAACGGGTTGGCCGCATCGCCAAAACGCTTGCCGGTCACGCCTTCGACAAAGGCCAGCGCGCTTAGCACATCCTGCGCCACATCATCGGGCAGCTTGCCGCCAGCATCATAATAAGCCGCGCACACATGGGTGGCGATGGTGAGGCCCGGAGGCACCGGCAGCCCGATGCCGGCCATTTCGGCCAGGTTGGCGCCCTTGCCGCCCAGCAGTTCCTTCTGTTTGGCGTCGCCCTCGGCCGTGCCGCCGCCGAACTTGAAGACTGACTTGGTCATTGGCCCCTCAATCCCTTTGAAACTCATTGTGCCCGGTCACCGCCATATCCCCTTATGGCGGGTGCCGTTCAACCTTCGATACGCGAAAAATCCGCCACGCCATGCACGGCATCCCGGAACCGCGCCAGCAGGGCCAATCGCCGCGCCCTGATGGCAGGATCGCTGTCATTCACCATCACGCCTTCGAAAAATCCATCCACCGGGCTGCGCAGTGCGGCCAACGCCGCCATGGCATCGGTGAAGCGTTCATCGGCAACGGCGGCCTTGGCCTGCGGCAAAGCAGAATCCAACGCGTCAGCCAATGCCGCCTCGCTCCCTTCTCCCCTCCCGCTCGCGGGAGGGGCCGGGGGTGGGTCTTTCTCCGCCGCCTTCAGGATGTTTGCCGCGCGCTTGTAACCAGCCAGCAGATTGGTGCCGTCCTCGGTCTCCACAAAGGCCTGCAACGCCTTCACGCGGGCGAGCAAGCGGACGAGATCATCCTCGCCGCCAAGGGCGAACACGGCATCGATCAGGTCGTGGCGCACGCCGGCTTCGCGTTGCTGGACCTTGAGGCGGTCGGCGAAGAAGTCCATCAACTGGTCGCCAATGGCGCCCTCGCCAATCAGACTGCGCAGCGGCAGGCGGATAATGGCGGCCTGGAGGATCGACAACACACCCAACGCCTGACGGCGCAGCGCAAACGGGTCCTTGGAACCGGTCGGCGGCATATTCTCGCGGAAGAATCCGGTCAGCGTATCCAGCTTGTCCGACAGCGCCACGGCCACGCTCACCGGCGCGGTCGGCACATCGTCGCCCTGCCCGGCCGGCTTGTAATGGTCGCGGATGGCATCGGCCACGGCCGCGTCCTCGCCGATGGCCAGCGCCAGATAGCGGCCGATCAGGCCCTGCACTTCCGGGAATTCGCCCACCGTGGCCGAGACCAGATCGGCCTTTGCCAGCCGCGCCGCTTTTTCGGCCAGCGCCGGATCGGCCGGCACCGCACCGCTTTCGCACAGCCACCGGGCCAGCGCCGCGACACGCTCGACCTTGTCGGCCAGCGTGCCTAATTTCTCGTGGAACACGATATCGTTCAACTTGGGCAGGAACGCCTCCAGCCCGCCGGTGCGGACGGTGGCCAGATCCTGTTCCCAGAAGAAGCGCGCATCCGACAGGCGGGCGGAAAGCACGCGCTGGTTGCCGTTCACGATGGCCGCGCCGCCGTCTGTCGCCTCCAGATTGGCGACGCAGATGAAGGCCGGGGCCAGCGCACCGGCTGCATCGGACAGCGCAAAATATTTCTGGTTGGTGCGCATGGTGAGCACGATCACCTCGCGCGGCACAGACAGGAAATCGGGATCGAACCGCCCCAGCAGCGGCACCGGCCATTCGGTGAGCCCGGCATTTTCCGCCACCAGCCCCTGATCGGGAATCAGCGCCAGGCCAGCCTCGCCGGCGAGCTCAGCGGCGCGGGTGGCGATGATTTGCTGGCGTTCGGCGCTGGACACCAGCACATGCGCGGCGCGCAATTGATCGGCATAGCTGGCCGCCGACGTGATGCTGATCGGCTCTGGCGCATGCACCCGGTGGCCGCGCGTTTCGCGGCCCGAAGTAAGGCCATGCACGCTGCACGGCACCACTTCGCCATCCAGCAGCGCGACAATGCCGGTGAGCGGCCGCACCCAGCGTGGGCTGGCGGTGGACTGGCTGGGCGCGCCCCAGCGCATCGATTTGGGCCAGGCAAAGCCCGTCACGATCTGCGGAATGGCTTCGGCCAATATGTCCGCCGCCGTCCGCCCTTCGCGGCGCAGCACGGCAAACAGCACGATGCCCTTGGGCGTCTCCCGCTCTTCCAGCTGCTCGCGTGCCAGGCCGGTTTTCTTGAGGAAGCCTTCAATGGCCTGCGCCGGGGCGGTGGCCGCCGGGCCCTTCACCTCTTCGGCGCTGCCCTCACTGGCGGCAGCCACGTCATCAGCGATCAGCCACAGCCGGCGCGGCGTGGCATCGGCGGTGACGGCGCCATGCGCCAGGCCAGCGGCCTTCATCGCATCGACAAAGCGGGTCTTCAGCTGCTCGGCCGCAGCGGCCTGCATGCGGGCCGGAATCTCTTCGGAACCGAGTTCGAGGAGGAATTTCATCACGCGTCTCCCCTCCCGCGTGCGGGAGGGGTCGGGGGTGGGTCTCCGAGATGGGCGCCATCCGGCCCACCCCCAGCCCCTCCCGCGAGCGGGAGGGGAGCACTCTGGCTCACCCACACATCGGCCACAGCCTTCACCAGATCGCGCACGCGGCCGATATAGGCCTGGCGCTCGGCCACGCTGATCACGCCGCGGGCGTTCAGCAGGTTGAAGATATGGCTGGCCTTGATCGCCTGATCATAGGCCGGCAGCGGCAGGCCGCGCGCGGCGAGCGCCCGGCATTCCTCGCTCACATCCTTGAAATGCTGGAACAGGCGCTCGGTGTTGGCGGCTTCGAAATTATAGGCGCTGAACTGCTGTTCGTTCTTCAGGAACACATCGCCATAGGAAACGCCGGCATCATTATAAGCCAGATCGTAAATGCTCTCGACGCCCTGGATATACATGGCCAGCCGCTCGAGGCCATAGGTGAGCTCACCCGCCACCGGTGCGCAATCATGGCCGGCCACCTGCTGGAAATAGGTGAACTGGCTCACCTCCATGCCGTCGCACCACACTTCCCAGCCCAGGCCCCAGGCGCCCAGGGTGGGGCTTTCCCAATCATCCTCGACAAAGCGGATATCATGCTTCGCCCGGTCAATGCCGATGGCATCGAGGCTGCCCAGATAGAGGCCAATCAGATCGGGCGGGCTGGGCTTCAATATCACCTGAAACTGGTAATAATGCTGCAAGCGGTTGGGGTTTTCGCCGTAACGGCCATCGGATGGCCGGCGGCTGGGCTGCACATAACAGGCGTTCCAATGATCGGGGCCCAGGCTGCGCAGCGTGGTGGCGGGGTGGAAGGTGCCGGCGCCCACCTCAAGATCATAAGGTTGCAGGATCACGCAGCCGTGGCTGCCCCAATAGCTTTGGAGCGCCAGGATCATGGATTGGAAAGAAAGGGGCTTCGTCACCCCGCAGCCCTTAGCGGGCGGGGGCTTCAAAGGTCAATCAGCGACAAGCCAATCAAGGATCGCCTTGTCATCCGCCGGATCAATCGGGGCAGCATAGACAGTGCGCATCTTGGCGATGGTTTCGCCCCATTGCACCCGCGAGAGGCGCGGCTGGGCGGTGATCATCGCGGCACTGTGGCAGGCCAGGCAATTGTTGTTGGCGGCATCGGCCGACACGCCATAACGTTCGGGCAGCAGGCCTTCGGCATCGGGCAGCTCAACCGCCAGGCGCTTCGTTGGCGGGGCCGCCGCGACCAGGGCCAGCGCGGCCAGCGCAATCATGATCCGCATCAGCCAATCTCCACGGCAACCGGATCAACCCCGGCCCGGTTATAGCCGCTGGGGTTCCAGTTCTGCACCAGCGGCTGCGTCACCCCGGCGGCGTTGGTGGCGCGCGCCAGCACGACCTGCTTGCCAGGCCCCAGCGCCAGCGCACCCCGGAACCGGCGGAAGCTGTAGCGGCCATGATCGGGGCCAAGCTGCGCCGGCACCCATTGGCGGCCGCCATCGGCCGAAAGCTCCACGCCGGTCACGCCATGGTCCCCGCCCAGCGCCACGCCCTGCACCGGCGTGAACGCGCGGGCGGGCAGCTTGGCGCCGCTGGCAATGTTGGTGACGATGGCGCGCGGGCGCATGATGCTGACCGGCACGCGCGCCCCGGCCGGCGCACCCGGCGCGATATCGGCCAGCGCATTGGCCGGCTGCAGATAGGCGCGTGCCATCCAATAGTCCTCGTCGGGCTTGGCCAGCACCTCGATCCGGTCGAGCATCTTCACCCAATAGGTGCTGTACCAGCCCGGCACCACCAGCCGCAGCGGGAAGCCATTGAGCAGCGGCAGCGGCTGGCCGTTCATGGCCCAGGCGATCATGACATCATCGCTGAGCGCATGGTCCATCGGCAGGGATTTCTCATAATCGGGCGCCGTATCGACCAGCGGCGTGTCAAGCCCGCCAAAGCGCACCGCCACCGCGCCGGCCTGCACGCCGGCCAGCGC
>JAIXQY010000038.1 GCA_027485485.1 Sphingomonadales bacterium | reverse complement strand
TCCTCACTTCGGCCGCTTGGCGCCGTAGAGCGAGCGCCGCTTGCGCCGCTTCGGCAGGCCCTGCGTGTCGAGCACGCCGCGCAGGATGTGATAGCGCACGCCCGGAAGGTCCTTGACGCGGCCGCCGCGGATCATCACCACGGAGTGTTCCTGCAGATTGTGGCCTTCGCCCGGAATGTAGCTCGTCACTTCGAAGCCGTTGGTCAGGCGCACGCGCGCGACCTTGCGCAGCGCCGAGTTCGGCTTCTTGGGCGTGGTCGTGTAGACGCGCGTGCAGACGCCGCGCTTCTGCGGGCTCGCCTCGAGGGCGGGCACCTTGTTGCGCGACGGCTTGTCGGTGCGGCCGTGGCGGATAAGCTGGTTGATCGTGGGCATTCCGATCGGTTCCTTCGCACTCGGTCTCGTACGTACTCGCTGCCGTAATCGCTGCAGCATTCCGACCTGCGCGCGCATGCGCCCAGGACGGGGTGACAAAAAGTCCCCGGCGACGGCGGAACCCCTCCGGGGCATCCCTCGTCGCGCAAGAACTTCGGACTTTTTCGGCCGGTTTAGCGTCCGGCCACGACGATTACCGCATTTCGCCCGGGTACCCGAGTTTCGGATGGCGTTGCACCCGACGTTCCGGCCCCTCTTGAAAGGCGCGCGGAACATATGTTTTGGGGCACCCCCTGTCAATCGGAAAAGAAAGATTCCGACGCAACGATGCCACACCCCTGCAACACACTGTTCCCAATACGAAAACGGCCGCTTCCGAAGAAGCGGCCGTTGCCGTGTTTGCGGGTCGAAAACGCCTTACTTGGCGCGCCGGCGACCGCCGATCGCACGCTTGGGCGTTTCGCCGTCGGATTCGACGGCCGAATCGTTGGCCGCCTGCTGGTCCTGCTGGGCTGCCAGCAATTCGCGGTCGCGATCGGCCGCGACGCGGCGCAGCCGGTTCATGACCGAGCCCGTACCCGCCGGGATCAGGCGCCCGACGATCACGTTTTCCTTCAAGCCGCCCAGATCGTCGGTCTTGCCGTTGACGGCAGCCTCGGTGAGCACGCGAGTCGTTTCCTGGAAGGACGCGGCCGAGATGAAGGACTGCGTTTGCAGCGAAGCCTTGGTGATGCCCTGCAGCACCGGCTTGTACGTGGCCAGTCGCAGATTCTCGATCGCCAGCTTCTCGTTGGCCGCATCGACTTCGACCTTGTCGATCTGCTCGCCCGCGAGGAACACCGATTCGCCCGGATCGTCGATTTCGACCTTCTGCAGCATCTGGCGCACGATCACTTCGATGTGCTTGTCGTTGATCTTCACGCCCTGCAACCGGTAGACGTCCTGGATCTCGTTGACGAGGTAGGTTGCCAGCGCTTCCACGCCCATCACGCGCAGGATGTCGTGCGGAACGGGGTTGCCGTCCATCAGCAGGTCGCCGCGCTGCACGTAGTCGCCTTCCTGCACCGAGATGTGCTTGCCCTTCGGGATCATGTACTCGACCGCCGGCAACGCCTCGTCCGACGGGCGCACCACGATGCGCCGCTTGGTCTTGTAGTCCTTGCCGAACTCGACGCGGCCTTCGCCTTCCGAGATGATCGCGTAGTCCTTCGGACGGCGCGCCTCGAAGAGTTCCGCCACGCGCGGCAGACCGCCCGTGATGTCGCGGGTCTTCGAGGATTCGCGCGGGATGCGCGCGATGATGTCGCCCGCGTGGATTTCCTGGCCGTTCTCGACGGACAGAACCGCATCGACCGACAGGAAGTAGCGCGCCTCGAGCCCGTTCGCGAGCTTGATGACTTCGCCCTTCTTGTTGCGCAGCTGGATCTGCGGCTTGAGATCGGCGCCGCGCGGCTGCTGGCGCCAGTCGACCACGACCTTCGAGGAAATGCCGGTCGCTTCGTCCATCACTTCGCGGATCGACACGCCCTCGACGAGATCGACGTAGTGCGCGATGCCTTCCTTCTCGGTGATGATCGGAAGCGTGTAGGGATCCCACTCGGCGAGCTTCTGGCCCTTGGCGACCGTCGCACCTTCGTCGAACAGCAGCTTCGCACCGTACGGCACGCGGTGGCGTGCGCGCTCGCGCTTCTGGTCGTCCACGAGAACGATTTCGGTGTTGCGGCCCATGACGACCGGAACGCCCGCGCTGTTGAGCACGACGTTGCGGTTGACGATCTGGACCTTGGCGCCGTACGCCGCTTCGACCGACGATTGCTCGGCGCCGCGCTGGACCGCGCCGCCGATATGGAAGGTGCGCATCGTCAGCTGCGTGCCGGGTTCGCCGATCGACTGGGCGGCGATGATGCCGACCGCTTCGCCGGAATTGACGACCGTGCCGCGGGCAAGATCGCGCCCGTAGCAGGCGGCGCAAACGCCGCCCTTCGATTCGCACGTCAGCACCGAGCGGATCTTGATGCGGTCAACGCCCGCCTTTTCGATGCGCTCGACCGTCTCTTCGACGATCAAAGCACCCTTGGGCGCGATGATCTCGCCCGACAGCGGATCGAGCACGTCTTCGGCCGGCGTGCGGCCGAGGATGCGTTCGCCCAGCGACGAAATCACTTCGCCGCCTTCGACGATCGCCTTCATCGACAGACCTTCGGTCGTGCCGCAATCGGGCTCGATGATGATCGCGTCCTGCGCCACGTCGACGAGACGGCGCGTGAGGTAGCCCGAGTTGGCGGTCTTCAAGGCCGTGTCGGCAAGGCCCTTGCGCGCGCCGTGCGTCGAGTTGAAGTACTCGAGAACGGTGAGGCCTTCCTTGAAGTTCGAGATGATCGGCGTCTCGATGATTTCGCCCGAGGGCTTGGCCATGAGGCCGCGCATGCCGGCAAGCTGCTTGATCTGGGCCGGAGACCCGCGGGCCTGCGAGTGCGCCATCATCCACACCGAGTTGATGGGCTTGCCCTTCTCGGTCTTGGAGATTTCCTTCATCATGGCGGTCGCGACGTTGTCGGTGCACATCGACCACGCGTCGACGACCTTGTTGTATTTTTCGCCCTGCGTGATCAGACCGTCCTGATACTGCTGCTCGAACTCGGCGACCTTCGCCTTGGTCTGGTCGACGAGCTGCTTCTTGGCAGCCGGGATGATCAGATCGTCCTTGCCGAACGAAATGCCGGCCTTGCACGCCTGGGCGAAGCCCAGCGCCATCAGGCGGTCGGCGAAGATCACGGTCTCCTTCTGGCCGCAATGGCGGTAGACCACGTCGATGACGTTCTGCACGTCCTTCTTGGTCAGCAGATTGTTGACCAGGGCGAACGGCACGTTCGGATGGCGCGGCAGAATCTGCGACAGCATCATGCGGCCGGGCGTGGTCTTGACCACTTCGATCTTGGTGTTGCCGTCCTTGTCCACGCCGCGATAGCGGCACTGGATGCGGGCCTGCAGCGTGACCTTCTTGTGGTAGAGCGCCTGCTCGATTTCGGCGAGATCGCCGAAGGTGAGCCCTTCGCCCGGTTCGCCTTCGCGCTCGAGCGACAGATAGTAGAGGCCCAGAACGACGTCCTGCGACGGCACGATGATCGGCTTGCCGTTGGCGGGGCTCAGGATGTTGTTGGTCGACATCATGAGCACGCGGGCTTCAAGCTGCGCTTCGAGGCTGAGCGGTACGTGGACGGCCATCTGGTCGCCGTCGAAGTCGGCATTGAAGGCCGTGCAGACCAGCGGATGCAGCTGGATCGCCTTGCCTTCGATCAGCACGGGCTCGAACGCCTGGATGCCGAGGCGGTGCAGCGTGGGCGCGCGGTTCAGCAGCACCGGATGCTCGCGGATGACCTCGTCGAGGATGTCCCAGACTTCCTTGCGCTCCTTTTCCACCCACTTCTTCGCCTGCTTCAGGGTCATCGAAAGACCCTTGGCGTCGAGGCGCGAGTAGATGAACGGCTTGAACAGCTCGAGCGCCATCTTCTTGGGCAGGCCGCACTGGTGCAGCTTGAGTTCCGGACCGGTGACGATCACCGAACGGCCGGAATAATCGACGCGCTTGCCGAGCAGGTTCTGGCGGAAGCGGCCCTGCTTGCCCTTCAGCATGTCGGACAGGGATTTCAGCGGACGCTTGTTGGCGCCGGTGATGGTGCGGCCGCGGCGGCCGTTGTCGAACAGCGCGTCAACCGCTTCCTGCAGCATGCGCTTCTCGTTGCGCACGATGATATCGGGCGCGCGCAGTTCGATCAGGCGCTTCAGGCGGTTGTTGCGGTTGATGACGCGGCGATAAAGATCGTTCAGATCCGACGTGGCAAAGCGGCCACCGTCCAGCGGCACCAGCGGGCGCAGATCGGGCGGGATCACCGGCACCACGGTCAGCACCATCCATTCCGGCTTGTTGCCGGAGTTGATGAAGCTTTCCACCACCTTCATCCGCTTGATGATCTTCTTGGGCTTCAGTTCGGACTTGGTGGTGCGCAGTTCCTCGCGCAGCACTTCCATCTCGCCTTCAAGATCGAGTTCCTGCAGCAGGATGCGGATAGCTTCCGCGCCGATGCCGGCCTGGAAGGCATCTTCGCCATATTCTTCCTGGGCGGTGAACAGCTCGTCTTCAGTGAGCAGATCGAACTTCTTGAACGGCGTCATGCCCGGATCGATGACGACATATTGTTCGAAATAGAGCACGCGCTCCAGCTGCTTGAGCTGCATGTCGAGCAGCATGCCGATGCGGCTGGGCAGCGACTTCAGGAACCAGATGTGCGCCACCGGGGCGGCCAGTTCGATATGGCCCATGCGCTCGCGGCGGACCTTGGAAACGGTCACTTCCACGCCGCATTTTTCGCAAACGATGCCCTTGTATTTCATGCGCTTGTACTTGCCGCACAGGCACTCATAATCCTTGATCGGGCCAAAGATGCGGGCGCAGAACAGGCCATCACGCTCCGGCTTGAACGTCCGGTAGTTGATGGTTTCCGGCTTCTTGATCTCGCCGAAGGACCAGCTGCGGATCTGCTCCGGCGAAGCGATCGCGATCTGGATTTGATCAAAGGTCTCGGGCTTGGCGGCCGGCGAGAAGAAGTTGGTGACGTCGTTCATATATTTTTCCCTTCCTGCTCCCCTCCCGCTTGCGGGAGGGGCTGGGGGTGGGTTTCAAATCCGGGCTCGTCAGCTGGGGGGCGAGCCGCGAAGCCCGCCCCCAACCAATGTCACTCCACCGCTTCGATGCTCTGCAACTGGACGTTGAGGCCCAGCGACCGCATTTCCTTGACCAGCACGTTGAAGCTTTCGGGGATGCCGGCTTCGAACGTGTCGTCACCCTTGACGATGGCTTCATACACCTTGGTGCGGCCCACCACGTCATCGGACTTGACGGTGAGCATTTCCTGCAAGGTATAGGCCGCGCCATAGGCCTGCAGCGCCCACACTTCCATTTCCCCGAAGCGCTGGCCACCGAACTGGGCCTTGCCGCCCAGCGGCTGCTGGGTGACGAGGCTGTAGGGACCGATCGAGCGGGCGTGGATCTTGTCGTCCACCAGGTGGTGCAGCTTGAGCATGTAGATATAGCCCACGGTGACCTTGCGATCGAACTGATCGCCGGTGCGGCCGTCGAACAGCTCGACCTGGCCCGACGAATCGAGCCCGGCCAGGGCCAGCATCGCCGACACGTCGCTTTCCTTGGCACCATCGAACACCGGGGTGGCCATCGGCACGCCGCCAACCAGGTTGCGGGCCAGTTCCACAATCGCCTCATCGGGCAGATTGACGACATCCAGCGCATATTGCGGGCCATAAATGGCCTCGAACAGGCTGCGGATATCCGACGCGCTGCCGTTGGTCATCGTGTCGTTGATGCTTTCCAGCAGGGCCGCGATCTTCTTGCCCAGGCCGCGCGCGGCCCAGCCCAGATGGGTTTCGAAGATCTGCCCGACGTTCATGCGGCTGGGCACGCCCAGCGGGTTGAGCACGATATCGACCGGCGTGCCGTCCGCCAGGAACGGCATGTCTTCCTGCGGCAGGATACGGGAGATGACGCCCTTGTTGCCGTGACGGCCGGCCATCTTGTCGCCCGGTTGCAGCTTGCGCTTCACCGCCACGAACACCTTGACCATCTTCAGCACGCCCGGCGGCAGTTCGTCGCCGGCCTGCACCTTGGCCTTCTTGTCTTCCAGACGGGCGGTGATGGTGGTGTGGGCTTCATCCCACTGCGCCTTCAACGCTTCCAGACCGGCCTGCACGCCATCATCGGCAACGCCGAACTTCCACCATTCGCGGCGCGGCTGTTCCTCCAGCAGGGCCTGATCGATGGTGGCGCCCTTCTTCACGCCCTTGGGCGCCGCAACCGCTTCCTGGCCGAGCAGGGCACCCTGCAAACGGGCATAGGTGGCGCGATCCAGAATGGCGCGTTCGTCGGTGGCATCCTTTTCGAGGCGCTCGATTTCCTCGCGCTCGATCTGCAGGGCGCGTTCGTCCTTGTCGATGCCGTGACGGTTGAAGATGCGCACATCGACGATGGTGCCCGACACGCCCGGCGGCAGCCGCAGCGAGGTGTCGCGCACGTCGCTGGCCTTTTCGCCGAAGATGGCGCGCAGCAGCTTTTCTTCCGGCGTCATCGGCGATTCGCCCTTGGGCGTGATCTTGCCGACCAGAATGTCGCCCGGCTCCACCTCGGCGCCGATGTAGACGATGCCGGCTTCGTCGAGACGGGCCAGCGCGTCTTCACCCACGTTGGGAATGTCACGGGTGATGTCTTCCGGGCCCAGCTTGGTGTCGCGGGCCATGACTTCGAATTCCTCGATGTGGATCGAGGTGAAGATGTCTTCCTTGACGATCTTCTCGTTGATCAGGATCGAATCTTCATAGTTGTAGCCGTTCCACGGCATGAACGCGACGAGCACGTTGCGGCCCAGCGCCAGTTCGCCATCCTCGGTGGACGGGCCATCAGCGATGATGTCGCCCTTTTGCACCAGATCGCCCACGGTCACCAGCGGGCGCTGGTTGATGCAGGTGGACTGGTTGGAGCGCTGGAACTTCATCAGCGTGTAGATGTCGACGCCCGATTTGCCGGGCTCCACATCCTGGGTGGCGCGGATCACGATGCGGGTGGCATCGACCTGGTCAACGATGCCGGTGCGCTTGGCCGAAATGGCGGCGCCCGAATCGCGGGCCACAGTGCCTTCCATGCCGGTGCCGACAAACGGCGATTCGGCCTTCACCAGCGGCACCGCCTGGCGCTGCATGTTCGAGCCCATGAGCGCGCGGTTGGCGTCATCATTTTCCAGGAACGGAATCAGCGAGGCGGCAACCGAAACCAGCTGCTTGGGGCTGACGTCGGCCATGGTGATGGTGCTGGCCGGGGCCATCAGGAATTCACCGGCCTGGCGGGCGGAGATCAGTTCCTCCACGAACACGCCATTGGCATCGATGCCGGCGTTGGCCTGCGCGATGGTGTGGCGGGCCTCTTCCATGGCAGACAGATACTGCACATCATCGGTGAGCTTGCCATCGATCACCTTGCGGTACGGCGTTTCGATGAAGCCATATTTGTTGACGCGACTGAAGGTGGCGAGGCTGTTGATCAGACCGATGTTCGGGCCTTCCGGCGTTTCGATCGGGCAGATGCGGCCATAGTGCGTCGGGTGCACGTCGCGCACTTCAAAGCCGGCGCGTTCGCGGGTGAGACCGCCGGGGCCGAGGGCCGAAACGCGGCGCTTGTGGGTGACTTCCGAC
Source organism: Sphingomonadales bacterium (assembly GCA_027485485.1). Classification (GTDB taxonomy): domain Bacteria; phylum Pseudomonadota; class Alphaproteobacteria; order Sphingomonadales; family Sphingomonadaceae; genus Sandarakinorhabdus. The sequence goes on along the minus strand of JAIXQY010000038.1, from coordinate 24,313 downwards.
AGCGGGTTGGTCTGGTCCATGAACTGCGACAGCTGGCTGCTGCCGAAGAATTCGCGCACAGCGGCCACGGCCGGCTTGGCGTTGATCAGGTCGTTGGGCATGACCGTGTCGATATCGACACTGCTCATGCGCTCCTTCACGGCGCGTTCCATGCGCAGCAGGCCAACGCGATACTGGTTTTCCAGCAGTTCGCCCACCGAACGCACGCGGCGGTTGCCGAGATTGTCGATGTCGTCGATCTCGCCCTTGCCGTCCTTCAGATCGACCAGCGTCTTGACCACCGAGGCGATATCCTCGCGACGCAGCACGGTCACATCATCCGGGCAATCCAGATTCAGACGCATGTTCATCTTCACCCGGCCCACGGCCGACAGATCATAACGATCGGGATCGAAGAACAGGCCATAGAACATGGCTTCGGCGGTTTCGCGCGTCGGCGGTTCGCCGGGGCGCATGACGCGATAGATTTCGGCGAGCGCATGATCGCGCTCTTCCACCTTGTCGGCCATCAGCGTGTTGCGGATCCACGGGCCGGTGGAGACATGATCGATGTCGAGCAGCTCGATGGTCGACTGGCCGGACCGGTCGATCTTCTCGAGATTTTCCGCCGTCAGCTCGTCGCCGGCTTCGATGTAGATTTCGCCGGTGGCTTCGTTGATCAGATCGAACGCGCTGTACCGGCCGAAGATTTCCTCGGTCGGGATCAGCATGCTGGTCAGGCCGTCGGTGGTGGCCTTGCGCACCATGCGCGGCGTCACCTTGGTGCCCATCGGGAACACAACTTCGCCGGTTTCGGCGTTGACCACGTCAAAGCTCGGCTTGGCGTTGCGCCAGTTGGCTTCCACGAACGGCACCACCCAGCCGGCATCGCCGCGGCTGCCATCGCGGTTCACACCGTGGCCGCGCACCCAGGTCACGCGCTTGTAGAACAGGTTCAGGATTTCTTCCGAATGCCAGCCCAGCGCATAGAGCAGGCTGGTGACCGGCAGCTTGCGCTTGCGGTCGATGCGGACGTTGACGATGTCCTTGGCGTCGAATTCGAAATCCAGCCAGCTGCCGCGATAGGGGATCACGCGGGCGGCAAACAGATATTTGCCGCTGGCGTGCGTCTTGCCGCGATCATGATCAAAGAACACGCCGGGCGAGCGGTGCATCTGGGAGACGATCACACGCTCGGTGCCGTTGATGATGAAGGTGCCATTGCCGGTCATCAGCGGCATGTCACCCATATAGACATCCTGCTCCTTGATATCGAGCACGGAGCGGGTTTCGGTGTCGGCGTCCACTTCGAACACGATCAGGCGCAGCGTCACGCGCATCGGCGCCGCATAGGTCATGCCGCGCTGGCGGCACTCATCGGTGTCATATTTGGGATCTTCCAGTTCATACTGGACGAAATCCAGCTCGGCCGTGCCGGCGAAATCGCGGATCGGGAACACCGAACGCAGGGTCTTTTCCAGGCCAGACACATAACCGATCGCCGGGTTGGAGCGCAAAAACTGCTCATAGCTTTCGCGCTGCACCTCGATCAGGTTCGGCATCTGCACCACTTCACCGGTGCTGCCGAAGGTCTTGCGGATGCGGCGGCGGTTGTTGAACGGCTTGACGCCTTGCGTCGGCTTCATCTGGGTGGCCATCTGGTCTGGTCGCCTTCTGCTCAAAGTCTCGCGCCCGGCAGGCACCGCCCACCGGAAAACAACAAAAACCGCACGTCATCTCCGCAGCTGCGGCAATGTCGCACGGTCACTGGCGATGATAGCCCTGAATGCCCCTCCATCCGTCGCGACCCGATCGCTCAGCGGGCCGTGTCTCGAAGGGCATCAGGCCGGCCGGGAATCGGATTCCCACCGGTGATGGGCGGCAGATAGGCGCTTTGTTGGATTTGGGCAAGAGGGTGGGCGGCGCGGCTTCCCAGGCGGCCAAGCCTCAACCGGCGCGCGGCAGCCACACCTCAAGTTGCCCGGCCGGCGCTTTCAGACCCACCCGGCGCAGCTTGGCGGCCGGGAAGCGCGCTTGCAGCAGTTTCAGCGCGGCCTCACCGGCGCTGCGGTCCGCTTCGTTGAAATAGCGCACCTGGGCCTCGACCGGCATGCGGTCGTGGGGAACACTCTCCACCGCGTCGGCCACGCGCAGGCCGCCAGCCGACAAGGCAGCCACCACGGCACTGGCAGCCGGGGAGCGATCAGCGCGATCGCGCTGCACATAGACCAGGCCCGTCGGCGCGACCGATGCCGGCCCACGCCCAGGCGCTGCACCAGTTTCGACAGTCGCCAGATCGGGGGCGACAACCATGGCGCCTGGTGCCGGCCCGCGCGGGCCGCCCCGGTCCATGTCCTCCGGCAGGCGCACCACCGCGATGATCAGCAGGAATGGCACCGGGTCTTCATCATTGATCGCCACCGCAGCGCGGCCGTCCAGCGGCGTGATGGCGACATTGCCGATGGTGGCGGCCTTCACCTCGGCATTGGCCTTCAGCGAGCCATCCAGGGCCAGGCTGCGCTGCCCCTTGATCTCCCCGCGCACCAGAAAATATTCGCCGGCGCCGATCGCCTGCATGCAGGCTGGCTGCTTCAACACCTGCAGCAACTGGTCATTGGCGAGGAAGCTGGCCTTGACGTTGCGGAACGTCAGCTTGGCGGCGCGGTTGCCCGTCACCTCCACCTTGGCGGTCGCCAGGCTGGACAGCACGGCTTCGTCCAGACCAAAGCTGGCCGCCACGGTGTTGCTGATCGAATAATCCGGGAACATCGATGGCAGCGCCACTTCGGGCGGGCGCGGCTCGCCCGGCGCGCAGGCGTTCCAGCTTTCCACCCGCGACGTGTTGGGCTTCAACAAGGTGCCAGGCGGAAACCCGGCTTCGGTGACGATCACGCGATATTCGTCAACTTCAAAACCCAGCCGTGTCGCCGCGCGCTGGGCCAGGGCCGTGTTCAGATTGTCCATCGACTGGAATTCGGGCTTGGGCGCTTCCGGTGCCACCACCGGCGCGGCGTCCTTGCAGGATGCCAGCAGCATTGCCAGCCCGGCCGTGATCATCACTCGCGTATCGCGCTGCATCATGCATCCCCCAGCTTTGCGCCAAGTCTAAGGCTGCAAGCGCCCCAAATGCAAAGAAAAAGGGGCAGCACCGCATGGAGCTGCCCCTTTCTTTTGGCTGCCGGCAAGGCCGGCTGCACGCGTTGATGCTTACTTCAGCTCAACGGTGGCGCCGGCTTCTTCCAGCTGCTTCTTGATCTTCTCGGCATCAGCCTTGCTGACGCCTTCCTTCACGGCCTTCGGAGCGCCTTCGACCAGGGTCTTGGCTTCGGTCAGGCCCAGGCCGGTGATGGCGCGGACTTCCTTGATGACGTTGATCTTCTTGCCACCGTCGCCGGTGAGGATCACGTCAAATTCGGTCTGCTCTTCAGCAGCCGGAGCAGCAGCAGCGGCCGGGCCGGCGGCCACGGCCACGGCGGCAGCGGCGGACACGCCCCAGGTTTCTTCCAGCATCTTGGCGAGTTCAGCGGCTTCCAGCACGGTCAGGGCGGAAAGCTGGTCAACGATCGATTTCAGGTCAGCCATGATAATTCTCCAATGTTTCTGTTCGGTCTGTGTGAAATTTGGTCGAAAGCCTCAGGCCGCTTCTTTTTCGGCATAAGCCGTGAAGACGCGGGCCAGCTTGGCGGCCGGCGCATTGGCCAGCTGGGCCAGCTTGGTGGCGGGCGCATTGATGAGACCCACCAGCTTGGCACGCAGTTCGTCGAGCGACGGCAGTTCGGCCAGGGCCTTCACACCGTTCACATCCAGCAGCGTGCTGCCCATGGCACCGCCAACGATTTCGAACTTGTCGGTCGTCTTGGCGAATTCCACCACGATCTTGGCTGCCGCCACCGGATCGGCGGAGGTGGCCAGGCCGCAGGGGCCGGTGAGCAGGTCACCGAGCGGCTGGTAGGGCGTGCCATCGAGCGCGATGCGCGCGAGGCGGTTCTTCGTCACCTTGAAGCTGGCGCCGGCTGCACGCATCCGGTTCCTGAGATCGCTCGCTTGCGCGACGGTCAGGCCATGGTTGCGTGCGACCACGACCACCGAAGTTTCGGTGAGCGTTTTCGCCAGGCTGGAGACGGCTTCGGCTTTTTGGGCGCGATCCATGCTCACTCCTTGGTTTGGGCCGCCAGCCCGGCTTGTGGCCGGATGGCGGACGGGGTTTGACGCGGCCGCAAACGACCACGCCGGCTCAAGAGCCCAGCGCCTGCCAATCACCATGTGGAGAGAGGAACAGGCTCAGGGCCCGCCCGAAGAGGATCGTCACCATGCCGGTTGCCCGGACACAGACCAGGCCGGGCCATGGGCCCCACCCGGAGAAAACTTGCCTCGTCTCATGCAGGCCCAAATGGCTTAAGGGGCAAACCCCACCTGCAATCTCGGACGGACGCCCAAGCCTTGCGGCCTGAGCGGATGTGGCGCGATAGGGGCAGGCCCACGCAGAGTCAAGTCCGCACCAACGAAAAGGGCCGGCGCGATGTCTCGCGCCGGCCCCCGGTTCGTTGCGGTGATCAGCCGATCAGCTGGTGAAGCCCGTCGACGACGGATCAACCTTCACGCCAGCGCCCATGGAGGAGCTGACGGCAACCTTGAGCAGATACTTGCCCTTGGCGCCGGTCGGCTTGGCCTTCACGACGGCATCGAGCAGCGCATCGAAGTTGGCGCGCAGATCGTCCTGGCCAAAGCTGGCCTTGCCCAGGATGCCATGGATGATACCGGCCTTTTCGACGCGATATTCGACCTGGCCGCCCTTGGCGGCTTCAACGGCCGCAGCGACGTTCATGGTGACGGTGCCCAGCTTGGGGTTCGGCATCAGGCCCTTGGGACCCAGCACCTTGCCGAGGCGGCCAACCAGACCCATCATGTCGGGCGTGGCGATGCAGCGATCGAAATCGATGGTGCCGCCCTGCACGATTTCCAGCAGGTCTTCAGCGCCAACCACATCGGCGCCAGCGGCACGGGCTTCATCAGCCTTGGCACCACGGGCAAACACGCCCACGCGCACGGTCTTGCCAGTGCCCTTGGGCAGGGTGACAACGCCGCGCACCATCTGATCGGCGTGACGCGGATCGACACCCAGGTTGAACGAGACTTCGATGGTTTCATCGAACTTGGCCGTGGCAAGGCTCTTCACCAGGGCGATGGCTTCATCGACCTTGTAGAGATGGTCACGGTTGACGGCAGCAGCAAGCGCCTTGGCCTTCTTGGTCATCGCCATGTGCTCAGCCCTCCACCACTTCGAGGCCCATTGCGCGGGCCGAACCTTCGATCGTCTTCATTGCCATCTCGATGCTGTTGGCATTGAGATCGGGCATCTTCTTTTCCGCAATCTCGCGGATCTGCGACTGCTTGATCTTGGCCACGGCCGCGCCCTTGCCCGGCGTGGTGCCGCCCGACTTCAGGCCAGCGGCCTGCTTCAGCATATAGGATGCCGGCGGCAGCTTGGTGATGAAGCTGAACGAACGGTCGGCAAACACGGTGATCACGGTGGGGATCGGCGTGCCCTTTTCCAGACCTTCGGTCTTGGCGTTGAACTGCTTGCAGAATTCCATGATGTTGACGCCGCGCTGGCCCAGGGCCGGGCCGATCGGCGGGGAGGGGTTGGCCATGCCGGCCTTCACCTGCAATTTCACATAACCGGTAATCTTCTTGGCCATCGGGCCGCTCCTTGCTCTGTGGTGCTGACGGCCGGGGCAACCGGCCTCCCACAATTATTCCCGCCTTGCGGTGGGATGATCCCGTTCCGGCAAGCCGGAACGGGCGGGGTGGTGGGCAGCGTTACTTCTGCTTTTCCACCTGTTCGAAGCCGAGTTCCACCGGGGTTGCCCGGCCGAAGATCGACACCGAAACCTTGACGCGGCCATGATCGTAATCGATTTCCTCGACCAGGCCGTTGAAACTGGCAAACGGGCCATCGAGCACGCGCACGCTGTCGCCGATCTCGAAATTGGCCTTCTTCTTGATCTTGGCCGCCGGGGTTTCCTCGGCCTTGGTGTGCAGCATGCGGGCGGCTTCCGCTTCGGTGATCGGCTGTGGCTTGTTCTGCTGGCCCAGGAAGCCGGTCACCTTGGGGGTGTTCTTGACGAGGTGGAACACATCGTCGGTCATCGCCAGCTTGGCCAGCACATAACCGGGCATGGACTTGCGCTCCACGGCCCGCTTCTTGCCCTTCACCACCTCGGTCACGGTTTCGGCCGGCACCTCGATGGCATCGATGAAGGCTTCCAGGCCCATGCGGCGGGCTTCGGCGAGGATCGCGTCCTTCACCTTGTTTTCAAAGCCCGAATAGGCGTGAATGATATACCAGCGTGACATGAAAATCCTCAGGCAGCGAGGCTGAGCAGGAATTTGACGGTGCGGCCCAGCACCTGATCGATGCCGAGGAAGAACAGCGACAGCACGCTGGTCATGATCAGCACCATCACCGTCATGCGAACCGTATCGGGCATGGTGGGCCAGGCGATCTTGCGCGCTTCGGTCTGCACCTGGCGCACGAATTCCGCCGGGGAAACCCGGGGCTTTTTCGACGCTTCCGCCCCGCCGACTGCCTTGCCGTCGCTCACGCGCACCTGCCTTTTGCTCCGGTCTTTCCGACCCTTGCCAACACCAACGAATCAGCCCGCCCCTGGCGAACAGGCCAATAAACAACAACAAGAACCGGCACGAGGCACTGCCCGCCGCCGGCTGCTTGACCGTCGCTGCACCCCGACATGGGATCAGCAGCGTTGCAGTTCAACCACTTGGGGCCAAATTGCAAGGCTGCTGGCAGGAGTGGAGGGGCTCGAACCCCCGGCCCTCGGTTTTGGAGACCGATGCTCTACCAACTGAGCTACACTCCTGTGGTGCAGGCGGCGGCGTATAAAGAGCCGGGCGCAGCGGCGCAAGGGGTTCGCGCTGCGTGGCGGCCGCAGGCCATTGAAACGCCGGCGCGGCTGCCTTATGGCAGGCGCTGCGCGGGTATAGCTTAGTGGTAAAGCTCCAGCCTTCCAAGCTGGCTATGCGGGTTCGATTCCCGCTACCCGCTCCAGCGCAGCCGGGCGCGTGAATTGTGCGAAGCGCAGTTCACCGACTCCGGCAAGCTCTGCCGGGCTGGCTGCCGGGCCCCAGCCCGGCAGAACAGCTTCGACGTCAGCCGCGGCTTTGCCGCGGCCCTGCCCTTCCTGCCTTGCCCTTCGTCCCCACCTCACCTTCGCAAAATCACCACAGGCAGCCTTAAGCCGCCCCGGCCACCGCCGTTTTCCGGGTTCAGATCAGCCACGGCGCGCAGGAGGAATTGGGCAATGCAGTATCAGCCAGGGCCAATGCAGGCGGCCGCCGAGGTGGCGGTGCCGGCCGATCTGGCAGGCCAAGCCCCGGCGCCCGGCCTCACCTGGTATGATCAGATCCGCGCCCTCTTGATCCGCACCGGTCTGCCGGCAGAGCCCGCCGTGTATGACGTGCTGTGGCGATATGTGCGCGATGATGATCATGAATTGTCGCTGGCCATCGACAAGGCCATCGCCAACCAGAGCCTGACGATCAGCGTGCTGATGGCCCTGCGCGAAACCCATCTGGGCCAGATGAGCGAAGCCCAGGTCAAGCTGCTGATCGCCGAGGCGCATGACCAGGCCGAGGCGCTGGGCCTGCGCATCGAAAGCGGCCAATCCGATCTGGCCAATTATGGCCGGGCGATTGCCGTGGGCGGGGAGCAGCTGGCCGGGCCGATGGACGCGGCCAGCCTGGCCGCCCTGCTGGAACAACTGGGCGCCGCCACTGCCAGCATCCAGGCCGCCAACAGCCGATTGCTGGAGGAGCTGGATCAGGCCGCCAGCGAAAGCCGCGCGCTGGCTGACCGGCTGACCCAGGCCGAACGCGCCGCCGTGACCGACGCGCTGACTGGCGTGATGAACCGGCGCGGCATCATGGCCGCCATCGAAAAGGCCCAGGCCGAAGCAGTGGCCGCCGGGGTGCCACTGGCGCTGGCCGTGGTGGATATCGATCATTTCAAGCGTTTCAATGATCGTTTCGGCCACGCCATGGGCGATGATGTGCTGTGCTTCGTGGCGCGGCACCTGGCCGACCGGCTGGAACGGGATGGCGGCATGGTCGGCCGGCTGGGCGGTGAGGAGTTTGTGGGCGTGATGCCGGGCGTGGGCGTGCAGGCGGCAGCCGGCCGGATTGACCGGGTGCGCGCCGATCTGGCCGGCCAGGTGCTGCGCAGCGCGGTGGACGGCAGCAGCATGGGGCGCATCAGCTTTTCCGCCGGCGTGGCCGAACACCGCGCCGGCCAGCCTGCCGATCAGCTGATCGGCCGCGCCGATGGCGCGCTCTATACCGCCAAGCGCCTCGGCCGCGACCGGGTGGTGCCGGATCGGGGCTAGACAAAATCAAAATCGGGCGTTGACAGGCGCGCCTGACTGTCCCATTTGGCCGCCTCCCGACAGGCGAGCCTGATACGGCTGTGGAGGGGTGGCCGAGCGGTCAATGGCAGCAGACTGTAAATCTGCCGGGTTTCACCCTACGTTGGTTCAAATCCAACCCCCTCCACCACCGTGCCTGCAGCGAACACAGGATGGCACGTTGAGGATGGGACGTTGACATGGGCCGCAGACCGCACCCCAATTCGCAGAAAGCGCAAAAGAGCGCGTTTCCCCGGCTCTATGGCCGGCACGCGGTGTTTGCCGCGTTGGACAATCCCGAGCGCAGCTTCCGCAAGCTGTGGCTGACCCCGCAAACCGCCAAGACCATCATCATCCCGCAGGGGCTGCAGGTGCAATATGGCGATGATCATGATCTGGGCCGGCTGTGCCCGCCCGATGCGCCGCACCAGGGCTATGTGCTCGAGGTGGAGCCGCTCGACACCGTGTGGCTGGGCGATATCCTGAAAGACGCCGATGATGGCGACAACCGGCCGATCATCGTGCTGGATCAGGTGACCGATCCGCACAATGTGGGGGCGATCATGCGGTCTGCGCTGGCCTTCAACGCCCGCGCCATCGTCACCCAAGATCGCCACAGCCCGGCCGAATCGGGCACGCTGGCGCGCAGTGCGAGTGGCGCGCTGGAGGCGCTGCCCTGGGTGCGCACGGTCAATCTGGCCCGCGCTTTGGGCGAAATGGGCGAAGCCGGTTTCTGGCGCGTCGCGCTGGATGGCAACGGGCCGGTCACGCTGGAAACCGCGCTGGGCAAGAGCCAGCCGGTGCTGGTGTTGGGCAGCGAAGGCGACGGCCTCAGGCACCTGACCATCGAGAATTGCGACGTGGTGGCGAAACTGCCGATCAGCGGCGTGGAAAGCCTGAACGTGTCAAACGCGGCTGCCATCGCGCTTTACGCCTGCGCGCGGCGCTTTGGCTGAACATCCAGCGCCACCGGCCAGCAAGACTGGCCGGTGGCGCTGGTGACAGGCCGGGTGCCGCAACCCGAACATCGGGCTGCGGCGCCAAGGCTTACATCATCACGCGGATGCCGAAGCGGAACACCCGGCCGAGCGGATTGCCGATGAACGGATCATAGGACAACTCCAGCCGCGAAGCCGGCGGGTTGGCATCGGTGAAGTTTTCCACCGAGAATTGCAGCTGCGCCTTCACCGCGCTGATCGGCAGATCATATTGCACGTTGAAATCATGCTGGACGAAGCTCTTGACGACAGCGCCAAAATTGGTCGGGCCAAAGTTGGTGCTGGCGCAATTGGTCAGGCCAATGCAGCGTTCGTCATCCACGCCGCCGATGTAACGGACCTGGTAACGGGCGTTGATGCCGCTGATGGCATAGTTGATCCAACCCGTGGCGCGCAGCGGCGACACGGTGAGCGGATCGCGGAAATAGTTGGTGAAGCCCTTGGCCTGGTAACCAGCCTGCACCAACTGACCACGGAAGAAGAAATCATCGAAGGTGTAATCCAGCACGATGCTGGCTTGCGCCCCGACGTTCAGCGCACCGCCGGCGAAATCAGTCTTGTAATCGACCGCCAGATCGATGCCGCTGGTCTGGATGCCCGGACCGTTGACCCAATCGGTGCGGACGCGGCTGATGTCGAGACCGGTGGTCACGCCTTGCGTACAGCCACCCTGGAAGGTGACCAGATTGGCAAAGATGCTGCTGCAATTGGCGAACCGCGTGCCATTGGCTGCCACGGCACCGTTGGCCACCGTTGAGGCAATGGCCTGACCCGGCGTGGTGGTCACCCGATCCTTGACGTCAAAGCTCCAATAATCCGCCGAGATGGTGAAGCCCGAGGTGGTAACCACCGCACCCACATTGTAGGTGAAGGCAGTTTCCGGCCCCAGATCCCGCGAATTGCCGAAGATATCGACGGATTTGAACTGGTTGGCCGCCGCTTGCAGGCCAGCCAGCGAGGTGATCTGATTGTTGGCCACCTGGTTGGCCAACGGCCCGCGGAAGGTGGTGCCCACCGAGCCGCGCAGCACCAGCCAATCGGTGGGGTTCCAACGCACCGACCCCTTGGGATTGAAGGTGGAGCCAACCGAGCCGCCATAATCTTCAAAGCGGCCCGCGCCGGTGATTTCCAACCGGTCGCTGATCGGGATCTTCACTTCGGCAAAGACTGCCATCACGTTCTGCGTCACCCGTTCCGGGCGGGTGCCGCCGAGGAAGATGAACGAGCCAACGCCTTCGATCGGCGTGCCAACGCAGCTGCGATCGCCTTCACGGAAGCAGGGGTTGATGTTGAGATTGGACTCCGGCAGCAGCGGATTGGTGCTCCACTGGTTGCCGCGATACTGGCCCCCGAAGGCATAGGCGATCGGCCCGCCGCCCAGATCAATCCCGGTTTCACCCGAGAAGATCGCATCAACAACCAACTGCTCTTCAACCTGGCGCGTGCCATTGTTGACCTGCAGATAGTTGATCAGCGCCGGCGAATTTTCGTTGCCGCGAACATAGTTGGGGTTGTTGAGATTCTGGATCGAAACCGTCGGCCCGGCATTCAGGAACGGGTTGAACCATTGGCAGCCATTCTGCCCCGGCGTGTTGGCGGCCACGTTGCAGTTCGGCCCACCAAGGCCGTTCAGGGCATTTTGCAGCCGCGATCCGACCATGTCGCGCGAATAGGCTTCACGTTCCGATCCCCACCAGGTGGCAAAGAATTGCCCGCGGAAATTATCGGTGAATTCGTGATCGAAGCCACCCGAAACCCGGTAGCTCTTGTTTTCGGCGCGGCCAAGGCCGGCACCGCGCACCGGCTCGGACGGATTGCCGAGCCAACCGAACGGACGCCACAACACGGCGGTGATGGCTGCCAGCGGCCGTTCCGCGGTGCCAGGCAACAAGCCGTTCTGGGCCAGGAAGGCCGGCACGCCGGGGTTGTTGGGGCTGACGGTGAAGGCACTGGTAGACCCCGAACCGCGCGGGCCCTGGGTGGGCGGGAACGACGGCGATTGGCCAATGGTTGTATCAGTTTGCGCATAGGTGAATTCAAGGCGGAACTTGGTGCGATCGCTGATCTCCATCACGGCTTGCCCATAAGCCTGGTAGCGATCTTCTTCTTCGATGATGTTGTTCCAGGGCAGGAAGCTGAACCGGCAGATCGGCGAACCGGTGTTGTTGGGGCCCGTGGTGTCGTTGACACCGCCCACTGCCGCGCAACCAGCCGTGCCACCATCGCGGACGAGCGTCGTGGCCGGCACGCCGTTGTTCAGATAGGTGGCACCAAACAGACCCGGGGTGCTGAGAACCGACCAGGCCGACGGATTGACCGCGAAGGGCGTCCGGCTGAATTCGCGTTCGAAGCTGGGCAGGGTCGAGCGATGCTGCCAGCCGCCGCCGATCATCACATTGAGCTTGCCAAATGTGTGGCCAACCAGCGCCGACACCGTCCAATTGCCACGCGAGCCCTTGATGGCTTCAAAATCCCCCTGGACAACCGCGCCATTGAAATCGGTGCGCGTGATGAAATTGGCCACGCCGGCAATGGCATCGGAACCATAGGTGGCGGCAGCGCCGTCCTTGAGGATTTCGATATTCTGCAAGGCAAAGATCGGAATCAGGTTGGTATCGGCAAAGCCGTCACCCGGTGCCAGCACGGTGCGGCGGCCGTTGAACAGCACCAAGGTGCGGGTGGGCCCAAGGCCGCGCAGGTTCAGCGAGCCATTGCCCTGAAAGCCCTGCGACGCCGTGGAAAACTGGTTGGTGTCACCCAGCGAGGCACCAACCGACGGCAGCTGCTTGATGAAATCGAGCGGCGAGTTGACGCCCTGCTTGTTCAGATCATCGGCGGTGAACACATCGATCGGCACGGCGGCATCTTCACGGCTGCCGCGGATGAAGCTGCCGGTGACGACGATTTCGGCATCTGCCGGTTCTTCCACCGCAGCAGCGGTTTGCGCGGACGCTGCACTGCCCATGGCAGTGCCGGCAACAAGAGCAATAAGCGCACAACTGGAACGCAGACGCACGAACGCCATATTCGACCTCCCAAGATAATCGACGTCTGGCCTGTTCCCGACATGGGCTGGCTGAGATCGCGATTGCCTGCCGATGCTCAAACGGCTTCAGCGCGTGGTCAAGAGGCAAATGGAGAAAAAATGCGCGGAACTGCCTGCATACGGACGATTTTGTTGCCGGTGTGTCCGTAAAGCAGTGCTGCTGCCCGGCGTTCAATAGGCTTCGGACTCATAGACACGGGTGAGGTCGCCACCCCAGACACCATGGTAATGCGCCAGCAGTCGATCGGCGTTGGTCATGCCGCTTGCGACAATTTCGCGCAGCGGATTGAGAAAGCCCTGTTCGCTGTCGCCAGCGGCATTCAGCCGGGCGCGGGCGGCAAGGCCGGCATCGGCAATCTTCAGCACTTCGGCCGCCAGTTGCTGCAGCGTGCCGCCATTGGGGCTGGCGGCACCCAACGCCAGCGCCGGCACTTCGCGGCGCAGGCGGTCATGGTCTTGCGGCGTCCAATGCTTCACCAGATCCCAGGCGGCATCCAGCGCCGTCTGATCATAGAGCAGGCCCACCCACAACGCCGGCAGCGCGCAGATGCGATCCCAGCGCCCGCCATCGGCGCCGCGCATTTCGAGATAGCCCTTCATGCGCACTTCGGGAAAGGCCGTGGACAGATGATCCTTCCAATCGCCCAGCCGCGGCTTTTCGCCGGGCAGCACGGCCAGCTTGCCGGCGAGGAAATCGCGGAAGCTGTGACCGGCCGCATCGATATATTTGCCGTCGCGATAGACAAAATACATCGGCACATCGAGGGCGTAATCGGCATAATGTTCATAGCCGAAGCCGTCTTCGAACACGAAGGGCAGGATGCCGGTGCGGGCGGGATCGGTGTCGGTCCAGATATGGCTGCGGAAGCTCTTGAAGCCGTTGGGCTTGCCTTCCGTGAACGGCGAATTGGCAAACAGCACGGTGGCGATCGGTTGCAACGCCAGCGACACGCGGAATTTCTGCGCCATGTCGGCTTCGCTGGCATAATCCAGATTGGTCTGGATGGTGCAGGTGCGCAGCATCATGTCGAGGCCCAGGCTGCCGACGCGCGGCATGTGGCGCAGCATGATGTCATAACGGCCCTTGGGCATCACCGGCAGTTCGGCGCGCGTCTTGTCGGGCCAGAAGCCCAGGCCCAGAAACCCCAGCCCCAGCTCGGCGCCCAGTTCGCGGCACTGTTTCAGGTGGCGATTGGATTCCGCGCAGGTTTGATGCAGATTTTCCAGCGGCGCGCCCGACAGTTCGAACTGGCCGGCCGGTTCCAGGCTGATGTTGCCATCGGCGCCCTTGAGCGCGATGACATTGTCACCCTCCATGATCGGTTCCCAGCCATAGCGGGTCATCGCCATCAGCAGATCGCGGATGCCGCCGGGCTCTGTGTAGGACGGGGCGCGGTGATCCTCGGTGCGGAACACGAATTTCTCATGCTCGGTGCCGATGCGCCAATCGGCGACGGGCTTGGCACCGGCGGAAAACACCGAAATCAGCTGGTCGCGCGATTCGATGATCGCGTCGTCGCCGGCGGATGTGACCTTGTTGCTCATGGCTAGCGCCTTAACCCCGTTGCTCCGGCCACGCAATGAAGCGGCGGTGTTGCGGTTTCATGGCAATGTCCGGCGCTGGCCGGCAAAGGGTTACGGCTTTGGCCATTGAACCTCTTGCGGAAAGTTCATGTTTGCCCACATTGGCCGTTATGAAGCCCCTGCCCCTCCTGATTCTGGCGATGCTGTCGCTTGCCGCCTGCGGCGTGGACCAGGTGCAGCCGGCGCCGGTGGCGGACGATGAGCGTTGGGGCCATTTGCCGCCCGATCCGGAACGCCCGCAACAGGCCGAACAGGGCGACTCCAGCCCAGGCTGAACCGCTGCATAGCCGCAGGGTTGCGCCCGGCCCCCGCTGTGGCATCCTCCCCATCTGTTCGGGGAGAATAACCATGCACGATCTGGTCATCCGTGGCGGCACCATCGTTGATGGCAGCGGCAATCCGCGTTTCGTGGGCGACATTGCCGTGGATGGCGGGCGCATCACCGCCGTTGGCCGCGTCACCGCGCCGGGCCGCGAGGAGATTGATGCCGCCGGCCTGATCGTCACGCCGGGTTTTGTCGACATCCACACCCATTATGATGGCCAGGCGACCTGGGATTCAGAAATGGCGCCATCCAGCTGGCACGGCGTGACCACGGTGGTGATGGGCAATTGCGGCGTGGGCTTTGCGCCGGCCAAGCCCGATCGGCACCAATGGCTGATCGGCCTGATGGAAGGCGTGGAGGATATCCCCGGCACCGCGCTGGCCGAAGGCATGAAGTGGAATTGGGAGAGCTTCCCCGAATATCTGGACGCGCTGGAAGAACGCCGCCGCACCATCGATGTGGCCACCCATGTGCCGCACGGCGCCGTGCGTGCCTATGTGATGGGCGAACGCGGGGCGCGCAACGAGAAGCCGACCGAAGACGATATCGCCCAGATGGCCGTGATCGTTGCCGAAGGGGTGAAGGCCGGCGCGCTGGGCTTTTCCACCAGCCGCACCATCCTGCACAAATCGATTGATGGCGAGCTGGTGCCCGGCACCACCGCCGAAAAGGACGAACTGATCGCCATCGGGCGCGCCATGGGCGAAGTGGGCCACGGCGTGTTCGAAATGGCCAGCGATCTGAAGCGCGAGTGGGACGAATTCGGCTGGATGGCCGAAATGAGCCGGGAAACCGGCCTGCCCGTCACCTTTGCCATGCTGCAATCCATCGCCAAGGAATTGCCGTGGGAAGAGCAGATGAGCGAGACGGCGCGGGCCAATGCCGAAGGCGCCAACATCTTCGCCCAGATCGCCATCCGCGGCAACGGCGTGCTGATGGCGTGGCGCGGCACCGTGCACCCGTTCAAGTTCCGCCCCAGCTGGCAGGCGATCGAAGCGCTGCCTTGGGACGAACAATGGGCGCATCTGTGCGATCCGGCGTTCAAGACCAAGCTGTTGGCGGAAGACAATGTCTGGCCGGAAACCGATGTGTTGCCGCTGCTGATGGCGGTGGCGATGGGCTGGCAATTGCAGTTCGAGATGACCGACGGCTTCAATTACGAGCCGCAGCAGGAGGAAACCATCTGGGCGATGGCCAAGGCCGCCGGGCAAGACCCGGCCGCCTATGCCTATGACCTGTTGTGCCGGGACGGCGGCACGGGCTTCATCTATTTCCCCATCCTGAACTATGCCGATGGCAATCTGGATTTCGTCCAGGGTCTGCTGCACCGGGACGATGTGGTGATCTCCCTGTCCGATGGCGGCGCCCATTGCGGCACCATCTGCGACGCGGCCAGCCCGACCTATCTGCTGCAACATTGGGTGCGCGACAGGGCGCGCGGCACAGTGGCGCTGGAAAACGCCATCCGCCGCCAGTGCTACGACACGGCAAAACTCTATGGCCTGCATGATCGCGGCCTGATCGCGCCGGGCTATCTGGCCGATTTCAACATCATCGATCTGGATCGGCTGCAACTGGGCAAGCCCTGGCTGGCGTTCGATCTGCCAGCCGGCGGCAAGCGCCTGCTGCAGAAGGCCGATGGTTATGTGTGCACGATCAAGAATGGCGAGGTGACCTTCCGCAACGGCGCGATGACCGGCGCCCTGCCCGGCGGCCTGATCCGAGGGCCGCAGGCGGCGCCGGCAACGGCGGCACTGGCGGCGGAGTGAATGGACGGACGGCAGCAACTGGGATATACTCGCGGGATATCCCAATGAGGCCTGTATGAGCACCCGCGCCACCACCCGCCTGTTCAAATCAAACCGCAGCCAGGCCGTGCGGTTGCCGAAAGACGTGGCGTTTCCCGATCATGTGAAGGAAGTGGTGATTCGCATTGAAGGCAACCGCCGCATCATCGAACCGGCGGGATCAGGGTGGGAGGCGTTCTTCGATCGGCCCGGCATTGATTTTCCGGATCGCGAGCAACCCGAATCCGATACCCGCGAAAGTTTCTAAGCCGTGCTGCGCAGACTGCTGGACACCAATGTCTGCATCCGCGCGCTGCGTGACCGTCCACCAAGCGCCCGCCAGCTTTTCACGGCCGATGCTGCCAGCCTGTGCATCAGCAGTATCGTGCTTCAGGAGCTCTTGTTTGGCGCAGCACGTTCCCAGCGGCCAACAGTCGCCCTTTATGAAGTCGACGATTTTGCCCGCCAATTGACCGTGCTTGCTTTCGACAGCGAGGCCGCTGCCCATGCGGCCGATATCCGGGCGGTGCTCGATGCCGCCGGCCAACGCATTGGGCCATTTGATTCGCTGATCGCCGGCCATGCCCGCAGCCGCGGGCTGATCGTGGTCACCGGCAATCTGCGCGAATTTCAGCGTGTGCCGGGCTTGCGCTGTGAAGACTGGGAGGCGTGACATGCAGAACAAGATCGGGCTGACGGCAGCACTGCTGCTGGCAACAGCGGCCGGCGCGCAGGACGCGCCACCCGGCGCCTTCACCGAAAGCCGGGCCTTGCCCGGCCTCAGCGCCCCCGGCGAGATCGTCATCGATCGGGCTGGCATTCCGCATATCTATGCCGCCAATGCCCGCGACGGGTTTTTCCTGCAGGGCTATGCCGTGGCGCGCGACCGGCTGTGGCAGATTGATCTGTGGCGCAAGCGCGGGCTCGGCCGGCTTTCGGCCAGTTTCGGGCCGGGCTTTGTGGAACAGGATCGCGCCGCCCGGTTGCTGCTGTATCGCGGCGACATGGCGGCGGAATGGGCGGGCTATCCGGCCCAGGCCAAAAGCTGGACCGAGGCCTTTGCCGCCGGAATCAACGCCTTCATTGCCGATGTGGAGGCCGGGCGGGCGCCGCTGCCACTGGAATTCAGCGCCACCGCCAGCCAGCCCGAACGCTGGCAGGCCGATGATGTGGTGCGCATAAGGTCCAATGCCCTGGTGCACAATCTGCCCAGCGAAGTGGACCGCGCCCGCGCCCTGTGCGGCGGCGATGTCCGCTTTGAACCGCTGCGCCGCCAGCTGGAGCCGGCCCACGCCGTGACCATCCCCAAGGGCCTTGATCCGTGCACCATCCCAAGCGATGTGCTGCGCGTTTACAATCTGGGCACGGCCGATGTGCGCTTTGACGGCCAGGGGGTGGCACTGGCGGCACGCGATCCGGACAGCCTTGAAGGATCAAACAATTGGGTGATCGGCGCCAGCCGCAGCGCCACCGGCCGGCCGATCCTGGCCAATGATCCGCACCGCGCCCATAGTGTGCCGAACCTGCGCTATCTCTCCCATATCGACACGCCGGAGCTCAAGATCGCCGGCGCGGGTGAACCGGCACTGCCCGGCGTGAGCTTTGGCCACAATGAAGACGCCGGCTGGGCGATCACCATCTTCTACATCGATCAGCAGGATCTGGTGGTGAACCCCAAGGGCACCAGTCTGACCGAGGTGCGGGAGACATTGGCGGTGAAGGGCGAGGCGCCGCGCGAAATCGTGCTGAAGTTCAGCGCCGATGGCCCCATCCTGCATGAAGACCCGGCGAGCGGCCGCAGCTTTGCCTTGCGTGCCACCTGGAGCCGGCCCGGCGCATCCGCCTATTTCAACGCCAGCTGGGCGTGGACCGCCAGGTCGTGGGATGATTTTCTGGCCGCCCGCAACCATTGGGGGGCGCCGCCGCTCAACCTGCTGTTTGCCAACCGGGCCGGCGACATCGGCTGGGCGCCATCGGGCTTTGTGCCGCTGCGGGCGGGCGGCGATGGCCTGCTGCCGGTGCCGGCAGGCAAGGCGCACCAGTGGACCGGCCTGATGGACCCCAAATTGATGCCAGTGAAGCACAATCCGGCGCAGGGCTGGATCGCCACGGCCAACGAAATGAACCTGCCGGCCGGCTATACCCGTCCGCTGGGATTTGAATGGGTTGACCGCAGCCGCATCGCCCGGATCGAGGAGGTGATCGCCGCCAAACCCAAGTTCGGCATCACTGACGCCATGGCCCTGCAGAATGACGCCACCTCGGCCATGGCCCGGCGCGCGGTCACGCTGATGGCGGGCCTGGCTGGCCGCACTGCCGATGAACGCGGCGCGCTGGCGCTGCTGCAGGGCTGGGATGGCCATGAGGAGCCGGACTCGGCGGCAGCGGCGCTCTATGAGATCTGGGCGCGCAACCATCTGCCCCAGCGCGCGGTGGCGGCCATCGTGCCCGAAGCCATGCGGGCGAACTTTGGCAAGCCGGCCGCCGCTGCGGTGATCGCCGTGCTGGAAGGCAGCGACCTGCTCGGCGCTGATCCGGCGGCCACCCGCAACAGCATTCTGCTCGAATCGCTGGCCACCGCCTTTGCCGAAGCAAAGGCCATGCTGGGCCCGGATCCAGCCAATTGGCGTTGGGGCGCGCTGCATGTGGCTGATTTCAAACCGGCACTGGCCATTGCAGGCCGTGATGCCGAACGCCGGGTCGGTCCGCTGCCGGTGGGCGGCAGCAGCTCCACCCCGATGGCGATGAGCCCCGGTGCCGATTGGCATGTCACCGCCGGCGCCTCGGTGCGGCTGGTGATGGACGTGGGCGCCTGGGACAATTCGATGGTGATCAACACGCCGGGCCAATCCGGCGACCCGGCCAGCCCGCATTATCGCGACCTGTTCCCGCGCTGGGCGAGTGGCCAATATGTGCCCTTCGCCTGGAGCCGGGGCCGGGTACTGCAGGAGGCGGAGCGGATCATCCGGGTTTCGCCCTAGCGCCATCGGCCAGCCAGGCGGCGACGGCGACCATCTGATCCATTTCGAGCTGATCGGCCACGGCCTGCATCGGCTGGGCACCGGCATCGTTGCGGGCCCTTGTCTTGAAGGCGATGAGCTGGCGCAGGATGTAGCTGGGCGAACGGCCGGGACCCCAGCCATTCAATTGTTCGGCATGGCATTCGATGCATCCAAATTCAGCCGCGATGGCGCGGCCGCGGGCGATGCTGCCGGGCGGCACCCAGGCAGTGAAGCGGGCGCGCGGATCGCGCAGTTCAAAGCCGTCCGGATCATCAGGTACTTCGATGATGCGGCCGGCGATGGGCTCGGATGGGCCGGGGCGGACGGCAAGGGTGAAGCCCAACGGCGCGGTGACCGGCACGGTTGCGGCCTCGATCACGGTGACGCGGGAGACGAAGGGCTGCCGGCTGAACCAGCGCGCGGCTTCTCTGATTTCAGCCGGTTTGGCATGGGCGACGGCATTGAGCATGGCCTCGGTGGGCACCCAGCCAGGGCTGGCGCTGGTGCGGGTGCCGCTGCGGAAGGCCTCAGTCTGATCGACGATGTAATCGGCGGGCAGGCCGGCCAACGTGGCATTTTCGGGGCGGCCTTCGCCGCGCGGCAGGTGGCAATAGCCGCAGGCATAGCCGCCGGGCTGGCTGGCCCGCAACACGATGGGCGGCGGCGGATTGGCGGGATCGGGGAACCAATCGACGGCGATGGCGCGGTTGCGAGTGGCGGCGCCGGTGAGGGTGACGCCGGAACCGGGCCGCGTGGCGGGGGCGGCATCGGCGACGGCGAAATGCGGCGCGCCGGCGGGCATCGGATAGAGCCAGGCGGGAGCGGAGACAGTGGCGGCGGCAGCGGCCGCAGCGGCAAGCAGCATTGATTTCACGGTGATTTTCCCCGGATTTCAACTGTTGTACAGCGCCTGCCACACGGCGACGGCGGCGATGGCGGCGGTGTCGGCGCGCAGGATACGCGGGCCGAGGGTGATGGGCACGGCCGCCGGGTGGGCGCGGATGAGACCACGTTCCTGATCGGTAAAGCCGCCTTCCGGGCCGATCAGGATGGCGGCCGGGGCCGGGTGGCGGGCCAGCGTGGCGGCCATCGCCTCCCCGCCCTGTTCATCGGCAAAGATCAGGGCGCGGCCGGCGGGCCAGTCGCGCAGCAGCCGGTCGAGCGTGATGGGTTCGGGCAGTTCCGGCACCGCGGTGCGGCCGGATTGTTCTGCTGCTTCAACCAGATGCGCGCCCAGCCGTTCCAGATTCGGCTTGTCCACCACGGTGCGGCTGGTGGTGACCAGTTGCAGCCGCGCCACCCCCAGCTCGCAGGCTTTCTCCACCAGCCAATCGATTCGGCCCTTTTTCAGCGGCGCGGCGCACAGCCAGAGATCGGGCACCGCCTCTTGGCCGCCGCTCTGCCATTCGGCGGCCAGCGTCACCGCCTTCTTGGCCACGCTTGTCACCCGCGCTGCCCACTCGCCGTCGTGGCCGTTGAACAGGCGGACCAGATCGCCGGGCTGGCGGCGCATCACATTGGAAAGATAGTGGGATTGGGGCTGATCCAGCGTGATGGCGGCGCCCTGCGACAGGCTGCCAGCCACAAATAGGCGCGGCGTGGTTGACAAGCTGCGGTCAGTTTCGCTCATGGGCCCCGTGGTTACGCTTCCCGCCCCCAGAACGCCAGATGCCGTGACCGGATGGATCGATCGGCTGCCGGCGCGCGGCCAGGATTATGCTCGGCTGGCGCGGCTGGACCGGCCGGCGGGCACCTGGCTGTTGTTCTGGCCGTGCGCCGCCGGGCTGGCACTGGCCGGCGGCATCGAACACAAGCCCCTGTTGTTGCTGTGGTTTGCGCTGGGCAGCCTGGCCATGCGCGGCGCTGGCTGTGTGTGGAATGATATTGTGGACCGCGACCTTGATGCCCAGGTGGAGCGCACCCGCGCGCGGCCGGTGGCAGCGGGCCGGGTTTCGGTGAAGGCGGCGCTGGCCTTTGCGGTGGCGCTGTCGCTGATCGGGCTGATTGTGCTGTTGCAACTGAGGGTTACGGCGCAACTGGTGGCGCTGGGCAGCATCATTCCGGTGGCGGCCTATCCCTTCATGAAGCGCATCACCTGGTGGCCGCAGGCCTGGCTGGGCCTCACCTTCAACTGGGGGGCGCTGGTGGGCTGGGCGGCGGTGGCCCCGATCACGGACCCGGCGATGTGGCTGCTGTGGGCCGGCGGCATCGCCTGGACCCTGGGCTATGACACCATCTATGCCCTGCAGGATATCGAGGATGATGCGCTGGCCGGAATCAAGAGCTCGGCGCGGGCCCTGGGCGGGCGGGCGCGGGCCGGGGTGGCGGTGTTTTTCGGCATCGCGTTGATCTTGTGGGGGATTTCGCTGTGGCTGGTGTCCGGCCAGTGGCTGGCGGTGGCCGCATTGTTGCCACTGGCGGCCCATTTTGGCTGGCAGGTGGCCAAATTGCGCGATTGTGCGCCCGAAATGGCGCTGGTGCTGTTCCGCTCCAACCGGCTTGCGGGCGGCCTGCTGGCCGGGGCCTGCATGGCGGTTGGAATGGCTTGATATGGCTGCGGAGCCGGACCGGATTGGTCACAGCCCCGCGCCGAACTTTGCTCCCGGTGGCTGGCCCACCCAGCACCTGCGGGAAACCCGTCTGGAATCGCGACCTTGTTATGGCGAACAACTGCGGTGGCACGTCCCGGAGGATGTGTGACCCGTGCGGTTGCTGGCGGGTTTGTGATTCATGCTTTGCCAGCACAGCGACACCAACGCACGTGAATAGGCCGTGACAGTTTCGCGCCCACTGCCTAAACCAAAATCCATGTTGTCCCCCAATGATGCCCTGAACCGGCTTGATGCCGTGATTGCCGCTGCCACAAGGGCCGGCGCCGATGCCGCCGATGCACTCTATGTCGGCGATGGGTCCACATCGGTGTCGGTGCGGTTGGGCCAGTTGGAGGATATTGGCCGGTCCGAAGGCGAAGAGGTGGGCATCCGCGTGTTCGTGGGCCAGCGATCGGCCAGCGTGTCCTCATCCGATCTGTCCACCGCCGCGCTGGTGGAGGCCGCCGAGCGCGCCGTGCTGATGGCGCGGCTGGCCCCGGAAGACCGGTTTGCCGGCCTGGCCCCGGCCGAACTGCTGGCGCACGGTGAATTTCCCGATCTGGACATTGATGATCCCACCGAACCCGGCGCGGCCGAACTGAAGGCGCGAGCGCTGGCGGCGGAGGATGCGGCGCGGGCCATCCCCGGCATCACCAACAGCGAAGGCGGCGGCGCGGCGGCGGGCGTGATGGTGATGGCGCTGGCCACCTCCACCGGGTTTCGCGGCGGTAAGCGCGCCACCAGCCACAGCACATCGGCATCGGTGGTGGGCGGCAGCGGCAGCGGCATGCAGCGCGACTATGCCTGGCACAGCGCCCGCCATCTGGCCGATCTGGAATCCGCCGAAGCCATCGGCACCCGCGCCGGTCAGCGCACCATCGCCCGGCTGAACCCGATCAAGCTGGCATCAGGCCCGATGCCATTGCTGTTTGATCCGCGGGTTTCGGCCTCGCTGATCGGCCATCTGGTTGGCGCCATCACCGGCAGCGCGATTGCGCGCGGCACCAGTTTCCTGAAAGACAAGTTGGGCCAGCGCATCCTGCCCGCCGGCCTGCATGTGATCGATGATCCACTGCGCCCGCGCGGCTTGCGCAGCCGCGCCTTTGATGGCGAAGGCCTGGCGGCGCGGCGCACCGCGATCATCGAAGATGGCGTGCTGACCAACTGGCTGATGGATGCCGCCAGCGCCCGGCAATTGGGCCTGGCCCCCACTGGCCATGCCAGCCGCGGCACATCGGGCCCGCCCGGTGCCGGCACCACCAACCTGCATCTGGAAGGCGGCACCGCCACGCCGGCCGAACTGATGGCCGATATCAAGCAGGGCGTGCTGATCACCGAATTGATCGGCATGGGCGTGAATGGCCTGACGGGCGATTACAGCCGGGGCGCCAGCGGATTCCTGATCGAGAATGGCGAGATCGCCGGCCCGGTGGCGGAAATCACCATCGCCGGCAATCTGATCGACATGTTTGCCCATATGCTGGCCGCCAATGATCTGGCCTTCCGCCATGCCAGCAATGCGCCCACGCTGCGCATCGATGGCATGATGGTGGCGGGCAGTTGAATCACCGCGTCTTCAACGACCGCGCCGGCGATCTGGCCCTGGCCGCCGAAATCGCCGGCAATGCCGCCACCATCGCCATGGATCATTTCGGCGGCAGCAAGCCAAAGGCCTGGGCCAAGGCCGATGGCAGCCCGGTGAGCGAAGCCGATATGGCGGTGAACGCCTATCTGAAGGCGGTGATCGCCACCGCCCGGCCGGATGATGGCTGGCTGTCGGAAGAATCGGCCGATACCGCCAGCCGGCTGGGCAAGCGCCGGCTGTGGGTGGTGGACCCCATCGATGGCACCCGCGATTTCCTGCGCGGCCGCACCGGCTGGGCGGTTTCGGTGGCGCTGGTCGAAGATGGCGCGGTGACGACCGCCGTGCTGGCCGCTCCGGCGCAGAAGCGCCTCTATGCCGCCAGCGCAGGCCAGGGCGCCACGCTGAATGGCCGGGCGCTGAAGGTTTCAGGCCTCGCCACGCTGGACGGTGTGCGCCTGCCGATCGATCCGCCCAATCTGGCCGCCAGCTTCTGGCCCAGCCCCTGGCCGGGCACGGCGGTGGCCAAGCCGAACAGCCTGGCGCTGCGCATGGCGATGCTGGCCGCCGACGAGGCCGATGCCTGGATGGAAGGGCGCAGCGTGGCCGAATGGGATGTGGCCGCCGCCAGCCTGATTCTGGCGGAAGCTGGCGGCCTGGTGACCGATCGACACGGCGAACCCCTGCGCTTCAACCAGCCGCAACCACTGGTGCACGGCCTCGCCGCCGCGACGCCGGCCCTGCACGCCGAAGTGCTCGGCCGGCTGGACCATGCTCTGAAGGCGCTGAGCGCGCGGCGGCGAGCGGCGGCCTGACCGGCCAGCCCACGGCCGCCCCCTCGCCCCCCAAATCTCCCGCAATCCACAGGCTTGCGCCCCGGCCAGCGCCACCGCACAGTGCCCGCGGCCCTGGGGAGGGGCCAGATGTGCATCTGAAACGCCGGACCCTTGCGGCCTTTGCCGCGCCCTGTTTGCCGCTCACCGGCGTGGGCCTGCCGAT
>JAIXQY010000228.1 GCA_027485485.1 Sphingomonadales bacterium | reverse complement strand
GGCTGTCGAAGGCCCAGGCTGGGCGACCGCATTTCCTGTCTCAGGAAAGCCAATCAAACGGGTTTTGATCGTGAAGAGACATCGCCAGACAGTTGATCACTTGGGAAAGCAACCGGCGTGGATTGGATATGGGAGTGTGGCCCGACCATTGCAAGACAGTAGTTTCCGGCAGGCTTGGCGGCGGCGGCAGGGTCGTGGCACTATATTGGCCTTGGGAGGAACGGCCATGACAACACCACTCACCGGCATTCACCACAGCGCCTATCGCTGCCGCGATGCCGAGGAAACGCGGGCCTTTTATGAAGATGTGCTCGGCCTGCCGCTGGCCGCGGTGGTGCAGGAGGAGAATGAGCCCGGCTCGCGCCTGCCCAACCCGTTCATGCATCTGTTTTTCCGCATGGGCGATGGCCGCTTCATCGCCTTTTTCGATGCGCCCAATTCGGCCTCAGAAGGCGCGTTCAATCTCGTCCACGGCTTTGATCGCCATGTCGCCTTCGAGGCGGAGGATGAGGCGACCCTGCTGGCCTGGGCGGCGAAGCTGAATGCCGCCGGTGTGCCCTGTTTCGGGCCGATCGATCATGGCTTCGTGAAATCGGTGTATTTCGCCGATCCCAATGGGCTGCCGCTGGAAATCACCGCGCGGGTGGCCGATCATGATGTGATATTGGCCGAAGACGCCAAGACCGCCCATGCCATCATCCAGGCATGGACCGCACGCAAGGCCGCGGCCCGTGCCGAAGGCCGCGCCGCGTGAGTTATCAGCGCACCCCGCTGCTGATCGCCTTTCGCGAGGCGGTGGGCCTGCGCGATACCTATGGCGGCATCGATGGCGTGGTGGCGCTCCAGGCGCATCACCTCAAGCCGGATGCGCCGTCCGATACCGTCGTCATCTTCATGCATCCGATGGGGATCATGCATTATCTGCCGCTGCCCGGCGCGCTCGCCGAAGCCGGCTGCCACGTGCTCACGGCGGTGTCGCGTTACCCGAACAATGATTCGGCGCTGATCATGGAAAAGGTGGCGGTCGATCTGGGCCGCTGGGTGGCGCATTGCCGCGATGTGCTGGGCTATGCCCGCGTGGTGCTGGCCGGCTGGTCGGGCGGCGGCAGCCTGGCGCTGTTCTATCAGGCCGAAGCCTGTGATCCGCAGGTTACGCACACCCCAGCCGGCGATCTCTTCCCGATGGCAGAGGCCAAGCTGCCGCCGGTCGATGGCATCATGCTGCTGGCCGCGCATGTCAGCCGCAGCCAGACGCTCACCGAATGGCTCGACGCCTCGGTGGTGGACGAAGCCGAGCCGGTGCGCGACCCCAAGTGGAATCTCTATAGCCCTCAATGCCCGCAGCCGCCGTACAGCGCGGACTTCCTGGCCGAATATGCGGCGCGCCAGGTCGCCCGCTCAAACCGCATCACGGCGTGGGCTGAAGTGCAATTGGCCGATCTGAAGGCAAAGGAGGGGCCGCACGCCGAACGCGCCTTCATCGTCCACGGCACCATGGCCGCGCCCTGCTGGCTGGATCCGGCGGTGGATGCCAATGATCGCGCGCCGGGCCGCTGTTATCTCGGTGATCCCCGCCTGATCAACGATTCCCCCGGCGGGCTGGGCCGTTTCACCACGCTCCGATCCTGGCTGTCGCAGTGGAGCCTCAACTCCAACGCTTGCTCGCTCAAAGTTGGCCACCGCATCCGCGTGCCGGTGCTGGTGGTGGGCAACACAGCGGACGATGCCTGCACCCCCAGCCACACGCAGCGCCTGTTCGATTGCGTGGAGAATGCCATGTCGCGCGAACAGCACGAAGTGAAGGGCGCGACGCATTATTATGCGTTCCAGCCGGAGCATCTGAAGCAGGCCGCCGGGATCGTTACGGACTGGCTGGCGCGGATGGGTTTCCATTGAACTGCGCTGCCTAAGCGGCTTGGATGCCCAGTTGCCGATAAAATCCCGTCCATCCTTCCGGTTCCGGATGGTCGGCAGCAAAGCGATCCTTCTCATCGGCTGATCTGCCGGCGAACCAATTGGCAAACGATAGCCAATAGTCCTCGCCGTCACCCATTCTCCAGCCGATGGAGCCGGCGGGGACATGGGGAAACGCCTCCCAAGGCGGCGCCATGGTCACAGGAACCGCGCCACCACGTCGCGATAACTGCGGGACACCTTCACCTGCGTGCCGCTGCCCAGTACCAGGAAGCATTCGCCGTTGGTGTGCGGCTTCACGCTCTTGATATTGTCGAGGTTGACAATGGTGGAGCGGTGGATGCGCTGGAACTTCTTCGGGTCGAGCCGGCGTTCCAGATCCTTCATCGTCTCGCGCAACACCAGCGTCTGATCGGCGGTATAGATGCACATATAATCGCCGGCGGCATCGATGCGCTCGATATCGTCCACATCGACGCGGAAAATCTGGCCGCGATCCTTGATGTTGATGATCTTTTCATAGCGGCTGGCCGGGCCGGCTTCGCTCAGGTCGTCGGGCAGGGCTTCCGGCGCCACTTCCGACAGGATTTCCTTCAACCGCTCCGCCCCGGCCATGCCCTGGCGCTCGCTCAGGCGCTGGCGCACCCGGTCGAGCGTGGCGGCAAGCCGTTCCTGCTCCACCGGTTTTAGCAGATAATCCACCGCCTCGGCCTCAAAGGCCTTCAGCGCATGCTGGGTGAAGGCGGTGACAAACACGAACAGCGGCGGTTCGATATCGGCCAGGCCGGCCACCACCTGAAAGCCATCAAAGCCCGGCATCTGGATATCCAGGAACACCAGATCGGGCTTGTGGGCGCGCACCGCCTTGATCGCCTCCCGCCCATTGGCGCAACGTTCAATGATCTCGACATCGTCAAAGGCCTGCAGCCGCAGCTCCAGCCCCTGGATGGCCAGCGGTTCGTCATCAACCAGGATGGTGCGGATTGCCATGCGTCACATCTGGGTGGCGAGTTGCGGTGCCGCAACCGGGTTTGCGACGAGTGGAGGCTTTGCGGCGAGCGGCGGCACCATATCGGTCTGATACGGCACGTCGATCAACACGATCAGGCCCTGGGGTTCATTGTCGGCCAGTTCAAACCGATGATCCTCGCCATAGCTTTGCGCCAGCCGGTCGCGGATATTGCCGAGGCCCACCCCGGTGCCCGCCGGCGTGGCTTCGGCCGGTGCCCCACTTGTGGTGCCGCCCAGCCCCGGCCCGGTATCGGCAATGGTGATCACCAGCCGATCCCCCATGCGGCGCGCGTCCACCAATATGTCCGCCCCGTCTTCCGATGGGGTGACGGCATATTTGATGGCATTTTCGATCAGCGGTTGCAGCAGCAGCGAGGGCAGCCGCGCTTCCATCACATCGGGCGCGATGTCGAAGCGGGTGCGCAGCCGCGCTTCAAACCGTGTGCGCTCGATATCCAGATACAGCTTCAGTGCCTCGGCCTCCTGCGCCACCGTCGCCAGCCCTTCGCGTTCGCCAACCAGGCTGTAGCGCAGAAAGCTGGCGAGGCGGGACAGCATGGCATTGGCCCGGTCCGTCTGTTTCAGCAGCACCAGGGTGGAAATGCTGTTCAGCGTGTTGAACAGGAAGTGGGGGTTCAACTGATAGCGCAGCATGGCGAGCTGGGCCGTGTTGGCCTGCGCCGCCATGGTGATCATGCGTTCCGATTGTTCGGCCAGCAGCAGATAATAGTTGATGCCGTAATAGAGCCCGGTCCACGCGCCCAGCACCGAGAAATCCAGCAGGATGGCGCCCAGAAACTCCACGCCGCGCGGCTGCCAGCCGGGTTGATAGAAGGTGGCGTGCGCCCACACTTCCAGCACCGAAAACAGCGCCGCGGCCGATACCAGCAGCAGCGCGGTCGCCGTCCAGGTGAACAGCGGTTTCATCGTGATCAACCGGCGATAGGCCGCGGCCAGCAGCAGCGTGATCGAAGCGCCAGTGGCCGTCACGATGATGGTGGGCAGCACAAAGGCCAGCCCCATCGAATTGGCCAGCCCCGACAGGGATCGCAACAGGAAATAGGCCAGCCAGCCACCGCCCTGCAACAACCAGAAGGCGCGGTTCTTGTCGTGGAAAAAGCCGTGGCGCACACGCGGTTCAACCATAGGCCTGACCATAGCCTGTTGGCGGGAAAAGGCCAAATCCGGCCGCGGCGGGCCTGGCCCGGACCCCTCCGTCGCCCTGCGGGCGCCACCTCCCCTGGCAGGGGAGGATGACTGCGCTGCCGATCCTCCCCTCTCAGGGGAGGTGCCGAGCATCGCGAGGCGGAGGGGTCGCGCCCGCCGAACCCGCGCAAATCGGACCTCTCCCTCCACCCCACTGGCCAGCGCCGGCCCACCCGCCTAAACTCCGGCGCATGGGTCTTTCCGCTGCACAGCTCACCGCCAGCCTTGATGCGCTGGCTGCCGATCATCCCGCCATTGCTGCCGCATTGGCTGCCCATGGCCACCCCGAACCGCGGCTGCGCCCGCGCGGGTGCAGCACGATGATGCGCGCCATCGTTGCCCAGCAAGTGTCCACCAAGGCCGCGGCCAGCATCTGGAACCGGCTGGAAGCGGCCTGCGGTGGCGACATGGACGATCTGGCTGCCGTCGCCGCCACGCCGTTCGACACGCTGCGCAGCGCCGGGCTGTCAGGGCAGAAGGCCAGCTATGTCCACGCGCTGGCAGCGGCGGTGGCATCGGGCCAGATCGATTTTGCCGCCCTGCCGGTTGATGATGACGAGGCGATTGCGCTGCTCTCCTCCGTGAAGGGCATCGGCCGCTGGTCTGCCGAGATTTATCTGCTGTTTGCCGAAGGCCGCGCCGATGTGTTCCCGGCTGGCGATCTGGCGCTGCAGATCCAGCTCGGCCGCCTGCTGGGCGAAGAGGCCCGCCCCACGGAAAAGCGCGCGCGCAGCCTGGCCGAACCGATGCGCCCGCATCGCGGCGCGCTCTCCATCTTCCTGTGGCACAATTACAATATTGTGGC
>JAIXQY010000066.1 GCA_027485485.1 Sphingomonadales bacterium | reverse complement strand
GCCTGCAGCCGCGCCGGGTTGACGCCCAGCGACCGCGCCGCCGCTTCGCCAAGCGTGAGCGCATCCAGCGCGCGGCTGGTGCCGGCCAGCACCAGCGCCCCGGCGGCAATCAGCGGCGCGGCCACCAGCACATCATTCCAGCTGCGATCGGTGAGCGCGCCCATCAGCCAGTTGACGATCTGGCCGGTGGCAAAGGGCGTTGGCGCCAGGCTGATCACCAGGGCCGTCAGCGCGCCGGCCAAGCTGGAAATCACCACACCGCCCAGGGTGAAGACGATGATGCTGCCACTCTGCCCCGCCAGCATCGACAGCAGCGCCATCGCCGCCCCGGCCCCGGCCAACGCGCAGGCCGACAGCACATAGGGCGTGGCCGACAGGCCGAAGAAGATCGCCAGCACCGCGCCCAGCGCCGCCCCGGCCGACACGCCGAACAGGCCGGGATCGGCCAGCGGATTGCGCAAATAACCCTGCATGGCCGCGCCCGACAGGCCCAGCCCGCCGCCCACGATCAGGGCCAGCAGGGTGCGCGGCAGCCGCAGTTCGGCAATGATCGCCCAGCGCTCGTCGCCAGCCAGCATGGCCACCGGCGATATCCACACCTTGCCGGCGATCAGGGAGATCAGGCTGGCCAGCAGCAGCGCCACCAGCAGGAGAGGCACCAACCGCTTCACACCCGCGCCCTTGCCGCCGAAAGCCGGGCCAGCGCCGGAATGATGGTCGGCCCGGCGCAACTTATCAGCCGCTCGTGGAACGGCGCCAGCACCACCCGGCCGGCCAGCCGGCGCAGGATGGGATGGCGGCTCATCCGATCATCATTGCGCGCATCGCTGAACAGCACGCGCGGCGGCCGGGCGGCGAGATACTCCAGCGGCAGCACATCCCACATCTTCAGGCCATAATCGGCGCTGGCGTTGCGGAAGCCGGCGGTGTGCAACAGCTCATCGGCCAGCGTGCCTGTGCCGGGCACCAGGCCATCGCTCTGCCAGATCAGGGCCGGCACCGGCGGGCCGGGACGGCGGGCGGCGGCCACCGCCGCATCGATGCGCGCCACCAGCGCCGCCCCGCGCTGCGGCTGGCCGGCGGCCTGCGCAATCGCCAGCACCTGGGCGCGGGCGTCGGCCAGTGTGTCAGCCACGCCGAACATCTGCACCTTCACCCCCAGCCGCTTCAGCGCGGCGATGGTGGCCGGGGCCTCGTGCGCGCCGGCCAGCACCAGATCGGGGCGCAGCGCCACAATCTCCTCCGCCGTGCCGGACGTGGCAGCAAAGCGCGCCGCCACGCCCAGCGGGATGGAGGTGGCGGCGGCATCCTTGGAATAATGGCTGATGGCGGCGATCTGGCGGGCATCGGCCACCGCCACCAGCACCGCATCAACGCAAGGGTTGGTGGACACTATGCGCATGGGCTGCGCTGCCGCCGGCGTCGCCAGCAGCAGCAGCAGGCCAAGGCGCATCGCCACCATTACAGCGTCACGCGCAGACCGACATAGGCGGCGCGGCCGGGCTGGCCGAAATTCAAGGCGGTCTCGTACGCCGCATTGAACAGATTTTCGATCCGCGCCGTCAGCTCCAGCCGGCGGCCGATCGGCAGCGCAGCGCGCAGATCGACCAGCGTGTAACCGGGCAGCGCCACCGTGTTCGCCGCATTCTCGAAACTCCGGCTGACGTTGGTGAGCGTGGCGCCGGTATTCAGGCCAAAGCTCCAGCGATAATCCACCAATATGCTGCTGCTCTGCTCCGGCCGGCGGGCCAGGCGGCGGTTCTGGTTGGCGTTGCCAGCGGTGGTGTTGCGGGCATCCACCGTGCCGTGGGTGACTTGCAGGGTGAGATCATCCGTTGGCCGCATCGTAAGCGCCAGTTCCAGGCCTTGGGCGCGGGCGCGGGCAACATTATCATAGGTGCCGAACGGCCGGTTGACGCAGATACCGGTTTGGCTTGCGCAGCCGATGAAGATGATCAGATCGCTGGAGGTGCGCTGGAAATAGGTGGCGCTGAAGTCCATGCGGCCGCCCGCCAGCACCTGGGTGATCCCGGCATCCCAACCGGTTGAACGCTCGGGCCGCAGTTGCTGGTTGCCGAAATTGCTGAACAGCTGGAACAGCGATGGCGCCTTGAAGCCTTCAGCATGGCTGGCGCGCAGCGTGGTGCCGGTGGCGGCAATGGCATA
The DNA here is from genome assembly GCA_027485485.1 of Sphingomonadales bacterium. Lineage (GTDB taxonomy): Bacteria > Pseudomonadota > Alphaproteobacteria > Sphingomonadales > Sphingomonadaceae > Sandarakinorhabdus. The sequence continues at coordinate 8,664 of JAIXQY010000066.1, read as the reverse complement.
AACGCCGCTGGCGCCAAAGGTGGTCGCGCCGCCGAACCGATTATGATCATCGTGGCGCAGCCCAAGCGTGGCGGTAAGGCCGGCCAGCGGCGTGGCCACCGCTTGCGCATAGAGGCTGCGGATGCTGGCGCGGGCGCTGGTGGGCGCGCCGCCAAAGCTGGCGGCGGTGTAGCGCGAGATTTCCTGTTCGGCCCCGAATGTGGCCTGCCAGCCTTTGGCCACATCGATAACGCCCTGATATTCCAGCCGTTCGTTGCGGCCCTGGCCATCGAAGGTGACGAAGGGCGCACCATCCAGCGCGGTGTTGCGGCGATCGGTATCGGTATAGGCAAAGCCCAGCCGGTTCTGCCAGCGGCCATCCAGCAAGGCGGCGTTGAGGCCGGTGTAAGCCACGATTTCGCGGGTGATATTCTCCTCGTTCACATCGCCAAAGCTGAAATTGGGCGGCGCAAAGCCATCGGCGTTGAAGCGCCCGCGCGAATAAAAGCCGCGCGCGTCCAGTGAAATATCATCGCTCAAGGCCAGGTTGAAATTGGCGTTGGCACCCAGATTTTCATAGCCGTCCCGCTCACGCCCGCCGCGCCGTTCGGAAAAATTCGAAATCCCGTCGCTGCGCAGCCAGCCGCCGCCCACACTGGCCGACAGCGGGCCCAGCTTGCCCGACACGTTGCCGACCAGATTGGCGGTGTCGCGCCAGCCATATTCGGCCCGCGCGTTGACCCGCAGCGCTTCGCCCGGCCGGCGAGTGACCATGTTGACCACTCCACCAATGGCCTGGCTGCCCCACAGCACCGATTGCGACCCGCGCAGCACTTCGATGCGTTCGATATTGCCAACCAGCAGATTGCCGAAGTTGAAGCCGCCGCCCACGGTGGAGGGATCGTTGAGCTTGACGCCATCGATCAGCGCCACGGTCTGATCGCTTTCGGCGCCGCGGATGAACACCGTGGCCACCCCGCCCAGGCCGCCGTTGCGGGCGATGCTCACGCCCGGCAGGGTGCGCAGCACATCGGCGACGCTCTGGCTCTGGCGGCGATCCAGTTCGGGCCGATCAACCACGCTGATCGATTGGCCCACCCGGTTCAACGGCTGCGGCGTGCGGTTGGCAGTGACGACAATGGTTTCGGCGGGGGCGGCAACAGCCCCAACCAGAAATATGGTTGCAATGATCATGAGACCTCCTGGATTGAAGACAGGAGGAGACGCCCGCCAAAGCAGGTCATGGTGAGCCAAAGCCGGTCCGGCATACGCCACCTCCCTTCGTGTCGTCACGCGGAGGCAGTGCCCCGTTCACGCGGATGGTCCCGTCCGCACGAAGGATCGACGGTGAGCGGCAGGTCTCCTGGCTCCCGGGTCAACATGGTCGCCCCGCCTTCCCAGCCCCAGGGGGCCAGTGGCAAATACGGGCGACCACTCACCGGTCACAGTTGCGGGCACAGCCCCGGCCTGATGGCTTCACGCCATGTTCCGGGTTCCCTGTTAGGCCCCTCGCGGGGCACCGTTCACACCCGCCGCCATGGCGGCAAACGCCTGGTTTGGCAAGTGCGGTTCAGCCGGGGGCGGTTCAGGCAGGCCTGTCGGCCGTGGCGCATTCCACGGCGAAGATGATATACTCGGCGGGTTTCAGCGGGGCCACGCCCACCAGCGCCCGCACCTGGCCGGCCGCCAGATCGGCCTGGCGATGGCTGGTCTGGTCGCAACGCACATGAAAGCCCTGTTCCGGCTTGCTGCCCAGCAAGGCGCCGGCCTGCCAGTGCCGCAGCAGCACGGTTTCGATCGCGGCCGCCACCCGCGCCCACAAGGCCGGGCCATTGGGTTCAAACACCGCAAAACCGATGCTGGCGGCACATTCGGCCTTCATGGCCTCCAGCCGCTGCTCCAGCGTCTGGGGCTTGCCGCCCCGCAGGCGCTGCATTTTGGGCACCGCCGCGCCCTCGGCAACGAATTGGCTTGGCGGGATGATCTTCTGGGCCATCAGCCTGCCTTCCTTGCGGGCAGCAAGGCCCGTGCCATCGCCGCCACCACCGCATCCACGTCCAAGCCATAGCGGCCGAACAGATCGACCAGATCACCGGTCTGGCCAAAGCTGTCAACGCCCAGCGGCACCACGCGCTGGCCCAGCACGCCGCCCAGCCACGACAGGCTGGCCGGTGCCGCATCACACAATGTCACCAGCCGCGCGCCCGGCCGCAGCGGGGCCAGCAAGGCTTCGACATGGCTGCCGCCCGCCCCGGCGCGCCAGCCGCGATGCAGCAGATCGGGGCTGGTGACGGCGAGCAGGCCAAGGCCGGGCACCTCGTCAACCAAGCTTTCCCAGGCCGCCAAGGCTTCGGGCATCATGGCGCCCATCGCCACAATGGCAGCCTCTGCCCCCGGGGCCGGCGGGCGCAGCCAATATCCGCCGGCAATGGCCCCGGCCTGCCAGCCAGCATTGGCACGGCGCTCCTGCACGAGGCTGCGGGTGGAAAGCCGGAAATAGACGCTCTCCCCATCGGGAGCCTGCACATGGCCGAAGGCGTGGTGCAGCAACAGCGCCAGCTCATCGGCAAAGGCCGGTTCATAATGGGTGAGGCCGGGCTGGCCCATGGCGATTAGCGGCGGGTTGATCGATTGGTGCGCGCCGCCCTCCGGCCCCAGCGTCAGGCCTGAAGGGGTGGCCACCAGGATGAAGCGGGCATCCTGATAACAGCCATAATTCAGCGCATCCAACCCGCGCGCGATGAACGGATCATAGACAGTGCCGATAGGAATCAGCCGCGTGCCGAACAGCGGCGCGGCCAGACCAGCGGCGGCCAGCACCAGGAACAGATTATGCTCGGCAATGCCCAGTTCCACATGTTGCCCGGCGCTGCCGCCTTGCCATTTCTGGGGTGAGGGGATTTTGGCCGCCCGGAACACATCGGGCATCTGCTGCCGCCGGAACAGGCCGCGCGCATTCACCCACGGCCCAAGCCCGGTGGAGACGGTGACATCGGGCGAGGTGGTGACGATACGGCTCGCCAGTGGTCCGCCGGCCTTGGCCAGATCGAACAAGATGCGGCCAAAAGCGGATTGGGTGGATTGTTCCTCGCCGCCTGGGGCGGGGATGGCCGGCACCGGCACCGCATCAAAGGCGCGATCGCGGGGCAAGCTGGCGGCCGGGCTGGATGCGACAAAGGCCTGCAACGTGGCGGCCTGATTGTCCCCCAGCCCGGCCCAGGGTGCCCACTCCTCGCCCGCCGCAATGCCCAATTGCCCGCGCAGCCCCTCAATCTGGGTGGGCGTCATCAGGCCGGCGTGATTGTCCTTGTGGCCGGCGAACGGCAGACCGCGCCCCTTCACGGTATAGGCGATGATCAGGCACGGCCGGTCATCACTGGCGGCTTGCGCATAAGCCTCCAGCAGGCTGGCCATGCAGTGCCCGCCCAGATCGGTCATCAGCAGCGCCAGCGCCTCATCATCATGTGCGGCCAATATGGGCGCGACCGCATCGCCCAGATCGGCCGTCAGCCGCGCACGCCACGCTGCGCCGCCCTGATAGGTGAGCGCGGCATAATCGGCGTTGGGGCAATCATCGAACCAGCGGTCCAGCGCCGCGCCGCCGGGCCCGGCCACGGCGGCCGCCAAACGCTTGCCATGTTTGAGCGTGATCACCCGCCAGCCGCAGGTTTCGAACATGTCGTCAAACCGGCGGAACATGCGATCGGCGGTGGTGTGATCCAGGCTCTGGCGGTTGTAGTCCACGATCCACCACACGTTGCGGATGTCGTGCTTGTAGCCTTCGATCAGCGCTTCATAGATATTGCCTTCGTCCAGCTCGGCATCACCCATCAGGGCGATCATGCGGCCGATGTCAGCCGGCGCCAGCCGCCCATGTGCCACCAGATAATCCTGAAACAGGCTGGCAAAGGCCGTGACCGCGACGCCCAGGCCCACGGAGCCAGTGGAGAAATCCACCGGGATCACATCCTTGGTGCGGCTGGGATAGGATTGGGCGCCGCCAAAAGCCCGGAACGCCTTCAGCTTCTCAAGGCTTTGATTGCCCAGCAGATAATGGATGGCGTGCAGCAGCGGCCCGGCGTGCGGCTTCACCGCCACCCGGTCATTGGGACCGAGCGCGGCGAAATAGAGGCTGGCCATGATGCTGCTCATGCTGGCGCAACTGGCCTGGTGGCCGCCTACCTTCAGCCCGTCGCGGCTGTCGCGCAGATGGTTGGCATTGTGGATGGTCCAACTCGCCAGCCAGCGCAGCCGCGCGTCCAGCGTTTCGAGGTGGGCGATCGTCTCAGGTGTGGCGGGCAGCATGGCCAGCCCTTGCCGCGAAACCCTGCGCCGTGCAACGCTGCGCCGAACATCAACGGAGATGCCGCATGTTGCTCTGGTCCGCGCCTGATCCCGCCCCCAATCCGCGCCGCGTGCGGCTGTTCCTGAAGGCCAAGGGGCTGACCATCGAGGAGAAGATGGTCTCGCTGATGGCGCGGGAGCACAAATCGGACGAAGTGGTGGCCTTGAACCCGCGCGGGCAGGTGCCGTTTCTGGAACTGGATGATGGCCGGGTGATTGCGGAGACGATCAGCATCTGCCGCTATCTCGATGATCTCCACCCCGAACCGCCGCTGATCGGCCGCGACCCGTTCGAACGGGCCGAAACCGATATGTGGATTCGGCGGGTGGAAACCGCGCTCGGCACACCGGTGGGCCTGTTCTGGCAGCACGGCCACCCGCTGACCGCCCGGCTGGTGCAGCAGATCCCGGCGATGGGCGAGGCGGCAAAGGCCCAGGCGCTGGCGATGATAGGCTGGTTCGATGGCCAGTTGAGCAGCCGCCCCTATCTGGCCGGGGAGCGTTTCACCCTGGCCGATATCGCCCTGCTCAGCATCGTGGATTTTGGCGGCTGGATCGGGCTGGCGATGCCGGACGATGCAGCGGCGTTGAAGGGGTGGCACGCGCGGGTGACGGCGCTGGTGAGCTGACGCTTGCACTTTTCCCGTCACCCCGGCGAAAGCCGGGGTCCATCGCCCCAACGTGGTTACTGCAGGCACAGTCGGGTGATGGGCCCCGGCGTTCGCCGGGGTGACGTTGGATTTGAACTAGAAAAACAGCTTCCGGAAAGACAGCGATACCGTGCGGCCCAACGGATCAAGCTGGTCGCGCTGGAAGCCCAATGGCTCGGCCCCGGTGCGATCGCGCACATTGATACGATCGTTGAACACATTGTCGAAGTTGAGGCTCACCCGGCTGCCGCGCAGCCAGGGGATTTTGGTGAGGATTTCCTGGCGCTGGCCCAGATCGATGAACAGCCGCAGATTGGCGGTGGTGCGCGGAGAGAAGAACAGATCGCTGTTCGATTGCGTCGCGCCGGTGGGATCAACCAGCACGCTGGTGCCCGATTGCCAGTTGACGCTGAACCGGCCGCCAAAGCCGCGTCGGCCGGCACCAGCCCGCATTTCGATCTGGTGCCGCGGTGCGCCGCCCTGCGAGCCGACGGCCGAGCCATTCAGCAGATCGAGCACCGGCACGCCGGGGCGGATGCCGATTTCGTTCTGGAAGGTCCAGGTGTGGAACAGCGCCAGCTGCAAGCGGCCATCAAGGAAATTGCGCGGCGGGCCACCGCCGCCACCGCCTCGGAAACCGCCACCGCCGCCGGGCGGACCGCCAGCCCCTGCCGGCGCCCCACCGGCAGCCGGGGCTCCGCCGGGCGCTGGCGTTGCGGCGGGTGGTGCCACGCCGCTGGGCGCACCGGGCGGCGGGCCAGCCGCAGCCGCGCCGGGCGGGCGCTGGCCGGGGGTGAAGCCATAGGGATTGCGCGCCAAATTGCGGATTTCGGCGGGCAGGCCCTTGCCGCTGCGGAAGCTTTCCACCGCCTTGGCGCGCAGTTCGGCGATGCGCTTGTCGGCCGCGGCGCGTTCGGCGGCACCGGGCTTCAACGCCAGGGTGAGGGTGAAGCCGTAACGCAGCTCGCTGCGCTGCGAATAATCGAAGTTCACCGGCCGATTGTCGATCTGGGTCAGCCGGCCGCCGGCATCGCGGGTGAAGCGGTTCGGAAACGCCGCTTCCAGTTCGGCCGTCGCAGTGGGGAAAGAGGCGATCGGATCATCGATGCGGGTGTTGGTGTAATTGGCGTTGAACACCATGTCGGTTTCTTCAAACGGCTTGATGTTCACGCCCAGCTTCCACACCCGGCGCGTGTCGTTCAGCAGGGCACGGTTGCCGCCATCAAGGCGCGTGATGTCCACGGTTTCGCCACGGATGAAATCAAACACCCGCACATTGGGGGTGAGGATATTGGGATCGCCCAGTTGGCCAACGGTGGGCGGGCCCTGTTCACGGGTGAAGCTGGCAATCAGCGCCCAGCCATCCTTGGGTTCCCAGTTCAGGCCGGCGCCCCAGGTGATCAGCGTGCCGAAATCCGACAGCGTGTCGAGCGCGATATTGCCGTTCACCGTCAGCTTGTTCAGCCCGGCCAGCACATCATCCTTGGCAGACGCGATGGGCAGATCGAAATTGGCCTGGAAATTGCCCTGCGTGCGCTTGAGGTCTGCCGATGTGCCAAGGCCGGCGCGCACGGCCGTGGCATCCAGCGCCAGATGCTGCACCTGTGCCTTCAGGGCCAGGCCCACCTCGCCGGCCGGCAGCCGCAGCGGGCTGCCGTTCAACAGCAGATCCAGGCTGGCGGTGTCGCTGATGCTGGAGGCGCTGTCAGTGAGGGTGGCGCCGCCGAACAGGCCGCTGCCAAAGGGCGACAGGCTGCCCGCCGTGATCGCCGCCTGTGCGGCGGTGATATCGATCCCGCGCTCGATGCGGGTGCGGCTTTCGGCATGGTTCCAGTTGCCAGTGAGGTTCCAGCGCCACTTGCCGATATTGCCATCCAGCACCGTGCCCAGCCGGCTCGACCAATTGTCGCCAAAACGCCCGAGCGGATCGGCGGCGTAGCGGTTGACCGCCACCGCTTGCCCGAATGGGGAAAAGGCCCCGCCGGCCGGCAGGGTGAAGCTGGCCGAGGGCAGGCCCTGCATGCCTTCGCTCAAGGTGCGCTCCACCCCGCCGGTGAGCGTCGCGCCGATGGTGGGGGACAGGCTGCCGGCGATGGTGCCGTTCAGGCTGGCGGTGCGGCTGTCGGGCAGCAGGCTGCGGAACGGGCGGATATCGGTGTTGTTCACCGGCGCGGCGCCGAATTGCACCAGGCTGGGGCTGGCCACGCCGGCCGGCACGCCCAGCACGGTGCGGCCAGGCAGGCCGGCATCGACCACGGCGCCCGGCACCAGCGCCGACACATTGCCATCCAGCGCAAACGGCCGGCTTTGCGCCGGGGTGGTGATGCGGCGTTCATTTTCCGTCACCATGGTGTCGATGCGATACTGCGCTTCGATGCTGGTGCGGCTGCCGTTGCGAAGGCGCAGCAGATTGGCCTCGATCTCGGTGGAAAAGCGCCCGCCATCGGTGGGGCCGCCAAAGTCAAGCTCGCCGGTCCACGCCATGAAGCGCGGGCGCAGCACGAAGTTGATCACACGCTGATCGGCACGAAAGCCATATTTCAGGCTGACTTCCTCGGGCAGCACTTCCACCCGCAAGATGGCTTCGGGCGGGATGTTGCGGATTTCCTGAAAGCCCGATGTGCGCTTGCCGTTGAGCAGCACCGCCGGCATGCCGCCGCCGCGCCCGCGGTTCGAGCGCAGTTGCGGGCCGAGTTCGGCCATCAGATCGGTGATCGAACCGGCGCCGATCGCCCGCAATTCCTGCGCACCCAGCACCAGTTCCGGCTTGATGTCGCCCACCACCTGGCCGGGCAGCTTGGTGGTGGTGACGGTGATCGTCTCCTCATCCTCCGGCACGGCCTGGGCCACGCGCGGGGGGGACCCGGGGACCGGCTGAGCAGCCACAACGGCAGCCGGGGCGGCGGCCAGCAGCAAGGCAAATCGAACGGACAAGATCACAAACGGGAATTCCTGTTGGGAACCGGGGGCTGGTTCTGGCGCGCTGCTGCCCTAACCCATTCAGGCCAAAAGCAACACCGGTGCGGCAATCTCTACGGCCCCGCCCGCCATATCCCCCGCGTCAGGCCAGCAACAGGCTGTGATCCAGCGCTTTCTTCACCACCAGATCCGCCGCCGGCCTGGCCAGCGCGATATGCTCCAGCCAATTGGGCCGGTTGATGCCGTTCCACACGCTCAGGGCAAAGGCCTCGGCCTCGGCCTCGCTCATATGGGCAAAGCGGGCATAGAAGCTGGTGGGATCATCGGCCGCCGCCCGCCACAGGCCCATGAAGCGAGCGAGGAACCAGGCGATGATGTCAGCCTCCTGAGCGTCGATATAGACCAGCAGATCGAGCGGCGGCCGCCGGCCTTGTGCATCGGGGGCCAGGCCCAGCCCTTCGACCAGCACGACATCGGCCCCGGCCACCACCCGCGCGGCTGCCGAGTCAACATCATAGGTGGCGTGGCTATAGGCCGGCACCGTCACCGCCCCTGATTTCAGCCCGGCCAGCGCGGCGGCCATGGCGGCCGAGTCATAGCTTTCGGGAAAGCCCTTGCGCAGCATCAGCCCTTCGGCGTCCAGCACGGCGTTGGGTTTCAGGAAGCCATCGGTGGAAACGATCTCCACCGTGCCCGGCAGATGTTCGGCCAACGCCTTTGCCAGCGTCGTCTTGCCCACGGCCACCGAACCGGTGATGCCCACCACCAACGG
>JAIXQY010000155.1 GCA_027485485.1 Sphingomonadales bacterium | reverse complement strand
CGGGGCGTTCCTGGGCCCGCTGCTGATCGGTGCGCTGGGGGAGTTGGTGAACTGGCAGTGGGGTTTTGCGGCGGCCAGCACCTGCATGGCGCTGGCGGCGGTCACGTTGCTGTTCGGCAATGGCCTGATGCCGGCCGATACGCCGCCGGCGACCCGGCGCAGCGCCCGGCTGCAACCCGGCGATGGCCGCACCATCGCGGCCTTGCTGGCAGTGATGCTGCTCACCAGCCTGTTCTGGCTGGCGCAAAGCCAGGTGTGGAATGTCTATGCGCTGTGGGGTCGGGATCATCTGGATCGCATGGTGCTGGGGCTGGAAGTGCCGGTGACCTGGCTGCAGGCGTTTGACAGCCTGGCGCCGATATTGGCGGTGCCGCCGGTGCTGGCGCTGTGGCGGGCACAGGCGGCGCGGGGGCGGGTGCCGGGCGAACTGGGCAAGATCGGCATCGGCCTGGCGCTGATGGGCAGCGCCTTCATCTGGCTGGCGCTGGGCAGCGGGCTGCTCTTGGGCCGCGACCAGACGCCGATCCTGTGGGTGGCGGTGTTCCACCTCGTGCTCAACACCGGCTGGCTCTATCTGGTGCCCACCGTGAACGCCTTGTTTTCGCGCACGGCACCGCTGGCGGTGACGGGCGTGATGTTGGGCGTGGTGCAGTTTGCGGTGTTCCTGGGCAGCACTTTGTCGGGCTGGCTGGGCCGCTTTTATGAAACCATGGACAGCCCGAGTTTCTGGCTGATGCACGCGGCCTTTCCGTTGGCGGGGGCCGCCATCATGTGGGCGGTGCGCGGGCGGCTGGCGGCGGTGTTGCGCTTGTAACAAAACACGCATTTTCCCTCGCACGCGCGCGCGGGAGTATCTATAGCCAAGGGAGTGCTTCGTATCCCAAGGCTTGCCCGTTGACCGACTCCAACCCGAATCCCGCCCAGATCAATGATTATGGCGCCGACAGCATCAAGGTGCTGCGCGGGCTGGATGCGGTGCGCAAGCGGCCGGGCATGTATATCGGCGACACCGACGATGGTTCGGGCCTGCACCACATGGTGTTCGAGGTGTCCGACAACGCCATCGATGAAGCGCTGGCCGGTTACTGCGACCGCATCGATATCGTGATGAACGCCGACGGATCGGTGAGCGTGACGGACAACGGCCGCGGTATCCCCACCGGCATCCATGCCGAGGAAGGCGTGTCGGCCGCCGAAGTGATCATGACCCAGCTGCACGCCGGCGGCAAATTCAACAACAGCGACGACAACGCCTACAAGGTTTCGGGCGGCCTCCACGGCGTGGGCGTGTCGGTGGTCAATGCCCTGTCGGAATGGCTGGAGCTCACCATCTGGCGCGATGGCGAAGAACATTGGATGCGCTTCCACCATGGCGATGCCCAGGCGCCGCTTGCAGTGCGCGGGCCGTCCAATGGCAAGCGCGGCACCCGGGTCACCTTCTTTCCGTCGTTGAGCACCTTCAAGTTCATTGATTTCGATTATGCCAAGCTGGAGCACCGCTTCCGCGAACTGGCCTTCCTCAACAGCGGTGTGCGGCTGGTGCTCACCGATGCCCGCCATGCCGAGGCGAAGTCCGTCGATCTGTTTTATGAAGGCGGCATCGCGGCGTTCGTGAAGTTTCTGGACAAGTCGAAGACCGCGCTGATCCCCCATCCCATCGCCATCACTGGCCAGGCCAATGATATCGGCATCGATGTCGCGCTGGAATGGAACGACAGCTATTACGAACAGGTGCTGTGTTTCACCAACAACATCCCGCAGCGCGATGGCGGCACGCACCTCGCGGCCTTCCGTGCCGCGCTCACCCGCACGCTCAACAATTATGCCGAGCAATCCGGCCTGATGAAGAAGGAAAAGGTCAGCCTGACCGGCGATGACATGCGCGAAGGCCTGACCGCGATTGTCTCGGTGAAATTGCCTGACCCGAAGTTCAGCAGCCAGACCAAGGACAAGCTGGTCAGTTCAGAAGTGCGCCAGCCGCTGGAAAGCCTGATGGCCGATCGGCTGGACGTGTGGTTGCAGGAAAACCCCGCCCACGCCCGCACGATTGTGGCCAAGATCATCGATGCCGCCGCCGCCCGCGAAGCCGCCCGCAAGGCGCGTGACCTCACCCGGCGCAAGGGCGCGCTCGACATCGCTTCGCTGCCCGGCAAGTTGGCCGACTGCCAGGAACGCGATCCGGCAAAGTCCGAACTGTTCCTGGTCGAAGGCGATTCCGCCGGCGGCAGTGCCAAGCAGGGCCGCAACCGCCAATATCAGGCCATTCTTCCGTTGCGCGGCAAGATCCTGAATGTAGAGCGCGCCCGGCTGGACCGCATGTTGGGCAGCCGCGAAATCGGCACACTGATCCAGGCGCTGGGCACCAGCATCGCCCAGGATTTCAACATCGAGAAGCTGCGTTACCACAAGATCGTCATCATGACGGACGCCGACGTGGATGGCGCCCATATCCGCACCCTGCTGCTCACCTTCTTCTTCCGGCACATGCCGCAACTGATCGAAGCCGGGCATCTGATGATCGCCCAGCCGCCGCTCTACAAGGTCAGCCGCGGTCGATCGGAGGTCTATCTCAAGGACAATCCTGCGCTGGAGGATTATCTGGTGGAGGCCGGCACCGGCACATTGGTGCTGCAAACCGCAGCCGGCCTGCGTTCCGGCGCCGATCTGGCCGCACTGGTCGATCATGCCCGCCGTTGCCGCGCGCTGATGGATTATGTGCCGCGCCGCTATCCTGCACTGATTGTCGAGGCGCTGGCACTGAATGGCGCGCTGGCGCAGGCCAGTGCGGCAGCGGCGGCGCAAACGGCGGCCTGGCTGAACGCGGCCGAAACAGATGGCGGTGTGTGGACGGCCAGCCTGTCGGCCGATGGCGGCTATCAGGTGGAGCGGGCCTGGCGCGGCGTCACCGATTATCATGTCATCGCCGGTGCCTTCCTCACCTCCCCCGAAGCGCCGCGCCTGCACGCCCTGATGGCCAGCGAAGGCGCCAGCTATGCGGCGCCCGCCATGCTCGGCAGCATGCGCGTCACCCGCCCGTCCGATCTGCTGTCGGGCGTGCTCGATGCCGGCCGCAAGGGGCTTTCGATCCAGCGCTACAAGGGCCTGGGCGAAATGAACGCCGAACAATTGTGGGAAACCACGCTTGATCCGGCCGCCCGCACCCTGCTGCGCGTCGATATCGGTGAAGCCGCCGATGCTGATGACATTTTCGCCAAGCTCATGGGCGACGTGGTGGAAGAACGCCGCGCCTTCATCCAGGAAAACGCGCTGAACGTCGCCAATCTGGACGTTTGATCGGCGGCGCAGCTCAGTCGCTGCCGCCCTCGCCGTCATCCACCTTGTCCCCCGGCTTTTCGCGCAAAGTCCACAATTGCCAGCCGACAAAGGCCAGCACGGCGAACAGGCTCACCCCGGCTTCGATCAGGCCGTAATACTCGACCGGAATCTCCATCGCCTCACCGCCTGATCGGGCCATCGGGCCCATAAAGCGGGAAGGGCGGGCGCTTGGGGCTTGGCGGCGGGTTCTTGGCCAGGGCCTCCATGGCCAGCGCCACCGCCTTTTCCAGCTGCGGGTCGCCGCCGGCCATCACCGCGGCGGGCTCCTGATCCACCTCCACATCGGGCGGCACGCCGATATTCTCCACTGCCCACTCGCTCTGCGGCGAGAAGAAGCCGACTGACGGGCTGGTGAGCTGGCCGCCGTCCATCAACGGCGGGATGCCGCCAATGCCAACCAGGCCGCCCCAGGTGCGCTTGCCCACCAGCGGCCCCAGTTTGAAATCCCGGAACATCCACGGCAGCATGTCCCCGCCGCTGGCCGAGCCTTCGTTGATCAGCATCACCTTGGGCCCCAGCACGGCGGCGGCCGGCGTGCGGTCAATCCGGCCATAACGCGGCTGCCACCAGCTGATAAGGCGGCGGTTCATCACCTCGATCATGTAATCAGCCGCCTGGCCGCCGCCGTTGAAGCGATCGTCGATCACCATGCCCTGCCGGTCAGTCTGGGCGAAATAATAGCGGTTGAAATTGGTGAAGCCCGCCCCGCCGGTGTTGGGCAGATAGACATAGCCCAATTTGCCGCCCGACAGCCGGTCAACACGGCGGCGGTTGCCTTCGATCCAATCGACCTGGCGCAGGCCGGATTCGGTGTCCACCGGCACCACCGTCACCTCACGTGGAGCAGCGCCGGCGCGCGCGATGGTGAGGATGACCGGGCTGTTCGCCGTGCCTTCCAGATGGCGCTGGATATCCTCGTCGCCGCGCACGTCTGCGCCATTGATGGCGGTGATGCAATCGCCGGCCTTCACGTCCAGCCCCGGCCGCGCCAACGGCGGCTTGGCCTGCGGATACCAGCTTTCGCCGGTGAGGATGCGCGCCAGGCACCAGCGGCCATCGCGGATCTCGTAATCGGCACCCAACAGCCCGCCCGGCACGCGCTTGGCCGCCGGGATGGCGCCGCCACCGCCGCGCAAATGGCCGATGGAAAAGCCGGTGAGCGCTTCGTGGAACAGATAGTTCAAGTCGCCGCGCGACTGGATGCCCGGCAGATAGGCGCTGAGCGCCTTTTCCGCGCCGGCCACATCATAGCCGTGGAAATTGGGATCATAGAAATAGGCGCGCTGCACCCGCCAGATTTCCCGGTACATCTGCGCCCATTCCGCGGCCGGATCGATGCGCACCATCAGGCCATCGGTTTTCAGCTTCACATCGGGGTCGCTGGGCTTGATCGGCTTGCTGGCATCGGCGACCAGCCAGGCCGGCACAGGGCCGGGCGTGCGCACCAGCAGCTTTGACCCATCGGCCGACAGGCTGAAGCTCTGGGCCTTGTCGAGCAGCGTCTCGCTCTTCTTGCCCTCCAGCGTCCAGCGGATCAGCGACGCGCCGGGCGGTTCGTCGCCATCAAGATCCAGCGCCTCATTGGCCTTCAACACCCAGAGCACGCCGCCCTTGCCGGCTTCCAGATTGCGATAATCGGCGGCCGGCAGCGGCAGCACCACCGTGCGGCGGGCGATCTGATCCAGTGACAGGCCGGCCAGATCGATCTTGATCGGCGATGTGGCCGGCGCGGCGGCCGGCTTTGCAGAGCTTTGGGCCGGCTTCCTGGTATCGGCCTTTTCCGGAGCGGCGGCGGGCGCTGGCGGCTTTTCATCACCCAGTTCCGGCGCCAGCGGCGATGCCGTGCCGGCGTTCAGCGCAATCGCATAGACACTGCGATTGGGCTGATAGACATCGCTCGACATATCAAGCGGATAGATGGTGCCGCCGCCATTGTTGCTGGCGAGGAAATAGAGATATTTGCCATCGCGATCAAAGGCCGGATCGCTGGACATCGCCATGGCATCGGTGATCTGCGTCACCTTCCCTGTCGCCACTTCGTGCAGCATCAGCACAGGGAAATGATTGCCGCTGGTGCGGGCATAGACGAACCAGGCCGAATCGGGGGACCAGGCCATGCCGCTGGAACCGGCCGCAAAGCCGCCAAATTCATCGGCCGGCCCGGCGGCCACCAGCTTGCCGGTGCCAAGGTCGAGAATCCAGGTGTTCAGCCGATTGTCCTGAAAGGCGATGCGCTTGCCGTCGGGCGACCATTTCGGGTTGAAATAATAGGCCGGCTCCGGCGCCAGCGCATAGGTTTTCACGGCCTTGTCCGCACCCTGCTGGTTGGCCACATGCAGGGCATAAAGCCCGCCTGCGTCGCTGAAATAGGCGATGGACTGGCCATCCGGGCTCCATGTTGGCGTGCGCTCCATGGTGCCGGGTGTGGCGGTGATGGTGCGGGTGATGCCCTCCTTCACCGGCAGGCTGATGATCTCGCCATGGGCTTCCACCGCCACGCGCAGCCCGGTCGGCGAAAGCGCGGCGGCGCGCACTTCAGTGGCGGCGCTGGCCACGCGCGGGCGCACATCGGGCATGTCGCCATCCAGATCGATGCTGATCGGCTTGGGCTCTTCGCCGGGCACCAGCGTGTGGATTGTGCCCAACCGGTCGAACACCAGGGCCTTGCCGTCGGTCGCAAGGCTGCGGATGTCCGGCCCGCGGTTCTGCCACACCAAAACCGTCTGCCCACTGGCCGGATCGAAGCGATACACGCTCACCGGCCCCTTGCGGCCCGACAGGAAATAGACCTGGCCACCCAGCCACACCGGTGCGAAATCCGCCCCACCGTCCTGCGGCACCTTCCGGGTTTTCAGGCCGTCGAAGCTGGTGATCCACACCGCGCCGGTCAACCCGCCGCGATAATTGCCCCAGGCGGTGTAGCGGGTGTGGTTGAAGGAAAAACCCTGCTCCTGCGGGGTGTAGGCAATGGATTTGCCATCCGGTGCCATCATGCCCGCCGCCGCCATCGGCAGCGGCAAGGCGCTGGCCGCGCCGCCGCCGGCATTCACCTGCCACAGGCGGGTGTAACGGCTGGCCGCGTCGCGGTTTGACCGGAAGATCACCCGCGTCCCATCCGGGCTCCAGCCCACGGCATGATCGGCCGAAGGGTGGAAGGTCAGGCGCTTGGGCACGCCGCCGGCCACCGGCACGGTGAACACATCGGTGTTGCCATCATATTCGCCGGTGAAGGCGATGGTCTGGCCATCGGGGGAGAGGCTGGGTGCCTGTTCGATGCCGATGCCGCTGGTGATGCGCGTGGCCTTACCTCCGCCGCGCGGCGCCACCCAGATATCGCCGCCCGACACAAAGGCCAGATGGCTGGCGCTCATCACCGGGCTCTGCAGCAGGCGCTGAGGGCTCGCCGCCTGCGCCGCCATGGCCATACCCAAGGCCAGCAGGCCGCTTCCGGCCAGGCATGTCGTGTTCATGTTGAATTCCCACAGCTTCTGATGGCCGGAAGGTGGCAGGCCAGCCTTGCGGCGTCAATCTGGCGCGCCATTGATCATCGCGGTGCGCGGGTTCATTGTGATGAGGGCGAAGGGGTCTGCCCGCGTAAGGCACGGTGCGAGGGAAATATCTCCACAGGGGGAACAGGGTCGTGTTGCGTTTGCGCCAGATTGCCGTGGTGGCGCCAGATTTGGCTCCACAACAGGCCGCGTTCAATGAATTGCTGGGCACAACGCCCTGTTATCACGATCCGGGCGTGGGCAAATATGGCCTGGAAAATGCCTTGTGGGCGCTGGGCGGCACCTTCCTCGAAGCGTTGGCACCCACCCGGCCGGGCACCACCGCCGGCCGCTATCTTGATCGGCGCGGTGGCCCCACCGGTTACATGATCATCCTTGATACCGATGATATCGCGGCCGTGCGCCTGCGCATGACCATGCTGGGCCGGCGCATCGTGGAGGATCTGACCGTTGATCACCACGGCCAGCAGGCCACCGCCCTGCATCTGCACCCGCGCGACACCGGCGGCTGCCTGCTCTCCATCGATCGCCACGGCCCCAACCCGGCGCTGCTGGGCAGCTATGCCTGGGCCGGCCCGGATTGGCAGCGGGCCTGCCGTCATGATCTGGCCATCACCGGCGCGGAATTGGCGGCGGACAATCCGGCCGATCTCGTCAGCCGCTGGAGCGCGGTGCTGGCGCGGCCCTGGGAACAACATGGGGACCATTATCGCTTCCGGCTCGATCATGGCCATATCGATGTGGGCCCCATCCGCGATGATCGCGGGGAGGGCCTGTCGGCAATCAGGGTTGCAGGGCTGAAGGCGCCGGCGCATGCTTGCGGGATTGATCTGCTGCCCGAGGATGGCTGATGACCGAATATGCCGCTGAAACCGATGATCTGATCGCCAGCACCGCCGATGGCGTGCTCACCCTCACCCTCAACCGGCCGGCGGCGCGCAATGCGCTGTCACGCGCCATGCTGGACGCGCTGGCACGCCTGTTGGCGCAGGCAGAGGCCGATCCCGCCATTGGCGCGGTGCTGATCACCGGGGCCGGCGGCGCCTTTTGTGCCGGCGGCGACGTGAAGGGCATGGCCCAGCGCAACGAATCCGGCGAGGCCGAACCCATTGATCAGGCCATCGCCCGCCAACGCCGCAACCAGCGCGCCATTTCGGGCTTGCTGCATTCCATGCCGAAACCCACCATCGCCGCCATCCCCGGCGCGGCGGCCGGCGCTGGCCTGTCCATCGCGCTGGCCTGCGATCTGCGCGTGATGGCCGACAGCGCGTTCATGACCACGGCCTTCGCCAAGGTCGGCTTTTCGGGCGACTATGGCGGCACCTATTTCCTCACCAAGCTGGTTGGCGCGGCCAAGGCGCGGGAGATGTATTTCCTGTCCGACCGGGTGGACGCCGCCGAAGCGCTGCGGCTGGGCCTAGCCAACCGGGTGGTGCCGGCCGATGCCCTGCTGGCCGAAGCCCAGGCATTGGCCGTCCGGCTGGCCGCTGGTCCGCGCGTGGCGCTGGCCTATATGAAGGAAAACCTCAACCGTGCCTTTTCCGGCGGCGACATGGACGATTGCCTTGATCTGGAGGCGACCCACCATGTCCATTGCGGCCTGACGGATGACCACAAGGATGCTGCCCGCGCCTTCGTGGAAAAGCGCGCGCCGCTGTTCAAGGGCCGCTGAACCGCCATCTGCAGGAGAGTGATGATGTCCATGCGTGTGCTGGCCATGCTGATGGCCACAATGATCGCCGGAACCGCCATGGCGGCCGAACCGGCCCCGCTGCCGGCCGCCACCGCCGCCGAAATCGCCGCGCTGGCCGACAAGGCCGCCGCCGCCATCAAGCCCGGCCAGCCGCTGCTGGCGCTGCCGCTGCTCGGCTTTGGCCCGCATCGCGCCGTGCTGGAATATCGCCAGGCCGGTGCGCCCGCGGCCGTGCACAAGACCCAGGCCGAAATCTTCCATGTTGTGTCAGGCGCCGGCCAGCTGGTCACCGGCGGCACGCTGGATGCGGCCCGAGCGGTTGATGCCGCCAACGAAAGCGGCAGCGGCATCAGCGGCGGCAACAGCCGGCGGGTGGCAGCGGGGGACATGATCGTGGTGCCATCGGGCGTGCCGCACTGGATTCCCAGCGTGGAAGGCCGGCTGGTGCTCATTAGCGTGAAAGTGCCGATGCCTTAAGGCGGCAGCACGCCAACCGCCTGCGCAAACTCCAGCACCGCCTGGGCGTGCACGCCGGGCGCTTCCTCATGGGCCAGATGGCCCAGGCCGGGCAGGCCGCGGTGCACGGCCTGCACGCCGTGGCGTTCCAGCCGGCGCGCCACGGTGTGGCTGGTGGACGGCGGCACGGTGCTGTCCCGCTCCCCATGCAGCAGCAGCACCGGGCATTTGACGCCGGCGATGCTGCGTTCGATCGTGTCCAGATCCCAATGCGCCATCAAGGCCAACGCGCCGGCGGTGTGGCTGGTGTCGCGGAATAGGCGTTCATAATGCGCCACCTGGTCGCGGCTGGAACGTGATCCCGTCCAGCGGCCGAGCAGATCGGGCATGGACTGGAAACGGGTGGAAAAGGAAAAGAGCGCCGGCATGAACGGGTTGACAAACAAGGCCTTGGCCAGCCCCGGATAGGCTTTGCCCACCCCTTCGAACGGCAGCAGCGCGCCGCCCAGCGCCACCACCGCCTGCGGCTGCAGCAGCCCGCGCGCCACCACCATGAAGGCAATCGCCGCCCCCACGCTGTGGCCCAGGATGATCGCGGGCGCCGCGCCCAGTTCGTGCATCAGCGCTGCCACCGCCTTGGCCACGCCATCGGGATCGGGCGCGTTCAGCTTGCCGGTGAAGCCATGGCCGGGCAGATCGGGGATCACCAGCCGGAAATGCGGCGCCAGCAAGGGGGCAAGCCCGGCAAAACTGTGGGTGCTGGCCCCGGTGCCGTGGATCAGCAGCAGCACCGGCGCATCCGCCGGGCCGGTTTCCTGCACATGCCAGTTCAGGCCGCCGGCGCTGACAAAGCGGCTCCAGTCCTGGTGCGGCACATGCCGGCCATCAATATCCCAGCGCATCAACTCATCCCCGAAGTTGCGGCCTTCACCGCCGCCACCACCGCCTTGGCATCGACACGCGGCAGAGTCACCAACCGCGCGCCCATCGCGGCGGCCAATTCTGCCCCCAGCGGCCGTGGCCGCGGGCTGCAATCGATGAAGACGCAAGCAATGCCCGCAGCCCGAAACGCCCGCGCCGAGGTCAGCGCCGCGTCCTGCGGGCTGATGCCATCACCGCCGCCAACATTGGCCCGGCCATCGGTGAGCACCACCACCAGCGGCGTGCGACCCCTGCCGCGCTCACTTTCCGCCACCTTGCGCGCCAGATCCAGCCCGGCGGCAATCGGCGTACCCCCGCCGCCGGCCAGCCCTGCCAACTCCTTCTTGGCGCGGGGCAGGCTGCGGGTGGGCGGCAGCGCCAGCGTCGCCTCCTGCCCGCGGAACGACACCAGCGCCACATCGGCGCGCTTCACATAGGCTTCGGCCAGCAACAGCTCCACCGCGCCCTTGGCTTCGGCCAGCCGCGCGAAAGCGGCTGAACCACTTGCATCAACAGCAAAAATCGTCGTGGACTGGGTTTGCGCGACAAAGCGCCGGATGCGCAGATCCTCCGATCGGATCGCCAGCCGGCCATCATCGCGGGCCGGGCGGATCTTCTGCCACGGCGCCGCCGTCTTGATGGTTTCAATGAGCGCCAGCCGCGCGCCGCGCCCCGGCATGCCCGGCCGCACCCCGGCCGGGCGGCCGCTGGTGATGCTTTTCTGCTTGGCCCCCGATGAACCGGCAGATTTGGGCGCCTTGGTCATGGTGCCGGCTGCCAGTGCATCGAGGAGGCCGGGCGGCAGCGCGGTTTGCGCGGCATCCAGGATCATGTCGGTCGGGTCGACCGGCGGCGGTTCCGGCTGTTCCTGATCGTTGCTTTGGGTGTCATCCGCTGGCGGCGGTGGTTCTTCCGGTGGCGGCGGTGGCTCGTCCGGTGGCGGTTCTTCGGGTGGAGGTGGCTGTTCTTCCTCCGGCGGTGGCGGCGGCAGCCGCGTGGCGCGCGGGCCCAGCACCAGCGCGGCGGCGGCAGCCATGTCAGCCTCGCGCAGCTGCTCGATCGTATCAGCCCTGCCATCCGCCCGCGCATGGGCGCGCGCCACGCGCACCGCCATGATCGGTGCCCGGATGGAGGCGATGCCCAGGCTGGCTGCTGCCACGGCCAGCGCGGTTTCCGGATCCTTGGCCACGGCGCCGGGCTCGGCCAGCATCGCCAGCGGCGGCGGCGGGGCATCGCCGGCGATCAGCGCCGCCATGTCCAGCCGCACGCTGTTCAGATCGATGTGGATGGCCAGCCGGTCCATCAGCGCGGCGGGCAGCCGTTCCCGCTCCGGATCGTCAGGGTCGCCTTCGTCAAACAGCACCAGCGGCGGGCAGCCATCATCAATGGCGGTGGCCAGCCGCGCGGCCAGGCTGGGGTTTAGCCGCTCGGCCATCGGTACCAGCAGCGCCTTGCCATGGGCATCGGCCAGGATGCCGGCGCGGTGCACCGGCCGGCCGCTGGCCAGCGTCGCGGTGAGGTCGAGCCCGCCATCCAGCCCTTCGGCATCGGCGCTGGCCGGCAGGCGCCGCGTGGGCATCACCAGCGCCAGCGCATCGGTCCAGGCATCGCGCACCGGGCCGGGCCGGGCGCGCAGCATGATGCCGCCGATGGTGCCCGCGCTGGCGACCAATATATCGATGGCAGACAGCGCCATCGCCCAGCGTTCGCCTGACGGATCCTCGGCCGGGGCCGGGGACTGCCCACCCCCAACCCCTCCCGCAGGCGGGAGGGGAGTATTCATGCCGGGATCAGCTCCGCGATGGCGCGAGTGATGCGGCTGGTCGATCCGGTGTCGTCCAGCACGTTGCGGCGCAGGCGGTGGCGCAGCGCCATGGTCGCCACTTCGGCAACATGGTGGGGCTTCACCTCCTTCTTGCCGGCCAATGCGGCCTGGGCGCGGGCGGCGCGCAGCAGGGTCAGCTCACCGCGCAGGCCGTCGGCACCCACGGCCGAACAGAGTTGCGCGCCCAGCCCCAGCATCTCGTCGGCCACCTGCACCTTGGGCAACAGCTTGCGCGCTTTGGCGATGGCTTCCAGCGTCTTTTGCTCATGCCCGGCAAATTCGGCGACAAAGCTGGCCGGATCGCGATCGAACCGGTCGCAGCGTTTCACGATCTCGATGCGGTCGCCCATGTCGGTGGGGGTGCGCACATCGACGGACAGGCCAAAGCGATCAAGCAATTGCGGGCGCAACTCGCCCTCTTCCGGGTTGCCGCTGCCCACCAGGATGAAGCGCGCCGGGTGGCGGATCGACAGGCCCTCACGCTCCACGACATTGGTGCCCGAAACCGCCACGTCGAGCAGCAGATCGACCAGATGATCTTCGAGCAGGTTGATTTCATCGATGTACAGGAACCCGCGATTGGCCTTGGCCAGCAGGCCGGGCTCAAAGCGCTTCTCGCCGGTGGCCAGCGCGCGTTCCAGATCAAGGCTGCCCACCACCCGGTCTTCGGTGGCGCCCAGCGGCAGATCGACGAACGGCACATTGGCCTCTTCGATGCGCTTGCCGGCCTTCTCGCGGCAGCCTTCGATGCAGGGGCTGCGATCATCGGGTGCGCACAGATATCGGCAGCCGGGCACCACCTTCATCGGCGGCAACAGGCCGGCCAGGGCGCGCACGGCGGTGGATTTGCCGGTGCCGCGATCGCCAAACACCATCACCCCGCCCAGGCGCGGTTCAACAGCGGCGAGCAACAGCGCCTGCTTCATTTCGGCCTGGCCAACAATGGCGGTGAACGGGAAGGGGATGCGTGCCGACATGCCCGATGCCTTAGGGTTCATCGGCAAAAGCATCAAGCATGCAGGCAATCGGTCGCAGCGCCAAAACGGCTGCGGCGGCCACCCGGCATCCCGGATGGCCGCCGCCGGCACATGCTGCGAGGAGGATCAGAAATCCTTGCGCAGCGACACGAACATCTGGCGCGGCGCCGCCGGCAGCAGCGTCTGGTTGTCACCGCTGAAGCCGAAACCGTTGGAACCGATGGTGGCGACATAGCGGCGGTCAAACAGGTTGACCACCGAGGCTTCGATGGCGAGGCCATTCAGCCAGCGGTTGTCGCTGGTGATGCGATAACCGATCTTGCCGTCCACGATCACCCGGCCGCCAACCTTCTGGTCGTTGGAGAAGGTGAAGAAGCGGCTCGACATGGCGTTGGCATTGGCGCGGCCATAGAAATTGCCATCATCATAGACGATTTCCAGATTGCCGATGTGGCGCGGGCTGTCCACCACGGTGCGGCCCTTGATGGCCTGCACCACCACACCGGCAGCGTTCACCACATTGTCGCGATAGGTGTTGTCGTTGAAGGCATAGCTGCCGGTGATGGTGACAGTCTTGACCGGCTGCCAGGTCAGGCCCAGTTCCACACCCTGCGAGCGGACATCACCCACGTTGGACAGGATCGGCGCGTTGCCCACGATGCCCGGGCCCTGCGGAATGGCCAGCACGCGGTTGGCGAAGTTCACCATATAGGCGCTGACCACACCGCGCAGATCGCCCTGGCCAAAGCGGAAGCCGGCTTCGAACGTGTTGCTCTTTTCCGGCTTCAGCTGGCTGCGGATCACGCCGAAACCGGCCGCCGACGAAGCGAACGGGCCGGTGGTGGCCGCCGCCACAAAGCCGCGCTGGTTTTCGGTGAAGGCGGCAAAGAACTCGTTGTCGCCATCGATCTTCCACAGCAGGCCAACCTGCGGCAGGAACAGGTCTTCCGATTGGATATCGCCCAAGGCCAGCGGGCCCGGCACCGGGTTGATGGCGTTGGCGCTCAGCGACACGCTCTGGCCCTTGAAGCCCCAGCTGATCGACACATCGCTGCCCACTTCAAACGTGTCCTGCACGCTGAACTGGAAGATGTGGGTGCGATAGCGGTTGTTCCACTGGGTGAAGAACGGGTTCGACTGATAGGTCAACGCGCTGGTGGCCGGCACCGTGGTGCTGGTGCCCATGGTGTAGAAACGGCGGGCCTGCTCGAAATCATTCTGTTCATACCAGGCGGTCAGCTTCAGGGCATGATCGCCAAACTTGGCGGCCAGATCACCCAGCACGCCCCAACGGTCCACGCCATATTCGGTGGTGCGGAAGCTGAGCGGCAAGCCGCCGGGGCTGGCGCGATAGGGCGTGATCCACGAGCCCTGGCCCTTGTTGTTGTGATAATAGGCTTGCAGGCCGCCGGTGATGCCGCCGCCCAGATCGCCTTCCAGGCGGGCGCCGGCCAGCCAGTCGCGGCGCAGGCCGGCGGCGTCATAATAGGCGTCATCGGCGGTCTGGAACGGCGCCGGATAGACGGTGCCCAGCGTGTTGCCGGCCGGCGGGGCCACGCCGGTTTCGCCGCGGTTGGCGCCGATGGTGGCGAGCCGCACCGCCAGCGGGAAATCATTGGCGATATTGTCGAAGAACGGGCCGAGGCGGTTCAGCATGGCCAGGCTGAAATCCTGATAATCGCTTTCCTTGCGGTCGGAGAAGTTGACGAAGGCGGTCAAGGTGGCGTTGGCACCGATATCGAGCACGCCCTTTGCGTTGACCTGCGTCGAACGCTGGCTGCCAAAGCCCTTCCACTTTTCGGCATCGATGTGCGCGGCGCTGATATAGGCCTTGAAGCCACCCAGATTGCCGGTGTCGACGGTGCCGAACAGGCGCAGCGTGTTGCTGTCGCCATAAGTGGCGTTGGCGGCGATGCCGGCCTCTTCCTGCGGCGCGCGGCTGAAGAACTCGATGGTGCCGCCCAGGTTGGAGACCGACGCGGTGCCGAGCGCACCGGCGCCCTGCGACACGCGGGTGCGGCCGATATTGTCGGAAATGATGGCGCGGCTGATGTGCAGGCCATTGGTGTTGCCATAGCTCATGTCACCCAGCGGCACGCCATCCAGCGTGAAGCCCAGCTGGTTCTGGTTGAAGCCGCGCAGGGTGATGCGGGTGGACCATTCATAGACGCCGAACGGATCGGCCGACTGGAAGTTGACGCCCGGCAGCTTCTGGATGGCAACGAACGGGCTGCCGCCCGGCACGGTCAGCTTGATGTCTTCGCTCTTGATCTCGGTGACCTGGCGGACTTCGCCTTTGCCATAGACGATGATTTCGGCGTCTTCGGTAACCGCAGCGTCGGCCGCAGCAGCGGCGGCGGCAGCAGCATCGGCATCAGCACGGGCCAGCGCCGGTGCAGCGATCAGGGCACTGGCCAACAGGGCCAGGCGCAGGGTCGAGGTGGTCATGAACATCTCCTTGGGTGGGGGCATGCGCCCCCTTCACAGGGAAATGTTTCACGCTGATGCCGTCTGCATGGCAGAAGCGTTGCATCGGCGTTGCAATTTCAAGACGTTGCCAGCCGGCAACAGCAATCAGGCGAAGCGGGAGCCGCGCACCACGTCAACATCGCTGAGCATCAGCATCATGTGATGGCTTTCCAGCAGCGGGGCGAGGCGATCGGCGAAGGCCTGGGCATGATCGTCCCCGGTCACTGCCAGAAACATCACCTTGGCGGTGGCGCCTGACAATTGGTCATCGCGCCAGCGCCCGTGTGAACCGGCGCCGCCCAGGGTGGGCAGCAGCGTGTAATGCTGGATGCCGATATCGGCGGCGATCCGCACGATGGCCGATATCAATGGCTCATCGGCCAATACCTCGATGCGGCGGCGGCGATTGATGCTGGTCATGGTGCAAGTATCGGCAACAAATGCGCCGAAAGCCAGCCATAATAGGCGATGCCGATGGTGAGGTTGAATGGGAAGGTCACCGCCAGGCTCATGCCCAGATAGAGGCCGGGATCGGCCGCCGGCAGCGCCAGACGCATCACGGCGGGCACCGCGATATAGCTGGCCGAGCCGGCCAATATGCCCAGCGCCGCCGCCGATCCGGCATCCAGCCCCAGTTCCACGCCCAGCACCACGCCCAGCGTACCGTTGAGCAGGGGCAGCACCAGCGCCAGTGCCGCCGTGCGCAGGGTGAGCGCGCGCCGATCGAGCAGGCGCCGCGCCGCGATCAGGCCCATATCGAGCAGGAAGATGCAGAGCATGCCGCGGAAGGGCACATCAAACACCGGCGCCACCGCCACCAGCCCTTCCTTGCCATCGATCATGCCAATCAGAAAGCTGCCGAGCAGCAGGATCACCGAGCCGTTGAGGAAGGTTTCGTGCAGCATGCCACCACGTGATGCCAGATTGTCGTTGGCTTTGGCACGGGCCAGCAACAGGCCGGTGATGATCGCCGGGGTTTCCATCAGCGCCAGCACCCCCACCATATAACCGGCCGGGGCCATGCCGGCCTGGCGCAGCAATTCCGATCCGGT
This sequence comes from Sphingomonadales bacterium, assembly GCA_027485485.1. Lineage (GTDB taxonomy): Bacteria > Pseudomonadota > Alphaproteobacteria > Sphingomonadales > Sphingomonadaceae > Sandarakinorhabdus. The sequence continues at coordinate 18,577 of JAIXQY010000155.1, read as the reverse complement.
GGCGAAGGTGACGACGCTGACCGAGCCATAATGGGCAGCGACGGCCGCAGCGTTGGTGCGGTCCAGCTTGCCGGCGGTGCGCAGCAACCAGAAGGCCGGCAGCGGCAACAGGAAGCTGAGCGCCAGGCCCGCGCCGCCGGCCAGCAGCATATCGTGGGTGAGCCCGGTTTCCGCCACCTCGCCGCCACCGCGCAGGCCGATTGACATCATCAGATAGAGCGAGATGCCCTTGGCCACCGCTTCCGGGATGGCCAGATCAGACCGGGCAAAGGCGGCGCCTGCGCCAAGCAGGAAGAACAGCACCACCGGCTGCAGAAGGGCGTCAAGGGCCAAGGCGGCGCTCCCGGTGGTTCAACATGACCAGGCTGTAATCATTGATCGGTGCGTGGGCAAGGGGATGAATGCGGCCACGAAAAAGCCCGGCGGGAATGCCGCCGGGCTGTTTCATGCTGCGGGTTGGGCGGCTCAGGCGGCCGCTTCCACCCGGTGCAGGGCGCATTGGCCCCAGATGTCGGACAGGGCCTTCACCAGCTGTTCGATATCATCATCGCTATGCACCGGGCCAGGCGTGATGCGCAGGCGTTCGGTGCCAACCGGCACGGTGGGATAATTGATCGGCTGCACATAGATGCCGTGATGTTCCATCAGCCAGTCGCTGATCATCTTGGCCTTCTTGGCATCGCCCACCATCACCGGGATGATGTGGCTGGGATTGTCGAGTTGGGGAATGCCGGTGGCACGCAGGGCGGCGCGGACCTTGGCGACGCGCTCCTGCTGGCGCTTGCGCTCGAACGGGCTTTCCTTGAGGTGCTTGACCGACGCGAGCGCACCAGCGGCAATCGCCGGGGGCAGCGCGGTGGAGAAGATGAAGCCCGAGGCAAAGCTGCGCACGAAATCGCACAGCGCCTTGGAGCCGGCGATATAGCCGCCGACCACGCCATAGGCCTTGGCCAGCGTGCCTTCGATCACGGTCAACCGGTCCATCAGGCCTTCGCGTTCGGAAACGCCGCCGCCGCGCGGGCCATACATGCCCACGGCATGGACTTCATCGATATAGGTCATCGCGCCATGCTTGTCGGCCACGTCGCAAATCTCCTTGATGGGGGCGATGTCGCCATCCATCGAGTAGACGCTTTCAAACGCCACCAGCTTGGGCACTTCCGGGCCATATTGGCTGAGCAGCCGATCCAGATCCTCCGGATCATTATGCTTGAACACATGGCATTTCGCGCGGCTGTGGCGGATGCCCTCGATCATGGAGGCATGGTTCAGCGCGTCGGAAAACACCACGCAGCCGGGGATCTTGGTGGCCAGGGTGGACAGTGCCGCCCAGTTGGACATGTAACCCGAATTGAACAGCAGCGCGTCTTCCTTGCCGTGCAGATCGGCGAGTTCCTGTTCGAGTTGGAGATGCACATGCATGGTGCCGGAAATATTGCGGGTGCCGCCGGCGCCAGCGCCAGAGCGGTCAAGCTCTTCGTGCATGGCGTCGAGCACGTCGGGGTGCTGGCCCATGCCGAGATAGTCGTTGGAGCACCACACGGTCACATCCTGGGTGGTGCCATCGGGCAGATAGCGGGTGGCATGCGGATAATCCCCGCGCCGCCGCTGCAGTTCGGCAAACACGCGGTAATTGCCGCGTTCTTTCAAGCCGTCCAGCGCCGCCTGGAAGTGAGCTTCAAAGTTCATTCATCTTCTCCCGGCACCGTTCATTGCACGGCGTTTTGTCGCACCGCAAGTGGATTCGTGTCAGGCTGTCCTGACACTTTGTTCGATTCCGCGCCATGTTGTGCACCCGATTGGGCAGCCATGCGGCGAGCCTGCTCGGGCATTGCCCAGCGGAACATGGCGGTATCCTGCCATGGCACCACCAGAAACCCATGTTCGATGAAGGCCAACGCCACCAGCGCGAAGGCCAGCGCATAGCCGGTGGCAAGGCCGCCCTGGCTGCTCAAGGCGCGATCCGCCAGCCAGGCCGCCAGCACGGCAATGCCCGACACCGACAGCGCAAAGAACCAGCGCGGCGGCGCCACCCGGAAATAGCTGGCCAGATAGCGCATGCGTTCCGGCATCATCTCGGTCGACAGATGCGGCACGCCGGCAAAGATGTTCAACTTGGCCGAAAGCCGCATGACAAACAGCAGTAGGAAGGTGAGCGTGGCCGTCTGGTTCGCCTTGCCCCAAGTGGCCGCTGCCATGACGATCAGGCAAAGGAACATCGCAACTTCATGATAAATCAGGGTTGCGGCCGCCAGCCGGAACCTCTGCCAGCCGCGCACATTCGGCGGGCAGGGATTGCGGTTGGGCCCGGTGACAAAGCCCATCAGGAACGACAATTCGTGCCAGCCCCACAGCACCAGCGCACAGGCAAAGGCGACATAGGCCGCCCACGGGCTGGTTTCTTCGGCGGTGGTGATGATCCCGCCCATGGCCAGGCCGGACGCCACGGTGGCCATGGTGATGCTCAGCGGCCAGGTGTGGCTCGGCAGCTTGTCCAGCCACAGCACAAAGCCGGTGGCAAAGAACCACAGCACCGTGGCAAACAGCAAAGGCAGGGCAAAATCGCTCACGGCAACGCTCGGCGGATTACCAGACCGGCGCCATGCGCACGTTGGGGGTCACCGCCAGCTTGTCCACCGGGTGGAGATAGAGGCGCACGAAGGTGGCCGCTGCCTTCAGCGACAAACCGAAACGCTTGATGCTGCCAGCGATGCCGCCTTGGGCTGCCGCCGCATCGATGGCGTCGCTGGTGGTGCGCATGGTTTCCAGCAGCGCGCGATAGCTCGGAGCGTCGGTCTGCAGGCCGATCGGGAACACCTGTTGCGTGATGTCGGTGGTGATGCGGAACACCTTGAAGCCGAAATCGGTCGGATCGATACCGAAATGCTTGTACAGCACCGGTCGCTTGTGATCGCGCACATACATGGTGGCATAGACCGCGTTCAGGAAGAAGCGGATCCACAACACGTTGAGGCCCGAAGTGAGCTTGGGATCGGCCCGCATCAGCAGCGCGAACGCCTCGCCATGGCGGAACTCGTCGTTGCACCATTCCTGGAACCATTTGAAGATGGGATGGAAGCGCTTTTCCGGGTGCTTTTCCAGATGGCGGTGGATGGTGATATAGCGGGCATAGCCAATCTTTTCCGACAGATAGGTTGCGTAAAAGATGAACTTCGGCCGGAAGAACGTGTATTTCTTGGTCTTGGTCAGGAAGCCCAGATCGATGCCGATGCCGGCGTCCTTCAGGCTGTCGTTGATGAAGCCGGCGTGGCGGCTTTCATCGCGGGCCATCAGCTTGAACAGCGCCTTGGCATCCGGATTCTTCATGCGCTTGGTGATTTCGGCATAAAGAATGCAGCCGGAAAATTCCGACGTCATCGATGAGACCAGGAAATCGATGAACTCCGGCTTCAGCTCCGGGTCCATGGCGGCGATCACGCCATCAAATTCCGGCGTGCGCTTGAAATGCTTCTTGTTGGGATCGGCCTGCATTTCGGCAATCAGGCTGTCCCACTCGGCCCGCACGCCCGACACGTCGATCCTGTCCATCGCGTCATAATCGGTGGTGTAAAAGCGCGGGCTCAGCACGGTTTCCTGACGGGCGATGGCCATCGCATCGTCCTTGGTGATTTCCACGGCGCCATTGGCGCTGATCGAGCTCACGGCGTTCATCACGACTTCTCCGAGCTGAAGGTGATTTCGTACAATTCGGTCAATTCCAGCTGGGCCTTCAACTTGGTCCACAGCCGTTCAAAAGGGGTGGCTTTCCACACGGTCACATCGCGGCGCAACGTGAGGCTTTCGCCAAACGGCAGCTTCACGGCAGCGCCATGCACCTTCACCTGATCACCCGGCCCCAATTCCACATCGCCGTCCAGTTCAACATGGGCGTGCAGATTGTCAAAGCTGTGCTCGATCAGGATCGTGCACTGCGTATCCAGACGGTCACGGGTGAACAGGCCCATCAGAAAAAGCCCCGCGGCGCATCGGCGGACGGCCCAACCACCATGGGCGGCGCATCGGCGGGCTGCGGCACCAGCAACTGGGCAAAAGCCGCGCGGTTGGTGGAACCAAAGCTGCCCAGCTCCAGGATGCGACCGGTGGATTTGTCTTCCAGGGTGAGCGCGCCATCAGCCCATTGCGTCACCATCACCGGGCCGGTGCGGGCCACTTCGTGCAGGCGGCGTTCGCGCATCAGGCCGCGCATCACGCCGCGGATAAAGCCAGTGTTGCTGCCAGGCGCAAAGATGAAGGCCAGGCGATCAGTCTTGGCGTCGAAAGCGTGCAGGGCACCATCGGGGCGATCTTCGAAGCGGAATTCACGCGCCGTCACCACCGCCACCTGGCGGCGCTCACGCGATTGCGGTGCCGTTTCGTTGGATGGCAAGATGCCGATGCGGATGCTGCCAACCGTCACGATCGAAACGCTGATCAGCGCGGCGGCGGCATAGAGGGCCGATTTCGGAAAGCGTTCGGTTGTGAAATCGCTCATGCCGCAGCCCCTATCAGGCTGTCAGAGGTTTCAACATCCGGGTTTTCCACGGCGCGCTTGGCCGGATCGGCCTTCACCAGCGCATCTGCCAGCACCGGCACAAAGGCTTCCGGCACCGAGCGCAGCATCGGCTGCGGCGAGCCGAACTTCCAAGGCCGCACATGTGGCCACATCTGCAGATAGGCCAGCGGGAAGCGCACGGTGGGCGTGAGCGACACATCCACCATGCCGCTGCCGGCCGGCTTGGCATCGGCCCGGCCCACCAGCGAAAGCGGCACGTTCACGCACTTGGGCAGCGCCACGCCAAAGCGCAGCACCACGCGCTTGTTGGTCAGCGTGTAGATGGTCGATTTGGCCTGCAGACGAGCAAGCAGCGCCAGCAGCGCAAGGCCCAGCACCGCGACACCCAGCGTGGTGAGGGCGCCCACCAATCCGGTGCCCCCGCCCACGAACGCCATGCCGGCGACGATCAGAAACCAGATCGTCACCAGCCGGGTGTGGAAGACGCCGCGCGCCACCCCGAGCCAATCGGGCTTGCCCTGCCAGATGATCACCTCACCTGGCGGCAACCGCCCGGGCAGACCCGGGATGGGTTCGTCTTCATACTCCATCGACACAAGCAGCTCCGTCCATTCCGTGCCAACGCCGGACCCGTTTCATCGCCAGTGATGCCGGGCAAACCGCCGGATCAGATCAGCGGTTCGGCCCGTTCCGGCGTGGCCCACAGATAGCCGGCGCCAACATAGGCGGTGATCTTCTCTTCTTCGAGCAGGGTCACCTGATCGGGCGACTTGGTGCGCGGCACGCCGGCGATCTGGGCACCGGTGATGGCATCGGTGATCACGCCGCCGCGCGAGACTTCCACCATGGTGATCGGCAGCAGCACCGAACCGGCACCACCGGCCAGCGCCACTTCCAGATAACGCAGGCAGGATTCGGCACGGTCCATCCACAGCTCGGACACCGTGCCGGCGGCGGCACCATCCAGGCCGAACACCGGCAGGCCCACCGGGTTCACATCGTTCGGGTGCACCGTCACCGGATGCGCGATCAGGCGGGTCGGCACGATGCGCGGCTGGCCATGCATGTCCACATCCGGGCGATCGGCACGCTGCGAGATCGACGCCGGACCAAGGCCGGAGGTGAGCTTGTCGCCCACCACGTCAAGCGGTTCACCGGCCCAGGCGCGCGGCAGCACGTTGCTGGGCAGCTCATCGCGATCATTGGCGGTCGGCGTGGTGATCTCGCCATGGCCGTGCGGCAGCTTGAAGGTCTTCGCCGGCTTGAAGAACAGGGAGTCGGTTTCGGTGCCACCATGGGCAGCGCCGGTCAGATCGTCTTCGGTGGGATAGCCTTCGCGGCGGTCTTCACCGCGCAGATACCAGACGAGGCCCAGGAAAAACAGGAAGAAGGCGAAAAAGGTCAGTTCGGCGATATCCAGGCCACCAACCAGATGAACGTTCGACATGCGAGGCGTCTCCCCTCAAAAACTGCTGCGCGCCGCGGCTTGCGCTTGGCCTTGGCGAACCGGCGCGACCATCCTGGCCAACTCCCGCCGCGCCAGCGGGGTGGACCTGCGATTCCCTTGCGCCGCCCTTAACACAGGCAACGCGGGACCTTGTATTGCAGAAGATGACGAAGGTGCAACCTTTGCCGTCAAATCCCGCAGACTCATTGGCTTGTCGTGCGCCTCACGGGCAGACTTGACCACACCCTGTGGCCAGATGTCGCACCATGACGCCGCCGCCGTCATGCCAGCAGCACCTCCTGGGCGTGGCTGGTGTAAAAGCCCCGGCTCACCCGCTGGTCGCGGCCCAGGCGGGCCTGGGGCAGACTGCGCGACAGCCGCGATTTCAACAGATCATGCGCCACCGGGATGATGCTGGGTGACCGATCGCTCTTGGGGAAAAACTGGCCCACGGCCCGCGCGGTGCGCAGCAAGGGCGTGCCCGGCGCGAAGGTGAACAGCAGCGAGTGGTTGGCGCGTTCGGCCAGCCGGGCGGTGGCCGCCGCGATCTGGTCACTTTCATAATGGATCAGCACGTCCATCGACACGATATGATCGAACTGGCCGAACGACGGGTCCAGCATGTCCCCGGCGTGCAGCGAAATCCGATCCTTCACATCATCGGGCAGGCGCTGCTTGCCGATCTCGATCAACTGTGGCGACACATCGATGCCCACCACCTGGGCGCCGCGGCGGGCGGCTTCGATGGCCAGCATGCCGGTGCCGCAGCCGGCATCCAATATGCGCCGGCCGCTCAGATCCTGCGGCAGCCAGGCCAGCAGCGTGCCTCGCATCTCGTCACGCCCGGCCCGCACCGTGGCGCGGATTTTCGACACCGGCGCATCGCTGGTCATCGCTGCCCAGGCATCAAGCGCGGTGCGATCAAAATAGGTTTCCAGCTTGGCGCGCTTGGCCTCCCAACCGGGGGCATGCTTGGGGCTGTGGGCGTTCATGAAACCGTCCGGATCACTCGAACCCGAGGAAATCGAAAATGTCCCGATCCTTCATCGGATGGGCGTTGCACGGGTCCACACCGGCCCACAGCAATGCGGCCAGCCGCTTATACTCATTCTGGGCCGCGACGATTTCGGGCGTGTCGTCCATTTCGAAGATGGTGCACTTCTTCAGGCGGCTGCGGCGGATGGCGTCCAGATCGGGCAGATGCGCCAGCCGGTCGATGCCGGTGGCGCTGCAGAAGCGGTCAATCTCGTCGGTGTTGCTCGAACGGTTGGCGATGCAGCCGGCCAGGCGCACCTCATAATTCTTCGATTTGGCCTGGATGGCGGCCATGATCCGGTTCATCGCGAAGATTGAATCGAAATCATTGGCGGTCACCACGATGGCGCGTTCCGCGTGCTGCAACGGCGCGGCGAAGCCACCGCACACAACGTCGCCCAGCACGTCAAAGATCACCACATCCGTGTCTTCCAGCAGATGATGCTGCTTCAACAGCTTCACCGTCTGGCCAACGACATAGCCGCCGCAGCCGGTGCCGGCCGGCGGTCCACCCGCCTCCACGCACATCACGCCGTTGAAGCCTTCGAACATATAATCTTCGGCGCGCAGCTCCTCGTGGTGAAAATCCACAGTTTCCAGCACGTCAATCACGGTGGGCATCAATTTCTTGGTCAGCGTGAAAGTGCTGTCATGCTTGGGGTCGCAGCCAATCTGCAGCACCCGCTTCCCGAGCAGCGAGAAGGCCGCCGACAGGTTGGACGAGGTGGTGGATTTGCCAATGCCGCCCTTGCCGTAAACGGCGAACACCTTGGCGCCTTCGATCTTCTGCGACGGGTCCAGTTTCACCTGCACACTGCCTTCACCGTCGCCGGGCTTGCGGGTCTTGTCGATGATCAGTGTCATGTGATGGCTCCTTATGCGGCCATGGAACCGGCCGGCGCGACACCTTCAAGCTGGTCTTCGATCGCGTCGGTTGCGGCGTAGAGGGCAGCCAGCGTGTCCGCATCCGGCTGCCAGAAATTGCGGTCGGCCGCTTCGATCAGCCGGTTGGCGATCTTGGCCGCTGCACGCGGGTTCATTTCGGCGATCCGCTGGCGCATCGCATCATCCAGCACATAGGTTTCGCTGATGCGTTGATACACCCAGGAATCAACCTGGCCGGTGGTTGCCGACCAGCCGGTGGTGGTGGTCACCGCGGCTTCCACCTGGCGCACACCTTCATAGCCATATTTCAGCTGGGCTTCGATCCACACCGGGTTGAGCGTGCGGGTGCGGGTTTCCAGTGCCACCTGCTCCTGCAGGCTGCGCACCTTGCCGGACCCTTGCGTCTGGTCACCGATATAGACCGGCGCGCTTTCGCCGCCCTTGGCGCGGGTGACAGCGCGGCTGATGCCGCCCAGCGTGTCGACATATTGATCGATGGTGGTGATGCCCAGCTCGACGCTTTCCAGATTCTGATAGGCGCAATCCACCGTCTTCAGCGCGCTGGCCAGCAGGCCAGGCTGGCGCTTGGGCTTGCCATCCACGCCATAGGCATAGCCCTTCTGCTTCTCATAGGTGTCGGCCAGCTCGTTGGGATCGCTCCAGCCACCGCTGTCGATCAGCAGGTTGACGTTGGCACCATAGGCGCCTTCGGCATTGGAATAGACCCGCAGACTGGCGGTCGCCATGTCACAGCCATGTTCTTCCAGATAGGCGAGGCTGTGCTTGCGGATGAAGTTCATCTCCAGCGGCTCTTCCGCTTCGGAGGCGAGCAGCGCGGCTTCGGCCAGCATCTTGGTCTGCAATGGCAGCAGATCGCGGAACACGCCCGACATCGTCACCAGCACATCGATGCGCGGCCGGCCCAGCTGTTCCAACGGGATCAGTTCCGCGCCGGACAGGCGGTTGTAACTGTCAAAGCGTGGATTGGCGCCCATCAGGGCCATGGCCTGCGCAACCTGGGCGCCTTCGGATTTCAGATTGTCCGTCCCCCACAGCACCATGGCCACGGTTTCCGGCAGCTTGCCGGCATCCTCCGCGGCGCGATCGAGGATGCGCTGGGCCTGGGCCGCGCCATCCTTGCAGGCAAAGGCCGACGGCAGGCGGAACGGATCAAAGCCGTGGATGTTGCGCCCGGTCGGCAGGATTTCCGGGTCGCGCAGGATATCACCGCCAGCCACCGGCGGCACATAGCGCGCGTCGAGCGCACGGATCAGCCCGTCCATCTCATGATTGACCGACAGCGCAGAATTGATGCTGGCCAGTTCGCGCAAGGTCGCCGTGTTGGGGGCAATGCGGCCCTTGATCAGCTTTTCCACCGTGTCGCGGTCAATGACTTCGCCCCGGGCTTGCGCCACCGCGATCAGCATGTCGATGCGGGCATCTTCGGCTTCGGCATCGCCAAACACGTGCAGGCCCTGCGGGATCAGCTCCTGCTCGATCTCATAGAGCTTGGCAGCGAGCCTGGAGACATCGCTGCCATCCAGATCCATGGCAGCAGCCTGTTCTGCGATGATCTCTTCCAGCCCCGGCAGATCCGGGCTGCCCGGCTCGGTCGAACGCCAGCGGTCAACGCTGGCCTTGATGTCGGAAAGACCCTTGTACAGGCCGGAATTGGTCAACGCCGGGGTGAGATAGGAGACCAACGTCGCGCCCGAACGCCGCTTGGCGAGCACGCCTTCGGAGGGGTTGTTGGCGGCATAAAGATAGATGTTGGGCAGATCCTGGATGATCCGCTCCGGCCAGCAGCTCATGGTCATGCCGGTCTGCTTGCCGGGCATGAACTCCAGGCTGCCGTGCGTGCCCCAGTGAATCACGGCATGGGCGCCGAAATCATTCCGGATCCAGCGGTAAAACGCCATGAAGGCATGGGTGGGTGCAAAGCGGCCATCGAACAGCAACCGCATCGGATCGGATTCATAGCCGTTGGCCGGCTGGATGCCCACGAACACATTGCCGAACTGCGCGCCGGTGATCAGCACATTCTTGCCGTCAGACTGGAACTTGCCCGGCGCCGGGCCCCATTCCTGCTCGATCTCGGCCAGATGGGGCTCGGTCGCCACGATTTTATCGGCGGGCACAAAGGCATGCACATTGGCCTCTTGCCCGTATTGCATGGCATTGCCTTCGATCACCCGGCGGCGGATTTCGTCGCTATTCTCCGGCACTTCCACATCATAGCCTTCGGCCTTGAGGCGGATCAGCGTGCGGTGCAGCGAATCGAACACGGCCAGGAACTGCGCCGTGCCAGCCGCGCCGCCATTGGGCGGGAAGTTGAACAGCACCACCGCCAGCTTGCGATCCTTGTTGGCGGCGCGGCGCAATTGCACCAGCTTCACCATCTTATCGGCCAGCGCCTCGGCGCGTTCCGGGCAGCTCTGCATGGCGCGCACGCCATCGGATGGTGCCCAGGTGCAGGCCCGCGAACAGCCGGTGCAGGCTTCGCCGCCGGCATCGCTGCGGCCGCCGAACACCATCGGCTGGGTGCCGCCATCCAGTTCCGGAATGGCGATCATGATCGTGGCTTCCAGCGGCAACAGGCCCTGGCGGTTGGCGCCCCATTGCTGCAGCGTCTGGAACTCCACCGGGTGCGCCGAGATATAGGGCCGGTCCAGCTTGGTGAGGATCTCCTCGGCCGATTTGGCGTCGCTATAGGCCGGTCCGCCAACGAGCGAGAAGCCGGTGAGGTTGATGACGGCATCAACCGTGGCGCGCCCATCCTGCATCATCAGCGTTTCGATCGCCGGGCGCTGGTCAAGCCCGCCGGCAAAGGCCGGAATCACGTTGAGGCCGCGGGCTTCCAGCGCCCGGATCACGCCATCATAATGATTGGCATCCTTGCCCAGCACATAGGAGCGCAGCATCAGCACGCCAACCGTGCCAATGGCGTCTTTCTTCCACGGCAGGTCAGACAATTTTTCCGACATGCGCCCAAGGGCACCGTTGTTCAGATCGGGGTGATAGACGCCAACCTCCGGATATTCCTGTGGCGCTTCCACCTTGGCCTTGCCCCGCAGGCCCTTGCGCGGCCCGGCAGCATAGCGATCGACCAGCGCCGAAATCATCTGGAAGGCGTTGTCGTCGCTGCCGGCCAGCCAATATTGCAGGGTGAGGAAATAGGCGCGCACATCCTGCGCGGTGCCGGGCACGAACTTCAACAGCTTGGGCAGGCGGCGCAGCACCGCCAATTGCGCCGCGCCGCTGTTCGGTGCGCCATCCTTCGAGGTGCCGCGCAGCTTCTTCAGCCAGCCCAGCGGGCCCTTGGGCGGCGCATCCATGCGATAATCGCCCATCCGCGTCATCTTCACGACGTCAGACTGGCTCATCAGGCAGACCATCGCGTCGCACTCTTCGCGCCGCGCCGTCAGCGCATCCTTGATCATGCGAATCTGTTCATCAAGGAACAGCATCGTCACCAGCACGATATCGGCCCGCGCAATGTCGGCGCGGGTCGCCTCCAGCTTGCCCGGCTTGTCCCAATCGGCCGCCGCATGGAACCCGATGGACACCGGCAGGCCGGCCTTCTGGAAGCGCACACGGGCGCGATCGATCGAGCCGGACAGGTGATTGTCCAGCGTGACAATCACCACATGGCAATGATCGGGCCGGTCCTGCTTGGAGGGCGGGGTATCAGCGCGCATAATGGGCTTTGGCCTCGTACAACGTCTCGCGGGTGATGCTATCAACGCCATGCTCTGCCGCATAGCGTTCCGTGTTCCGACGGGCCTTCCCCCGCACAAAGAACGGGATTTTGCCCAGTTCGGCAAGTGCTTCGTCGGTCCAGCCGCTGGGCTGTTTTGTCGCACTGGCCTGATCGTCGCGCCCGGATGGGGCGGGTGCAGGCGCGGTTTCCGCCGCCGGGGCCGGTTCCGCGCTGGCTGCGGGCGCATGGGCGGCCGCAGACGCATGGCCCAGATGGCTGGGCCCGGCGGCATCGGAAAATTCGAAATCGTCGCGGAACATGGTGAGCAGATGCTCTTCCAGCCCCATCACCAGCGGGTGCACCCAGGTGTCAAACAACACGTTGGCGCCTTCAAAGCCCATCTGTGGGCTGTAACGCGCCGGGAAATCCTGCACATGCACCGGGGCCGAAATCACCGCGCAGGGCAGGCGCAGCCGTTTGGCGATGTGGCGTTCCATCTGGGTGCCCAGCACCAGTTCCGGCGCGGCCGCGGCAATGGCATCTTCCACCACCAGATAATCATCGGTGATGAGCGGTTCGACGCCATATTTCTCTGCCGCCGCGCGGATTTCACGGGCGAATTCGCGGTTGTAACAGCCAAGGCCGACCACTTTGAAGCCCAGTTCCTCACTCGCCACGCGGGCGGCGGCCACGGCATGGGTGCCGTCGCCAAAGATGAAGACGCGCTTGCCCGTCAGGTAAGTCGAATCCACCGATCGCGACCACCAGCCCATGCGGCCCTGGTCCACCGCGCCCGGCATCATCACGCCGGCCGCTTCACACACTTCGGCGACGAATTCGCGCGTGGCATTCACGCCGATCGGCACGGTTTTCACGGTTTTCTGGCGGAAGGTGCGTTCCAGCCAGCTGCACGCCTGTGCAGCGATTTCGGGATAGAGGCAGATGTTGAAATCGGCTTCGCCCAACCGCACCAGATCGGCCGGCGTGGCGCCCATCGGCGCGGCCACATGCACATCAATGCCCAGCTGATCGAGCAGGCGGGTGATTTCCACCACATCATCGCGGTGGCGGAAGCCCAGTGCGGTTGGCCCCAGCAGATTGGCGCGCGGCCGGCGTGGCCCGGCTTCACCCACCGCTGGCGGCGGCCGGCGTGTCTTGTCGGCCAGGCCGCGCACCAGCTGGTAAAAGGTTTCGGATGCGCCCCAATTTTCCTTGCGGCTGTAACTCGGCAATTCCAGCGGAATCACCGGGCAGCCCAGGCCCATGGTTTCGGCCAGACCGGCCGGATCATCCTGGATGAGCTCGGCGGTGCAGCTGGCGCCCACGATCATCGCCTGCGGCTTGAAGCGTTCATAGGCATCGCGCGCCGCGGTCATGAACAGTTCGGCCGTGTCCTTGCCCAGATCGCGGGCCTGGAAGGTGGTATAGGTCACCGGCGGGCGATGGTCGCGCCGTTCGATCATGGTGAACAGCAGATCGGCATAAGTGTCGCCCTGCGGCGCGTGCAGCACATAATGCAGGCCGGTCATGCCGGTCGCCACCCGCATCGCCCCCACATGCGGCGGGCCTTCATAAGTCCAGACGGTGAGTTGCATGGGCTATACCCTCAACACATCGCGGCGGTTGAGCGGCCGGGCAAACAGCTCGGCCAGATCGCCCGCCTGTTCATAGCCATGGATGGGCGAGAACACGAGTTCGATGGCCCATTTGGTCGACAGCCCGGTGCGTTCCAGCGGGTTGGCCAGGCCCAGCCCGCACACGGTCAGGTCAGGCCGGCTGGCCTGTACCCGGTCCAGCTGCTTTTCGACATCCTGGCCTTCGGAAATCAGCGTGCCCGGCGGCAATGCGGCCAGTTCATCGATCAGATGGCCCTTGTGCAGATAGGGCGTGCCCACTTCCACCAGGCGCATGCCCAGCTCCCCGGCCAGGAAGCGCGCCAAGGGCACTTCCAACTGGCTGTCGGGCAGGAAGAAGATGCTCTTGCCGGTGAGTGCGGTGCGGTGTGCGGCCAGCGCCTTGCGCGCCCGTTCGCGCGGCGGGCGGGTGACGATTTCGAAGCGATCCTCGGCCACGCCAAAGGCTTGCGCTGCGGCGTGCAGCCAGGCGGTGGTGCCCTCGGCGCCAAAGGGGAACAGCGCCGGCAGATGCACCGCGCCGCGCTTTTCCAGCGCCACGCCGGTTTCGGCCAGAAATGGCTGGGCCAGCAGATAACGGGTGTTTGGCCCCACCGCCGGCATCTGGCGCGATCGCCGCGCCGGCAGGCTCACCACGCGTTCGATGCCCAGATCGGCGAACAGCCGCAGGAATTGATCTTCCACCACATCGGGCAGGCTGCCCACCACCATCAGCTGGTGCGCATCGGTGAATGGCAGATCGGGCACCAGCGCGGCCAGGCAGGCATCTTCACCCTGGGTGAAGGTGGTTTCGATGCCGCTGCCGCTATAGCTGAGCACGTGGCAATCGCTGAAACGCTGGTTCAACCGCTGCGCCGCGCGGCTCAGGTCCAGCTTGATCACTTCCGACGGGCAGGAGCCGACCAGGAACAACATGCGGATATCGGGCCGGCGGGCGAGCAGACGGGTCACCACCCGGTCAAGCTCCTCATTGGCGTCAGCCAGGCCGGCGAGATCCTTTTCCTCGATGATGGCGGTGCCAAAGCGCGGTTCGGCAAACACCATCACGCCGGCCGCCGATTGCAGCAGATGCGCGCAGGTGCGGCTGCCGACCACCAGAAAAAACGCATCCTGAATCTTGCGGTGCAGCCAGATGATGCCGGTGAGCCCGCAGAACACCTCGCGCTGGCCGCGCTCGCGCAAGATGCCATCGATGCCCACCGGGGGCGCATCGCAGCCGGAGGCGGGGCCGGCGCTCATGCCGCAGCCTGCAGCATTGGCGCGTCAGCCGACTCGGCGGCCAACTTGGCCGGCTGCGAACTCAGCCGGGCCTGGCGCAATTTCCACACGAACTGCGCCGCGTTGATCACATAGGCAACATAAGCGGCGAGTGCGGTGGCAAACAACACGCCTTCATCGGCAATCCCAGTGAACAGGCCGAAGAGATAAAGACTGTGCAGCACGATCACCAGCATCGAGAACACGTCTTCCCAAAAAAAGCTTTCATGGAACAGATATTGGCCGAACACGACCTTTTCCCAGATCGCGCCGGTGATCATGATCGTGTAGAGCGCCAGCGTCTTCACGACCACCGACCACACGGCCCATTGATAATTGCTGCCGGTGTTCAGATAATCGATCACCAGATACAGGCTTACGCCGAAGATCAGGAACTGGATGGGCGCCAGCAGGCCCTGCACCAGCGTCCATTTCGAGGTGTCACGCCGCACCCGCTCTTCCGGCGTGTACAACGGCCGCTGGCCATTTGCCGACGCAGCATCTGAAACGGACCCGACCAAGCCTTCAACCCCTCGAAGAATGACGCAAATTCCTATCATCACACCCCTTTGTGTCAACCGCGATTGCGTGGCCGCTGTCAGTCTGGCCTGTCACTTTCCCGGCAAAGCCTGGCCGCGAACAGCCCGGCAAAGCCTCGCTGCGAATAGAGTGTGAATTGCACTAGCCATGGTTGCCCTGCGGCACGGCTTGCCATAGCATCAGGACATGATGTCGCGATGCCCGGCCCGTCTTGCCGGCGCTCGGCATTTGATGGGAGCCGCTGCCTGCGGGCGGCGGAGGTTGGTGATGACGTCCATGATGGACATTGTGGCGGATGCGACCAGCGCCGCCACCAAAGGCTTGAAGCGGGCCCGGCAGGCTGCCTTTGGCGGCGTGGCGGCCGCTGCGCCTGACCGCGCGGCGCTGGCGCGCCTGATCGAAACCGATATCATCCCGCGCCTGTTGTCGGGCCATGATCCGCATTCTCGCCCGGCGGTGGCGGCGTTGCCGCCGGCGATGGTGCCGCTGCTGGCCCGCGCCCTGCTGGCCGACGACAGTGCCGACGCGATGGACATGGTGACGGGGCTGCATGCTGCCGGCCATGCCGCCCATGATCTGATGGAACAGCTGATTGCCCCGGCCGCGCGCCTGCTGGGCGAAGGCTGGTTGCAGGATCAACATGATTTCGTTGACGTCACGCTGGGCAGCTGGCGCTGCCAGCAGCTGGTGCAGATGCTGGCGGCGCGCACGCCGGGGGCGGCGGCACCATCGGTGATGCAGCGCCATGCCCTGATTCTGCCGGCACCCGGCGAACAGCATGTGCTGGGCGCCATGATGGTGGAGGATGCGTTCCGCCGTGGCGGCTGGGCCACGCTGTCGGGCCCGGCGCTGGATGAAGATGCGCTGGTGCAGCTGGTGGGGCGGCTGGCGTTTGACGTGATCGGGCTTTCGGCCGGCAGTGATCCGGTGCTGGCCGCGCTGCCGCGCACCATCGCGGCGCTGCGCCGGGCAGCGGGCTGGCCGGTGTTCATCGTGGTGGGCGGCGTGGCGGTGTCCGGCGATCCGGCGGTTGCCAACCGGGTGGGGGCCGATGCGGCGGCATGCGATGCGGCGCATGCCGTGGCGCTGGCCGAGCGCCACCTCGCCGGTCAGCCGTCGGCGCGGGCGGCAATTGGGGTGGGGGGCTGATGCAACAGGAACAGGCAGTGGGCCGTATCGTTCATGGCAGGGACATGCCAGCGACTGCCAACTGCCCGACCAGTTGACACACGGCGCAACGAGGAAGCGGCAACAGGGGGCCGGAGCATAAAGGCATGGACGCACGAACCTTCAACAACATCAGCGCGCTGCCCAGCGATGGTGTGATCGATCTTTCCGCCCTGGTCGCCGGCCGGCCCGACAGTGCCCTGGCCGCCCTGTTGGCCGCGGCCGATCTGGTGCTGGTGATCAGCGCCGCCGGCCGCATCGATCAGGTGCATGTGGGCAGCGGCGATATCGAAGCGGACGAGGTGCAGGATTGGCAAGGTGACGACTGGCGCGCCACGGCGTTGCCCGACAGTGAAGCCAAGATCGATGGCCTGTTGAACGATGCCATCGCGCCGCGCTGGCGCGAGGCAAACCATGTTGGCGCCAACGGTGATCTGCCGTTGAAATGGCTGACCCTGCCGCTGCCCGGTGGCCGCCGCCTTGCCATTGCCCGCGATCAGCGGGTGGCGGCCAGCCTGCAACAGCGGCTGGTGCGGGCGCAAGCAGCGATGGAACGCGATTCGATGCGGCTGCGCCAGCTGGAAACCCGCCACCGCCTGTTGTTCGACACCGCTGCCGAACCGATCTTCATCATCGATGCTGCCAGCCGCTGCGTGCTGGAAGCCAATGCGGCCGCCCGCCGCGCCACCGGGCTTTCCGCCCAGGCGCTGGATGGCCTGAATTTTGCCGCGCTGGTGCATCCGGCCGATCATGATGGCACCATCGCGGCGCTGGGCGCGCTCACCGTGACGGAACAGCGCCACCCGGCGCGGCTGCGGCTGGCCAGCGGCCAAAGCTTTGCCATGGCAGCCAGCCTGTTCCGCCAGGATCGCGACAACCGCCTGCTGATCCGGCTGGCGCCGCTGGAACTGGCCACGCCGGCCGCGGGCGAGCCACTGGCGGCCGCGATGGAGCGCATGCCCGATCCGTTCGTGCTGGCCGATGACAATTTCGATATCATTGCCGGCAATGGCGCCTTCCTCGATCTGGTCGGGCTGGCCCGGCTGGCCGATCTGGTGGGCCAGCCGGTCAGCCGCTATCTCGGCCGCCCCGGCATAGATCTGGGCGTGCTCACCACCGCGCTGCGCGATCATGGCGCCGTGCGCGGCTTTGCCACCATCGTGCGATCGGGCACCGGCGATCCGGCGTCCAGCGAGGGCGAGCCGGTTGAGGTGTCCGCCGTGTCATCTGGTGAGCCCGGCAGCCTGCGCCATGGCTTTGCCATCCGCCCGTTGGCGCGCGATGCCAGCCAGCCGGCGGGCGCCTCGCTGCCGATGAGCCAGCTCACCGATCTGGTCGGCCGCGTCTCCCTGAAAGATATTGTGCGCGAATCGACCGATCTGATCGAGCGGCTCTGCATCGAGGCGGCGCTGAACTACACCGACGACAATCGCGCCTCGGCCGCCGAAATCCTCGGCCTCTCGCGCCAGAGCCTCTATTCCAAGCTGCACCGGCACGGCCTGGGCAATCTGGGCGACAGCGACAGCAGCAACGACAACAGCTGATTGCCCGCTGCGGCCGGTTTGCACGCGACAAAAGGTGGCGCTGGCCTGCGCAAGTGTCTCGCAGCGTTGACGCCTTCGGGCCGGCAAGACTAGTTTGCCGGCCATGGAACATGTGCCCCCACCGCGCGCCGATCAGGTGCTGCCGGCCACCACCGGCCTGCCCAGCCCGCGCGCTGTGCTGGAACTGCTCAAGCCCGTCACATGGTTCCCGCCGATGTGGGCCTTCATGTGCGGGGTGGTCTCGTCTGGCGTGCCGATGAGCGATCGCATCGGCTTCCTGATAGCCGGCATGCTGCTGGCCGGGCCTTTGGTGTGCGGCAACAGCCAGGCCATCAACGATTGGTTCGATCGCCATGTCGATGCCATCAACGAACCGCAACGCCCCATCCCGTCCGGCCGCATCCCCGGCCGCTGGGGCCTGTATATCGCCATCTTGGGCAGCATCATCGGTCTGGCGGTGGGCTTTCTCATCGGCCCGGTGGTGGGCGTGGCTACCATCGTTGGCGTGGCCCTGGCCTGGGCCTATTCGGCGCCGCCGCTGCGCTTCAAGGCCGATGGCTGGACGGGGCCGTTCGTGTGCGCGTTTGCTTATGAAGGCGTCAGCTGGTTCACCGGTGCCGCCGTGATGGCCGGCGGCATGCCGGATTCGCGCATCATCTGGGTGTTGTGCCTCTATTCGTTGGGCGCGCACGGCATCATGGTGCTGAATGATTTCAAGGCGGTGAAGGGCGATGCCCAATCCGGCGTCAACAGCCTGCCGGTGCAACTGGGTGAGCGCAACGCCGCCGAAGTCGCCTGCTGGACGATGGCCCTGCCACAGGTGGTGGTGATCATCCTGCTCGCCCGCTGGGGCCT